>JBJTDZ010000031.1:0-5174 GCA_046092585.1 Pirellulales bacterium | reverse complement strand
AGGCCGATGCCGCTCTCGCCAGTGCCGTGGCCCTCGACGGTCGACTCGCCGACACCCGCGTGGCCAGGGCAGGCGCGGCCCCCGACCCCGTCTTTGGGGGCCGGGAGGCCGTCGCGCAGGCCTGCTACCCGAACTTCTCCTACGGCAGTTATGCCGGCTACAGCTTCGCACAGCCGGCACTGTGTGCCCCGGCGGTGCCCGTGTGCGGGCCTCGCTGGGGCGGCTGGTGCGGTCCGCGCTGGGGTGGGCTTGGCTGGTGTGCGCCGCGGGCCTCTTGGGGCGGAGGCTGGGGCTGCCGGCCGTGGGGCTGGCGCTCGCGGTGGTGTGCGCCGGCGTATGGTGCCTGCGGCTGGCCCGTGTATGGCTGGGGCGGTGGCTGGCCCGCGTGGTACGGCACGTCGTGGTACTCGTCGTACGACTCCGTCTCCCTCTCGGCGCCGGCCGGGGGGGCGTTTTTCTCTGGCGGCCTCGTGCCCTTTCCGGCGATCGGCGGCCCCGTGATCGTGCCCGGATTTTCGGCGACGTCGCCTCGGCCGCGCACACAGTTCGCTCCCGCGGCCACGGCCGTCGCGAGCCAGCCGCGGCAGGCAGTTCGCGCGAGCAACGCCACCTCCCGCCTGCGGGCAGCGCGGCTTGTGGCGATCGGTGACCGGCATCTGCGTGAGGCCGACGGCGATCCCGCTGCGATCCGCCGCGCGGCCGATGCCTACCGGCGTGCGGCCGCCGTGGCCGCCGACCAGCCCGACACGTTCATCCGCCAGGCAATCGCACTCGTGGCGCTCGGTGACGGCCGGCAGGCCGATGCCGCTCTCGCCAGGGCCGTGGCCCTCGACGGTCGACTCGCCGACACCCGCGTGGCCAGGGCAGGCGCGGCCCCCGACCCCGTCTTTGGTGACCGGCCCGCTGGTTCTCTCCCGCCGATTGTCGCCCGCGGCGTGGCGCTCGTTCGCCAGATTGCCGGGCAGGCCACTGCGGCGGAGAACGGGCCGGACACCGGATGGCTCGCGGATCGCTGGGCAACCCGATTCGGCGGGGAGGCGCGTGCCGTGGCTGCCACCGCCCCCCGCGTCCGGTGATTCATCCTCGCCAGCCGTCGCGGCGTGGGTACATTTGAGCGGAATGTCTGCCTCCGCTCCCGCAACTACCGCCATCTGCGAACGCATCGACCTCGGCACGGCCGACGGCCGCGGCCGGCTCGATGCCCTCCGCGGGAAACTCGTGTCGCAGGGCGACGTGATCAGCCCCGCCGGGCGGCAGAAGACCATCGACGTGTTCGGCGAGCCGCTTTCGCCCCGTCAGGTGGTCGAGCGGATCTGCGGCGACGTGAAAGCCAAGGGCCTGACGGCGCTGCTCGATTACTCGCGGCGGATCGACGGGGCCGACCACACGGCCGACACCCTCTTCGTGTCGCCCGATGCACTGGCCGCGGCCCACCGGTCGGCCGAGCCCGCGTTCCTGGCGACAATCCGCCGGATTCGCGACCGCGTGGAGCGGTTTCAGTCGGCCGTGCTCGCCCGCGATGTCGAGGTGAAGCTCGCCGGGGGCGGCTCCCTGCGGCAGCGCTACCTGCCGCTCGATCGCGTGGGCGTGTGCGTGCCCGGCGGCGCGGCCGCCTATCCCTCCACGCTCCTGATGACGGTGGTGCCGGCCCGCGTGGCCGGGGTGAAGGAGATCGTGGTCGTCGCTCCGCCCACGAAGTTCGGCTCCGAAAATGCCCATGTGCTCGCGACCTGCCACGAGCTCGGCGTGACCACCGTGATGCGGGCCGGCGGCGCCCAGGCCGTGGCGGCCATGGCCTACGGCGTCGAGGGGCTGCCCCGGGTCGACAAGATCGTGGGCCCCGGCAATCTCTTCGTGGCCCTGGCCAAGGAGCACGTCTACGGCGATGTGTCGATCGACTCGATCGCCGGGCCCAGCGAGATCGTGATCGTGGCCGACGATGCGGGCCACCCCGAATACATCGCTGCCGACATGCTCGCCCAAGCCGAGCACTCCCCCGGCTCCGCGATCCTGCTCACGGCCAGCCGCCCGCTCGCCGACGCCGTGGCGACGGCCCTGGAGCAGCGGGTGGCGGTGCTCGAACGCAGCGACCTCACCCGCGACAGCCTCCGGCGTTTCTGCGGGATCGTGGTCACGCGGAGCGACGCCGAATCGGCCGATCTCGCCAATGAACTGGCGCCCGAGCACCTCTCGATCGACACGCGTGATCCCGATGCGGCCCTCGCCCGCATCCGCCACGTCGGGGCCGCCTTCCTCGGCCCCTGGAGCCCCGTGGCCTCGGGCGACTACGCCGCCGGGCCCTCGCACGTGCTGCCCACCGGCGGCACCGCGCGGTTCGCGGCAGGCCTCTCGGCCAACGAGTTCCTGCGGGGTGGCAGCGTGATCCGACTCGGTCGCGATGACCTTGCCGAAATGGCCGACGACATCCGCCGGCTCGCTGACACTGAAGGGCTCACCGCCCACCGCCGCAGCGTCGAGGTCCGCCTGGAGCGGTCGTGACGGCGGTGACGGCTCTGCGGCCGGCCACGAGGACGTGATGTAAACTTCGCATCATGCCTGCCGTGCCGCCCACGCCCGCCGCCGAGAGCCTCGTGCGCCCCGCGATCGCCGCGCTGGCCGGCTACGTGCCCGGCGAGCAGCCGCAGGGGGGCAAGTGGATCAAGCTCAACACCAACGAGAATCCCTACGCGCCGTCTCCGGCCGTGGCGAGGGCGCTGGCCGGCACCGCTTCCGGCCGCACGCTCGCCAAGTATCCCGACCCGATGGCGACGGCGTTTCGCCGGCGGGCCGCCGAGGTGATCGGCGTCGATCCCGACTGGATCATCTGCGGCAACGGCAGCGACGACCTGCTGACGATCCTGGTGCGTACGTTCGTGGGGCAGGGGGAATGCCTGCGGATGCCCTCCCCAAGTTACATCCTCTACCGCACGCTCGCCGGCATCCAGGGAGCGGCCTGCGAGGAGATCCAGTATCGACGCGACTGGTCGCTCGGCGACGAGTTCGCCGCCCCTCGTGACGACCTCCGGCTGGCGATCATCGCCAACCCCAACAGCCCCTCCGGCACGCTCCTCCCGCCGGCCCGCGTGGCTGCCCTCGCCGACCGTCTCGCCTGCGCCGTCGTGGTCGACGAGGCCTACGGCGACTTCGCCGACACCAACTGCCTCGCGCTCGTGAAGGAAAATCCGCGGGTGATCGTGACGCGATCGTTCTCGAAGTCGTATGCCCTCGCAGGCTTGCGGTTCGGGTTCGCCGTGGCGCAGCCGGCCCTGATCGAGCAGATGCTGAAGGTGAAGGATTCCTACAACTGCGACGCCCTCTCGATCGCGGCGGCTACAGCGGCGATCGACGACCAGGCGTGGCTCGCCGACAACCGCGCTCGGATCATCGCCTCCCGCCGCCGGCTGACCGACGCCATGCGGAGCCTCGGCTACGACGCCCTCGAGAGCCAGGCCAACTTCGTGTGGTGCACGCATCCCGAGCGGCCGCACCGGCCCGTCTACGAGGCCCTCAAGAGCCAGGGTGTGCTCATTCGCTACATGAACTACGCTGGCTGGGGCGACGGCCTGCGGATCACCGTCGGCACCGACGACGAGATCGACGCCTTCCTTGCCGTGATGAAGACGCTCTGACGCCACGCCACTCCCGACTCCTCTCATCCCCGGCCACGCCATGCCCCGCACCGCCACCGTCTCCCGCAAGACCGCCGAGACCGATATCCGCCTCGCGCTCGACCTCGACGGCACGGGCAGGGCCGAGATCCGCACGGGCGTGGGCTTCTTCGACCACATGCTCACGCTGCTGGCCGGGCACTCGCTCGTCGACCTCGAGATCACCTGCGCGGGCGACACCCACGTGGACGGCCATCACACGGTGGAGGACGTCGGCCGCGCCCTGGGCGTCGCGGTGGCCGAGGCCCTCGGCGACCGCCGGGGCATCCGCCGCTACGGGCACTGTGTGCTCCCGATGGACGAGGCGCTCGTGACCGCCGCGGTCGATCTCGGCGGCCGCTCGGCCTGTGTCCTGGCCGTGAACTTCCCGGTGCCCACGATCGGCACGTTCGACGCCCAGCTCGTCGAGGTTTTCTGGGAGAGCTTCGCGGCCACGGCGGGCGCCAACGTTCACTCCGTGCTCCACCACGGCCGCAACGGCCACCACATCGCCGAGGCGGTCTTCAAGGCTCTGGCCCGCTCGCTCCGCATGGCCGTCGAGCCCGACCCCCGCCAGCCCGGCATCCCGAGCACCAAGGGCACGCTCACGAGCAAGTGACCGGTCCCCATCGCTCACGCGATTGGGCGTCCAGATGCCACGGTGAGCGCCGCGTCGGGGAAGCGTCACCGCGTAAGCGGTACGACTGCGCCACGTTGGGCGTGGTCCCCATCGCTCACGCGATTGGGCTTTTATTCGTTGACGTAGGTCTCGAGGAACCGGGCGAGCTTGTGGAAGTCGCTGCCCCGCTCGACGTAACGAACGACCGTGACGAGCGTGTTGGGGTCGACGAGCTCCTCGAACGGCACGTAGTTGAGGTCGAGCTGCCCCGAGACGCTCACCATCACGCCGTTGAGCCCACGCTCTGCGAGCGCCCGGTAGCCGCCCACGCCGAGTTGGCTGCCGAGCATCACGTCGAAGGCGTGCGGCTTCGCGCACCGTGACTCGTAGCCCAACTGCAGGCCCACCACCTTTCGCGACCGGCCCGTCTGCTTCTTGAACTCGTCGCTCACGAGCTTGGCGAACATCCGACCGAGTTGGACGTGCGAGATCGAGATGTGGCCGTGTTCGTCGCGGGGGATGCCCTCGATCGCCTTGGCGGGCAGATACTCGGCGAGGCCCTCGGCCATCACGATCACGCCGTACTGCTTGCCCTCCTGCTCCTCGCGGACCCGCATCGTCTTCACGATCCGCTCCACCACCCCGTCGATGTTCATCACGGGCTTCACCCGCGTGGTGCCGTCGGGGGCGGTGATCGTCTCATCGCCGCGGAACCTGCCGTGGATGTCCTCCACGCTGATCACCAGGCTCGCCTCGCCGGCGATCGCCGCCCCGTAGGAGAGCCAGCCGGCGCTGCGGCCCATCGTCTCGCAGAGGAAGTAGGACCGGCTCGCCTCCGCATCGTAAAGGAGGTTGCGGATCTCGCCCCCGAGCGTGTCGACCGCCGTGAAGTAGCCGAAGGTGAAATC
>JBJTDZ010000030.1:0-27648 GCA_046092585.1 Pirellulales bacterium | reverse complement strand
GGGCACGGTGGCGAGCGTGAGATCGGTGCCTCCAGAAGCATTCACGATATCGAACGCCCGGCGGATCGCCGTGAGCATCCCGAGGGCGAGGCAGTCGAGATGCAGGATGCCGAGTTCGTCGAGGTCGTCTTTATTCCCCTGCACGATCGAGCGGCCCTCCCTCGCGGCCGGCTGGATCGGCACGAGCTCGCAGAGTTCGCCCCGCGTCATCACCATGCCGCCCACGTGCTGGCCAAGATGCCGGGGAAAGCCGACGAGGCCGCCGACGAGCGTCGCGAGCCTCGTGCACGCATCGCTCGCGGCGTCGAGCCCCGCCTCGGCCAGCCTCGTCGGCAGGTCCTCGCATGCATCGCCCACGTCGATCACCCCGGCGATCGCCTCGACACGTTCGAGCGAGAAGCCGAGCGCCTTGGCGAGATCGCGGGTGGCCGAACGCAGCCGGTAGGAGATCACCTCGGCCGTCATCGCGGCCCGCGAGCGGCCGTAGGTGTCGTAGATGTATTGCAACACCTCCTCGCGGCGCTGGTGCTCGAAGTCGACGTCGATGTCGGGCGCCTCCTGGCGCTCGCGGCTCACGAACCGCTCGAAGAGCACGTTCATCCGCGCGGGATCCACCGACGTGATGCCGAGGCAGTAGCAGACGCACGAGTTGGCCGCCGAGCCCCGGCCCTGGCAGAGAATGCCGCGGCGGCGGGCAAACCGCACGATGTCGAACACCGTGAGGAAGTAGGCCTCGTAGCCGAGTTCGGCGATCAGCGCAAGCTCGTGCCGGAGGAGATCCTGTACCTTTTCCGGCACGCCATCGGGATACCGCTTGCGGGCGCCCTTCCAGGCGAGGTCGGCGAGGTGATCCGCCGCCGTGCGGCCGGCGGGCACGATGGCATCGGGATATTCGTATCGCAGTTCGTCGAGCGAAAACGTGCAGCGGGCGGCGATCTCGGCCGACCGCTCCACGGCGGCCGGCCAGAGGAATCTCCGGCCGGCGGCATCGACCGTGCCGCGTCCCGTGGGCAGGGCCGCAAACCGCTCGGCGATCCGCCGCCGCTCGTGAAGATGCCGCTCCCCGTTGGCCAGGAGCGTGTCGCGGATCGCCTCGACCGTGCTGCCCTGCCGCACCGCCGCGAGGGCGTCGAAGAGCGGCAGCCGCGACCGCTCGTGATAGCGCACGTCGCCCGCTGCCACGAGCGGCACGCCGGCCCGCTCCGCCATGCGATCGAGCCATTCGAGCCGGTCGTCGTCGTCGCCCTCGAGGGCCACCTCGGCGAGCGCCCAGAGCCGGTCGCCAAACACATCTCGCCAGTTCGAGAGGCTGCGTACTGCATCGCCCGAGGCGGGAGATGAACTCCCGCCACGCCCATGCTGCATCACGCCGCCTGCCAGCAGCCCGGCGGAGTGCGCTGCAATGTCGTCGAGCGTTACCAGGCAGCCACCGGAGCGGGCGGCGGCCTGTTCGGCCCGCGGATCGGGCGCCGAGCCGCCGGCCTCCGCGCGGCGTATGTGTCCCTTGCTCAGCAGCCGGCAGAGGTTGGCGTAGCCGGTGCGATCGGCGGCCCAGAGCACGAGCGGCGATGCGTCGACGGGCTCGAGGGCGGCGCCCACGATCAGCTTGATCGCCAAGTTTGAAGCCGAGTTCAGCGAAAGATCTTTCGCGGCGGCATGCGCCCGCACGATGCCGGCGAGCGTGCCCCGATCGGTGATCGCCAGCGCCTCGTAGCCGAGGGCATGCGCCCGCCGCACGAGCTCCTCCGGATGCGACGCCCCCTCCAGAAACGAAAAGTTGCTCGTGCAGTGCAGCTCCGCATACCGCGGCCCAATGTCGCTGGCATCACTCATGATCTCACTCCTTTCAATCAAGAACATTGCGAGGGGCTGCCCGTGCTCCGGAGCCGGCCTTGCTGGCCAGCGAAGCCACGATGGCGAAGCGCAGCCAGCATGGAGTGAGCGGAGGGCAGGATGCCCGCAGCGAACGTCCGGCGACGGGGCACGGGCAGCCCCTCGCCCCACCACGGATTCAGATTTCCACGAGCCCGACTCATGCGAACATCCCGTGCAGAAACCAGCCGCCGTCGCGGAGCCGGCGAAACAGCCAGAAGCGTTCTCCCGAGTCGGTCTCCACGACGTAGTAGTCGCGACGGACGGTCGGCCCGCGCCACCAGGCAGTCTCGATTCGCTCCGGACCGTGGGCCTTCACCACGCGGTGCAGCACCTCGCCGAGCCGAAACCGCCCCGGTGGTCCGTCGGGCGCCACCGCCATCACCTCGCCCTCCGGCCCGTCGAGCGGCACCGGCTGCGGCGGCATCCAGATCGGCCGACGGCCGGCGGGCAAGGCTCGCGGCGCCGCATAGCCGCGGGCGCCGGAGCGGCTCACGCGGTCGCGCCGGCCGCCTTCCTCGGCCCGCGCCGCCGGCGAAGGCCGACCGACCGGCGAAGGCGGACGACTCGGCGGCGCCGCGATCCACGCGTGCTCCGGCTGGACATCGCCCACGAGCTGCGGCTCGCAGACGGCGGCCCGACCGAGGCGGCCGGCGAGCCGATCGAGCAGCATCCCCACCTCCGCATCGGCGTCTGACGATTCGAGACCTCCCGTGCCTCCGCCAAACAGGAGCCGCTGCCGGCACGACACCGCCCCGGCCGCGATCACCTCCACGGCGATACCGTCGATCTCGGCCGGCAGCCGCAGGCGTGCGAGCCGCAGCCGCACGAGCTCCACGAGGTGGTCGCGCAAAGCCGTCGGCCTGAAGAGCCCGACGTCGATCACCGTCGGCGCCGTGGCCGAACGGGCCCCGTGCTCCAGCCGGATCTGCAGGGCGAGCACGCCCTGGCCCCGGGCCACGAGCGGCGCGACGCAGCGGCCGAGGAGTGTCTCGATCAGCCCGATGAGTTCGTGCTCTGCGAGATCGGACGACCGCACGGGAAAGTCGAACGCCTGCGACTCCTGCGGCAAGGCGTCGCCACCGGGAGGCACGATCGGCTCGGCGACCTGCCCGCGAAACTCCGCCAGCCGCCGGCAGAGCAGGGGAGGGAACCGCGATGCCAGGCTCCGCGGCGAGAGGGCGAGCAGGCCGCCGATCGTGTCGATCCCCACCTCGGCAACCGCGGCAGCCATGGCCTCGTCGATGCGGAGAGCCGCCACGGGCAGTTCGGCGAGCAGCGTCGCCGCCTCGCCCCGCGGCACCACGGCCCAGCGGCTCCGCCGTCGCGACGCCAGCCGCACGCCGGGCGATGACGAGCCTGCGGCAACCCGCCTCACAACCACCGTCGAGGCCCCGCCACCGCGAGGTGCGGTTCTCGAGGCGACGGCATCGGTGTGGTGCGCCGCCGCCCAGGCCGCGGCGGGCGTGTCGGCAATCGCGGCCCGGGCATGCAGGCCACGGGCGGCGAGCGTCCACACGGCCGTGCGGGCGAGCGATTCCTCGCCGCCGAAGAAGCCTGCCGTGCCCGCGACGTCGAGGTGCAGGCATTCCGGCATGCCACCGGCCACCTCCTCGATGCCGACCATCGGCGAGAACCGCCGGCACCAGCGTGCGAGCCTTTCGAGTGCCTCGCGATCGGCAGCCGGATCGTCGGGCTGCACCTCGGCGATGTGGCAGGCCCGCGAGCCATGTGCGACCGCGAGCACGGCCATTGCCTCGGCCAGCGACATGCCCGGCGGAATCACTGCCTGGCTGCTGCGGCCCGCCACGATGCTCTTGCGCCGTTCGGCCGGCGGAGGCTCCGCCCAGGCCCACGCCACCACCGTCATCATGCCCCGTCGTTCACGGTGGCAGACGAACACCGGCACTCGACGGAGCTCGGGATTCGCAAGCAGCCGCCGCTGCACAGGCCATCGTGGCAGCCAGATCGTCAGGAAGCGAGGCATGCGGCACCACTCCTTCCGATCCCCATCCTGCCCACCTCCATCCCGATGCCGGATCGCGACGTGCCGGCAACGCCTCGCACCACGTCGAGCACGACCTCGACTGCCTGCTGGCCCTCGGCGACGGCAGCCGACCAGTTGCCCCCGGCCAGCGTCAGCCGCAGCCGTCGCTCCGTCAGCGTGCCGCCGGGCTGGGCCGCCACGGCGATCCGCGCCTCGGCCCACGAAGGCTCGCCACGTGCCACACGAGGCCGCACGAAGAGCCCGATGGCGCCGCTCGACGCCGCAGCCAACTGCCAGCGGCGCATCGCAGTGGACCACTGCTGGCTCGCGCCGCCCTGCCGCGAACCCGGCCTCGCTCCGCCCATGCGTGCCCGCGGCCATGCCAGCACCGCCGCCACGCCGGTGCAGCGAAGCGCCTGATCGATCGCCCAGATCTCGTCGTCGTCGCGCGAGGCGCGCGCCACCACGAGCCTGCGCTCGCTGCCCAGCCACGGCAGCACCGCCGGCGGATGAAACCAGCCGGTACGATCCACCACCACGATCGTCCGCGGCCTGGCTCGATCACCGCCGGCGCCCGTGCCATCACCGGCCGCCGCCAGTCGGCAGGCCACCGCCACCGCGAGCGTCGCCGCACCGCCGCCGGTGGCCACGGTGTCGCCCTCGGCAAGCCACTCGACGAGGCTTCCGGGCCGCACCCCGCCGGCCGGCAGCAGGGCATCGAGCGACCGAAAGCCCGTGGACACCACCGGCCGGGCCCGCTCCCGCACGAGCAGGTCGCCGCCGCTCACGAGGGCCGCTGCCGGCGCGCCCGGCCCGTTCTTCGCAATCGTTTTCGTGGGGGTGAAGGTCACCATCGCCGCCTCCGCCACGGGCCGCCCCGGCCCGCCGCCTCAATGTATGTACGCACGTACAGTATCCAGATCGGCCCGAGACGTCAACCACCTTGATCACCATGGCAGCCGGCCCCTCGAGTGCACGACGCAGGTTCTCACGGCCTAACTCGCCGGACGCCATACTTCTCGACCCTCGCAGGCCCGGCGACGGGAGTTGTCATCCGTGACCATCGCGAAATCGACGACCTGCGGCCGCCAGGGGACCTCCGAGTCGAGCAATCGGTCGGTCAGCCGCGACGCGCCGCCCGGCAGCGGCTTGCGACCGACGGGGGGACCCAGGGCACATTTTTCCGATTGGAGCCGCTGGTTTGTCCCGTTTCAGCGCCCACGGCTTCCCTTGCCGCCGCCGCCGGGAAATCATGGAGGCGTCAGGCTTGCCCCACGAGGTGCCAGGATGCAGACGCTCACACGGACGCACAGCGGCAGGTGGCACCAGCCGCGGCTCACGCTTCACGTGGCTGCCCTCGCCGCCTGCCTGCCGTGGCTCCATGTCGGCACGGCCCGGGCGGTCGTCATCAACACGCTCACCGGCACCGGCAACACGTCGGCGCCGACCGACGATCCGGGCTGGGCGAACGTGGGCGTGCTCGGCGTCGGCACCGGCGTCTATCTCGGCAACGACTGGGTGCTCACCGCGGCCCACGTCGGCGGCGGCAGCATCGTGCTCAACGGCGGCACCTACGCGATGCTCGCCGGATCGGGCACTACGCTCACCAACAACGGCGCCTCCGGCAAATCGGCCACGACCGACCTCTTCATGTTCCGGCTCGCATCCACCCCAACCGGCCTGCCGAGCGTGACGATCACGTCCACGGCGACTCCCAACGGGAGCGCGGTGACGATGATCGGGGCGGGCCGCGATCGCGGCGCGTTCACGGAATGGAGCATCAACCGGGCAACCACGCCCTGGACGTGGACGGAAGTGTCTTCCGGCGGCGATGCAGCCGGTTACAAAACACTCGCCAGCCGCTCGATGCGGTGGGGCACCAACACGGTCGACGCCTCGGGCATGTGGGTCAACGACGGCATCGGCGATGTCTACATGCTCGGCACGTCGTTCACCGCCGCCCCGTCGCCCTCGACGGAAGCACAGGCCGCCTACGGCGACTCCGGGGGCGCGGTCTTTCACAAGAACGGATCCGCCTGGGAACTGTCCGGGCTGATGCTGACCGTGGCGGGCTTCTCGGGCCAGCCGGATCCCGGCGCGAACGCCGTGTACGGCAACGCCACCTTTGCGGCCGATCTGTCGTTCTACCGCTCGCAGATCATGGCCATCGTGCCGGAGCCGTCGGCGGCGACGATTCTCGTGGCAGCAGCCGCCTGCATCGCCCTGGTGCGCCGGCGCAGCTCGCCGTGAGTGCGCCGTGATCAGCGGGAAGCACTCCCTCGGAAAGGTCTGACTCGTGCATCGTCGCTTCGTCATGGCTCTCGGCCTCGTGCTCGCTCTCGCGGCGGCCTGCGGGCCTGTGGCCGCCCGAGCCGATATCGCCGAAACGCTCTACACCGGCGGCGACATCCTCACCATGCGCGGGCCCGAGCCCGAGATGGCGGAGGCCCTTGCGGTGAAGGATGGAAGAATCCTGTTCGTCGGCCCGCTCGCGGAGGCCAAGGCCCATGCGGGCCCCGCCACGACAACCGTCGACCTCGCCGGCAAAACGCTTCTCCCCGGCTTCATCGACACCCACGGCCATTTCGTCTACTTCGGCAAGAACCTCGTCGATGCCGACCTCTTCGGCTGCACCGACATCGCCGACCTCCTCGCCCGCATGAAGAAGCAGGCCGAGCGCACGCCCGCCGGCGGCTGGATCGTGGGCTTCGGCTACCAGCCGCGGCAGATGAAGGAGAACCGCACGCCCACGATCGAGGAACTCGATTCGGTCGCCGGCGACCGGCCCGTGATGATCGTCGATTCGTCGGGCCACCTCGGCGCCGGCAACTCGAAGGTGTTCGAGGTCGCCGGCATCACCGCCGCCACGCCCGATCCCACCGGCGGCTCCTTCACCCGCAAGGCCGATGGAACGTCGCTCGCCGGCCCGATGGAGGAGACGGCCCTCAACGCCGTCCGCAGCCAGCGGCCACCGTTCACCGGCGAACTCGCCGATGCCGTCGTTACGGGCGCCGCGAAACTCTGGGCGAGTTACGGCCAGACCACCGCCATGGAGGCGGGCCTCGGCCTCGGCAGCGACGACATCCAGGTGGTCGTCAATGCGATCGACAAGAAGCTGCTCCCGATCGACCTCTACATCGCCGCCAAGGATTCCACGGTCGACGACACGCTCACCGCGGCCTATGGCGTGGCCACCGCCTACGACCCCACGGCCGACGGCACGCTCGAGAAGCTGCGGGCCGCCCGGGCCGATCTCGATACGCGGTATGTGAATCGCGTCCGCCTCGGGGGCATCAAGTTTTGGCTCGACGGCAGCCTCGACACCGCCTGGTTCACGAAACCCTATGCGACCAACCCACCGGGCAAGACCGGCGGCTACTCGGGCTTCCGCCAGATCCCCGATGAGGTGGTCGACGCCGCCTTCGACCGTTTCTGGGCCACCGAGATGCAGATCCACATGCACATGAACGGCGACGCCGCCGCCGACCAGGCCCTCGCCGCGATCGCCAAGGCGGTGAAGAAGCACGGCATGCGCGACGCCCGTCCCGTGTTCGTGCACGGCTCGTGGCTGCGGCCCGACCAGATCGAGAAGATGAAGGCCTGCGGGGCGATCCCCAGCTTCCTGCCGTCGGGCATCGTGCCCGGGGGCGACAGCGTGGTGAAGCTCTGGGGCCCGGAGCGGGCGGCCGGGGCGATGGCCGCCCGCACCTTCCTCCGCGCGGGCCTGCCCTTCACCTTCTCCCACGACGCACCGGTGTCGCCGCAGCCCTGGATCCTGGCCCTGGTCGACGCCGGCACCAACCGCCGCAGCGGCTCGGGCCAGGTGATCGGCCCCGACGAGCGGATCTCGCCCTACGACGGCCTCCGCGCCGTCACGGCGATGGCCGCGTATCAGCTCAAGGAGGAGAAGTCGAAGGGCACGCTCGAACCGGGCAAGCTCGCCGACCTCGTGATCCTCGAAAAGAATCCCCTGACGGTCGATCCGCTCACGATCAAAGACATCGCCGTCGTGGAAACGATCAAGGAAGGGAAGACGGTCTTCAAGGCCGCACCGTAGCAGCGTCCCCCACGATCCCTCCGGGAAACGTCACCGCGCGACGTGTGGCCGTCTATCCGGGAAGCGTAACCGCGTAAGCGGTACGGCCGCGTCACGCTGGGCATGACCCTCACCCCACGTCGATCCACCGCGGCAGCGGGGCATCGGCATCGAGGCCGAGGATCGCCCGCACCTCGGCCAGCTCCGCGTCGTCGAGCGGCACGAACACCACGGGATCCTGCACCATCGCGGGCTCGACGAGCCGCCAGCCGGTGATCGACGTGCCGCTCATGATCGGGGCCCGCCCGTAGCCATACATCATGTTGTCGACGTTCTCGAACACATGCCGGAGCACGACAGCCTTGGGCCGGGGCCGGCGCACGTAATACAGTTCGATCACGTCTTTCCAGAAGTGCGGCACGAACTTCTCGCCGAAGTCGGCCAGGCCGTAGCGGTCGCGGTTGGTGCCCGCGATGCACACGGGCAGCGAGGCGAGGGCGCGGCCCTGCTCACGGCAGCGGCTTTCGAGGCAGCCGAGGAGGTTGATGGAGAAATCGGCGCTGTAGCAGTCGTCGCAGACCAGCACCATGGAGCCGAGGTCGACGCCGCGGCCGTCGCCGCGGCGAACCGCGCCGTCGATCAGGGCGTCGGCCACCCGCTCGAAGCGGATGTGGTAGCTCTGGATTTCCGTGGGCAGCCCGTGGCCGAGCACCACCACTGTGAGCGGCGCGGAGCCCGCCGTCGCCTCGCGCACCGCCCCGAGGAAGGCATCGGCCACGCTCTCGAGTGTGTCGCCATCGTCGTCCTTCTTGAAGATGGCCGTGGTGCCGCCGTAGGCCTCGGCGATCGTGGTGACCTCCTTCGGCCCCAGGCCCGTGTCGGGATCGAGCAGCCCGATCACGTGCCGGCCGGGGGCGAGCACGGCATCCGCCCCCACCCGCTTTCGCACACGGTCGACGAGGTCGGCGAAGCGGACGAGGGCCGCGGTGCGGGCGGGCTCATCGAGGGCCGCAAGCCGGTCGGCATGCTGCAGGGCGAGGTGGTGAACGGCCGGCTCGATCTGCCGCCAGTGCTTCGGATCACAGGGCCGCGCCAAGAGGATCGCCGGGGAGAGATCCCGCTGAAACGTCGGCAGGTCAGCCGGTATCGCCGCCGCCACGGCTGAGGCACGCGAGACTGAGCCCGCGCTGAGAGCCACCGCCGCCACGAGCAGGAGCGATCCCAGGTGCATCGACGTTCGCCTCATGGCTGCCCCCGGCCCCGTGACAACACATCCTGCAGCCTTTTCCAGGGGACGACGTTCTCGGCGAGTTCGCACAAGGGCTCAAGTGTTCGCTCGAGATACCCGACGTCGAGCGTGCCGGCATGCCGGCGCACGATCCCGATCGCGTCGAGCATGTCCTTCTCGCGACCGGCAAGAACCTTGAGCAGGATCAGGTCTTCAGGGGTGGGGAACGGGAGACGAATGCCAAACACTTCGTGGAACGTCGCACGCCGGTAGGCCTCTTCCTCAAAAGGCAACGATGCCGTGATCAGGTCGATCTGAAATCGCCCCTTCCGAAACCGCATGGTGCCGGTGTCCAGAAGCCGCTGTCGCTCCACGTCGTTTCGCACGTCAAAGCCGGCCTTGGCAGCTTTGTCGATCAGCGACTCCGCCTGGGCCGGCGATATGAAGACGATGGCATCTGCATCGGCAGTGGTTCGAGGTTCCCCGACCACGACAACCGCCAGGCCTCCGATGACCAGGTAGGGAGTTCCCTGGTCCTGGAGAAACCCGAATGCAAATCGGCAGAAGTCGTCGAACTCGCTCGGTGCCACCTTACGCACCTCACCCGAACCGAAGCACGGGTTGGATTCCCAACGAGATCGCCAGGCTCAGGGGGCGGTCGTCGTCCGGATGCTCCGCCAGTCGCATGAGGTCGGACGTCAGGAGGGCCTCGCCCACGGCGATCGACTCCTCGGCGGACATGCGTTGCAGAGCCTCCCAGCGGTCGCGTTCCGACTGTCGGTGGTACTCGTCCGGGTTCTTGATCATGGCCACGATTGTACGAGGAAAACCACTCGCCCGCGAGAAATCCATCGCACGCCACACGTCGCGCAGCCGTACCGCTCACGCGGTGACGCTTCTCGGATGAGTGCTTACCGTGGCGTCGGGAAGCCCGGCCGCGAGCATCGGGCCGCAGGTGGCGACTGCGTGTCTTCTTGTCGACGCTCTCGCGTGAACAGGCGTATATTTTCGTCGGCCAATTTGATTTGCCACCCGTGTTGTGCGGTGACGCTTCCCGGGCGTTCGGCGGCGCGGCCGGGCCGGCCGGCGTAGGATTCGCCATCCCCCATGTACGAAATCTTCGAACACACGGCCGATCTTGGTGTCCGCGTGCAGGCCGAGTCGCTCGCCGCCGCGCTCGCCGACGCCGCCCGCGGCCTCACCGCCGTGATCGCCGGCGATGTCTCGCAGATCCGCGAGTCCGCGGAAGAGTCGTTCACGGTGGCCGGCACCGATCCGGTGTGGCTGCTTTACGACTGGCTCGGCGAGATCCTCGCGGCCTTCGACCTGCGAAGGATGCTGTTCGCCACGTTCACCGTGGAGGTGACGCCGCACGGCCTCGCGGCCACGGCCCGCGGCGAACGCTACGATCCCGAGCGGCACGTGCTCGCCCACGAGGTGAAAGCGATCACACAGCATGAACTCGCCGTGCACGAAACCCTGCACGGGTGGGAAGCCACCTTCATTCTCGACATTTGAGAAATGTCTGCCCCACCCCCCTGGAAGCCCAATCGCATGGCGTGCGGGACCTCGCCACACGTCCAGCATTCGTACCGCTTACGCGGTTACGCTTCCCGCACGTCCGTATGATGATCGCATGCCAATATCCTCGTCTTCGGCTCCGCCCCTCGAGCGGCTCGACGACTGCACGTGGCGCATTCCGAAGGAGAGCCGCCCTGGGATGCGGGTTGACGGCCTGATCTTCGCCGACGACCGGCTCGTGGAACTGGTGCGGGCCGACCGGGCCGCCGAGCAGGTGGCCAACGTTGCCTTCCTGCCCGGCATCCAGACGGCGAGCCTGGCGATGCCCGACATCCACTGGGGCTACGGCTTCTGCATCGGCGGCGTGTGCGCCACCGACCCGGCCGCGGGAGGCGTGATCTCGCCGGGGGGCGTGGGCTACGACATCAACTGCGGCGTGCGGCTGGTGCGCACGAACCTCACGCTCGACGACGCCCGCCCGCTCGTCAAGCAGCTCGTCAACCAGCTGATCCGCGACGTGCCGGTGGGGGTGGGGCAGGGGGGGCGCTACGTGTATTCCCCGGCGGAACTCCGCGGCATGATGCAGGCGGGCGTGCCCTGGCTCGCGGCCCGCGGCCTCGCCACCGCAGACGACGTGGCCTGTGCCGAGGCGGAGGGCTGCATCACCGGCGCCGAGCCGGGCCTGGTGAGCGATCGCGCCCTGGCCCGGGGAGCCGACCAGTGCGGCACGGTGGGCGCGGGGAACCACTTCATCGAGGTGCAGGCGGTGGATCGGATCGCCGACGAGACAGCCGCCGCGGTCTTCGGCCTCCACGCCGGTCAGATCTGCGTGCTCATCCATTCGGGATCACGCGGCCTGGGCTACCAGGTGTGCGACGACGCCCTGCGATCCCTTCGCGATGCGCCCACCAAATACGGCATCGCCCTGCCCGATCGGCAGCTCGTGTGCGCGCCCGTGGACAGCCCCGAGGGGCGGCACTACCTCGGCGCGATGCGGGCCGCGGCCAACTACGCCTTCTGCAACCGCCAGCTCCTGATGTGGCAGGTGCGGGAGGTGTTTGCCCGCGTGTTCGGGAGGCCGTGGGAGGCGCTCGGCATGACGCTCCTCTACGACGTGGCCCACAACATCGCGAAGTTCGAGCCGCATGTGGTGGCCGGGGGCACGAAGGAGGTGTGCGTGCATCGCAAGGGTGCGACGCGGGCCTTTCCCGCGGGTCATCCCGACGTGCCGGAACGGTATCGTGAGATTGGCCAGCCCGTGATCATCCCGGGCGACATGGGCCGGGCGAGCTGGGTGCTCGCGGGGGGCCCGCGGTCGCTGGAGCGATCGTTCGGCACCACCTGCCACGGCGCCGGCCGCTGCCTGAGCCGCACGGCCGCCACGAAGGCGGCGAAGGGCCGCAACATCGCCCACGAGCTCGAGCAGGCCGGCGTGATCGCCAAGGCCCGCAGCCGCGAGGGATTGGCGGAAGAGCAGCCCGCCGCCTACAAGGATGTCGACCTCGTGGTCGACGTGGTCCATCGGGCGGGGCTTTCGAGCAAGGTCGCGCGGCTGCGGCCCCTCGGCGTCATCAAAGGTTAGGTGCCCTGGAAGCCCAGTCGCGTCGCGTGCGGGACCACGCCAACCGTCGCGCCGCCGGGCGTGACAACCGGGGACCGAGGGCTTACGCCCTTCGGCTCGTACGGGCTCCCGGAGCATCATCGGCACCGCACTACGCGGACGCACCCACCGCGACCGGGGAACCGTATTCACGGAGCAGTTCGACCACGCGGTCGTCCTCGACCTGTTCGAAGGTGCGGTAGAACTGCCCCACCGCCCAGAAGGCCTGCGGCTCGTGGAGGCAGATCAGGCGATCGCAGAGCGGTCGAATCGCCTCGAGCCGGTCGGGCGAGCCCACCGGCACCGCCACGATCACCTCCCGCGCATCCGACGCCCGCACCGTGTGCAGGGCGGCAATCATCGTGGCCCCGGTGGCGATGCCATCGTCGGTGACGATCACGGTGCGGCCCGCGATCGCCGCCCGCGGCCGCACCGCGCGAAACATCGCCGTGCGCCGCTCGATCTCCGCGACCTGCCGCTTCCGCTCCGCCTCGATGTAGGCATCGCCCGCTTCCGTGACGGCCGTCGCGAAGTGGTTGAGATACACGTGCCCATCCTCCGAAACGGCTCCGATCGCGAGCTCGGGCTGGTGGGGGGCCCGCAGCTTGCGCGAGAGCACGACGTCGAGCTCGGCCCCGAGCCCGCGGGCGAGGGCCGCCCCCACCTCCACGCCCCCGCGGGGTATCGCCAGCACGAGCGGGTGTTGGAGCGACTGGCCGCGGAGCCGCTCCACGAGCATCCAGCCGGCCTCCGAGCGATCTGCAAAGAGAGGACCATTCATCGCGAAAGCTCCCGGGGTCAGTCGTGCAGGTGGCGGGCGAACCATTCCGACGCAAGCCGGGCGGCCTCCTCGAGCGTGCCCGGCTCCTCGAAGAGGTGCGGGGCAGCGGGGATCACGGCGATCTGCTGCTCACACTCGAGCTCCGCCGCGGCCTGGCGGTTGAGGGCCAGCACGTCGGTGTCGTCACCGCCGACGATCAGGAGCGTGGGCGCGCGAACCGCACGGAGCTTGCGGCCGGCGAGGTCGGGCCGCCCACCACGCGACACCACCGCCAGCACCCGTGGCTCCGCCGCCGCGGCCACCAGCGCGGCCGCGGCCCCCGTGCTCGCGCCGAAGAGCCCCAGCGGCAGGTGCCGCGTCTGCTCGAGGCCGCTCACAAAACGAATCGCCGCCAGCAGCCGCTCGGCGAGCAACGGCACGTCGAACACGTTCACCCGGTCGGTCGCCTCCTGCTCCGTGAGCAGAGCACCGAGGCCACGTAGGCATTTCGCGGACTGTGCCGGCTCGACCCGCTGCCATGGGCGAAGAGCACCAGGCCCGTCGGAGGCGCCGGCAGGCAGAGCCGTCCGGGAAGCTGGAGCGGCCGCCCGTGCCCGCCGTTCGCCGGCACCTGCACGTCGAAGGTTTCCACCGCGCCTGCGATCGTCATGGCATCTCCTCAGGTTCAGCCGCCGTCGCGGCGCCTCCGCGATGAGGGTGCACGAGGTGCACGGCCGACGCCTGCGGCCCCTCGTCGCCCTCCTCCTCGCTGTAAAACACCGGCGTGCCCACGTCGGCGAGCCGAAACTCGCCGTCGGAGATGGCATGCCGATGGAAGTAGATCTCGCGGCCATCGGGGGTTTCGATGAAGCCGTAGCCCTGCAGCGGGAAGATCTGCGTGATCCGGCCGCTGGTCCGGGGCGCGTGGGCCTTCGTGGCGCCCCGCATCCGGCGGACGTGGTCTTCCAGCCGCCGTCGGGCGGCATCGAACGCGTCGCGAAGGGCCACGAACACGTCTTCGTGCGCATGGTTGAGGTGGTGCTCGCGGTTGACCACGATCTCGCCCCCCGGCATCACGAGATCGACGCGGACGGAATAGAGCCGCCCCTCACGGTGATGGCGATGGGGCTGGGCCACCACCACGTGGCAGCCGGTGATGCGGTCGGAATACCGCTCGAGTTCGGCGACGTGATCGAGGGCGGCGTCGCGAACGGCTTCGTCGATCGGAAGGTCGTCGAACGACACCGAGGGCTGCGTCTGCATGGGCTGGCTCTCCACGTCGGCCCTCGTGGCCCGCTGGAAAGACGCCGCAGCCTGCCCGCGTCGGCGGAACCATATCGCTCCTCCGAGCAGACGGCCATTTCAGACGCACCTTCGCCGGTGAACGCCGGCAGACACTTTGAGCGAGTCGGATCCGGATCGCACGTGAGCCACAGGCTCGAAAGTGGGGCGACCTCAACGCCACTGCAGTCGTACCGCTCACGCGGTTACGCTTCCCGCATCTGGAAGCCCAATCGCGTAAGCGATGGGGGCAGCCTGAGGCTCACGTGCAAGCCGTATCAGGCGTTCAGACCCTGCTACTCGGCCGACAGCGAGTCGAGGAGATCGAGCCCGACGGCGCGGCAGGCCGGGAACCAGGCGGCCAGCGCCGTGACCGCCACCGCCGCCACGAGATTCACGGCGACGATGTCGGGCCGCACCTGCATCCGCAGCGGATGGCCGAAGAGCGGCTGGCTGGCGAACTGGATGAAGAGCGCCGTCGTGAGCCCGGCCACCAATCCCACGATGCCGGCGGCCGCGCCGAGGAGCAGGCTCTCCAGCATCACCATCCGCACCACCTGGCCCCGGCGCATGCCCACCGCCCGGAGCAGGCCCAGCGATCGCCGCTTCTCCATCACGCTCATGGTGACGGTGTTGGCCACGCCGAGGCTGCCCACCACGAAGCCCAGGCCGAGCATCGACCAGAGCGAGCCCACCACGCCGGTCACGATCGCGTCGATGAATCCCCGCAGGTCGGCGAACGATCGCAGCAGCATGGAGTGCTCGCCCGCGAGGTGCTCGAGCGGCTCCCCCAGAGCGGCGGCCCGGCCCCGGGCCGCGGTCACGAGCAGCACGTCGGCTGCCTCCATGCCGAAGAGCGTGCGGGCGGCGTCGCGGCGGAGGTGGAGCGAGGCGCCGCCCGACGTGTAATCGACCACGAGGGCCGCGATCCGCACCGGCGTCGAGCGACCGAACACTTCCACCGTCACCTCGTCACCCGGCTTCACGCCGGTGCGCTGCGCGAGCACCGTGCCGGCCACCGCCTCGCCGCGGGCCAGCGCCGCCCGCACCTCGGCCACCGACGCACCGACCGGCTCGAGCGGCAACGGCCCCTCGTCGGGAAGGTCGCGGGCGATCACCACGCAGGCGGTGCCGGCCACGCGGCCGGTGGCCACGCCGATGCCCTCCACCTGCGAAACGTCATCGAGTCCGCGCACGGCCGCCTCGAGCTGCCGTGAATCGGCGCCCCGCTCGGCACGCGACACCGAGAGCGCCCCGGCCTGCGTGAGCACCCAGTCGGCCCGGAGCATCCTCGAATACCAGCCGAGAACGTCATCGACACTGTCGCGGATCGCATGCCCGAGACCGATGCCGTTGCTGACGGCCACCACGAGCACGCCCGCCGTGAGGGCGGTGCGGATCGGCTGGCGGGCGATCTGCTCCACGGCGAGGGTGCCCTCGATCCGCCACGCGGCGGGCACGAGCCGGCCGAGCAGCCGCACGAGCGGAATCACGAGGAAGGGGGTGAACGCCACGAACGCCAACAGCAGCGTGATGCCTGACACCACCGAGGCCCGCGGCGGCAGCAGGCCACACGTGAGCAGCACCTCGGCGATCGCCGTGACCACCATGAGCGCCCCGGCCGCGACGAGCAACCGCCGCGAGCCGCCCACCTGCCGAGCGGGTGGCGCCGAGGCGAGCCCCTCGAGCGGATCGACTGCCGCCGCCTCCCGCGCGGGCCACCAGGCCGCCGCCACGGCCACCACCACGCCGATCACCACCGCCAGGGGCACGAGCCACGGATCGACCGCGAGCCCGCCTGCCGGCATCTGCAGGGCCCGGCAGATGCCGGCCGAGATCGGCCCCGCGGCAGCCAGGCCCGCCGCGGCCCCCACGGCCGCACCGAGCCCGCCGAGGATCGCCGCCTCGACCGTGACCAGCCGCCGCACCTGCCGGCCCGTGGCCCCCACGAGCCGCACCAGCGCCAACGATCGTCGCCGCTCCGCCACGCTCATGAGCATGGCGTTGCCGACGATGAACCAGGCCATCGCGAGCGTGAGGGCCGTGACGAAGTCGAGGCCGAGGTTGGCGGAGTGGAGCACGTCTTCGGCCATGCTCGACCGCCCCGCCGGAATTTCGGCCACGAGCGTCGATGGCAGCCGCCGCGCCACCGGCGCGAGCACCCGCTGCCGTGCGCCGGCGTCGGCGACCACCACCCGCACGCGATCCACCTCCGCCGTGGCCTGCGACATCGCCTCCAGCACCTGGATGTCGATCACCGCCGTCGCCCCCTCGGCAAACCAGCTGAGCGACTCGCTCGACGCCAGCCCCGTGATCCGCATCCGCGCGATCCGCCGTCGGGCGAAGAAGAGCACCTCGTCGCCCACGCCCACGCCCAGTCCTTTCGCGACCGCTGCATCGAGCACGACTTCCCCGTCGTCGCGGCAGGGCTCGCCTGCCTCGAGCGTGAGCAGTTCCGCGGCGACGAGCGCCCCGGCATCGACGCCCACGGCCACCTCGCGAAGCCGGCGTTCGCCCACCCGCACCAGCGAGGGCCGGTAGAAGAGCGGCACGACCGCCCGCACGCCGGGAATGTCGACGAGCGCGGGCACGCTCGCCGCGTCGAAGCGGCCGCCGTCGCGGGCCCGGACGTCGATCGTGGGCAGGCCGCCCACGGTTTCACCGAGCCGGCGGTAGCCGGCACGCGAGGCGTCGGCCGCGGCCCACGTGGCCACCACAGCGCCCACCGCCACGGCCACGCTCGCCGCCGCTGCCAGAGCCCGGCCTGGCCGGCTCCGCCACTGCCGCACGAGCAGCGTGCGCAGCCTCATGACGCAACGCTCTCGCGGCGGGTGTCAGACTCGATCAGCCCGTCGCGCATCCGCACGATCCTTCCGGCCGCCGCGGCCACCGTGGCATCGTGCGTGACCAGGACGACCGTCTGGCCTCGCTCCGCCACGAGCCGCGCGAGCAACTCCACCACGCGGGCGGAGTTGGCGGAGTCGAGGGCGCCGGTCGGCTCGTCGGCGAGCACGATCGCCGGCTGGGTAACGAGTGCCCGGGCGATCGCCCCTCGCTGCTGCTCGCCCCCGGAGAGGCCGTCGGGCCGGTGGCTGGCACGCTGCGTCATCCCGACCGCCGCGAGCGCCTCGTGGGCCGCGGCCTCACAGCGGGCGGCGTCCACACCGTCGAGCACCAGCGGCAGGGCCACGTTTTCGACGAGCGAGAGTTCGGGCAGGAGGTTGTATCGCTGGAACACGAAGCCGATGCGACGCCGGCGGACGGCGGCCAGGGCATCGTCGTCGAGCACGGCGAGATCGACCCCTTCGAGCAGCACGCGACCGGCGGAGGGCCGCGTGATGCCGCCGAGCATGTGCAGCAGCGTGCTTTTTCCGGAGCCCGACGCCCCGGTGATCGCCACGAACTCACCGGCCGCCACCCGGACATCCACACCGCGCACGGCCGCCACCACGGCCTCGGCATCGCCGCCGGCAAACGTCTTCTCGAGCCGCTCGGTGCGAATGATCTCCACGCCTGCCTCGTGATGCGCGTTGGCGATTACCGTCACGGGGATGCTACTACAGATCGCCGTCGATCCCTGCGAGGCGTGTGGGTGAGGCTGCCCCGTGCCGGCCCGAGGCCTCACGGCCTACGGCTCATAGGGGCGGGCGGGAGACGAGCTCGGGGCTGCCCGTGCTGGCAAGCGAAGCCACGACCAATACGCCGGCGCCGGATCGGTGCCCGGCGGAGCGCAGCCAGCATGCAGAGAGCGGAGGGCACGATGCCCGGAGCGAACGTCCGGCGACGGGCACGGGCAGCCCCGAGCGGCCGCGGTCAGCACGTCAGCACGCGCCGCCTCAGTCGGCCGCAGCGATCCGCAGGGGTAGACTGGCCTGCGCCGACGTGCCGGCGAGCGTGTCGACGACATCGACCGCGATCCGACAGTCGGCCGCGACGGCGTCCGGGAGCCGGATCACGTAGCGGGCGAAGTAGTCACGTCGCTTGGCGACACAGGTCTCCGCGATCGGTTCGAACGACCACTGCTGTATCGCGCGGCCGGAGCCATCGACGAGCGAGAGCGTGGTGTCGATGCAGGTGGTGTGGCCGGCGGGCGATTCGCCCGCGGAGAGGTTGTCGAGTTCGAAGTAGACGATCACCTCCTGGCCGCCGCGGAACTGGTCGTCGGGAAACCGTTCGACGACGCCCCACCCCTGCACCTTGGAGGCGAAGCAGGCGTTACGGATCGAGAGCGCCGGCGACACCGGGGCGGGCTCGGCCTCCGCCGGCTCGACCGTTGCCGGCACTGCGGGGTCGGGTTCCGGTGCGGCTGGCATCTCGGCGACAACGACCGCGGCCGGCGGCGACACCGGCTCTGGCTCGCCGTCGAGCACCGGCTCCGACGGGAGTTCGCCCCGATCAAGATCGGCCTTGGCGACGACGTGCGAGGCCGGCAGCACGGGCGGCGCCCCACGGTTCACCACCTCCTCGGCGGCCCGAGCCTCGGCGGCCGCTTCCTCGAGCGTCGATGCGAAGGCGTCGACGACCGCCGGCCAGTCTTCCTGCTGGGTCCGCTGCAGGGTTTCCACGAGCGTGGCCCGAGCGGCGACATCGAGGCTGCCGAGTTTCGACAGCCGGGCCACTGCCTCCTCGATCGCGGCGGCCCGCCGCTCGGCATCGACCGCCTCGGTGGCGGCGTCGGCGGCAGTGGCCGAGGAATCCCATGAGTCGGGGGTGGCTTCGTCGTCGGCCGGCTTCTGCTTCTCTTCGGAGTGGTCGGCAAGCTCCCAAAAACCGTCACGGAGGTAGGCGGTGCTGATCGCCGAGGTGCAGCCGGCGGCCGGAGCGACGAGGGCCGCGGCCGCGATCATCCAGGCACTGCCAATCGACCGCCGGATGCCGTTCGTGGTTGCCATGCATCGACCGTATCGGAGGAAGCCTCGGCCCAGGCAGGCCGTCGGAGGCGGGGAGGAGCGTAGGGGCCGGTGGCCGCAGCGGGCAAGGGCAACCGCCGCCGCGCCTCGACCCCGACAAACGCCGCGATTCTGCTACACTTCGCCGCCACCCCGGCCCGCCGAAAACCCCTCGCGGGGAGGATCCGGTGGCCATGCTCCGCACAGGCACGCGATGAACCAGTCTCTCGCCCAGCAGGCGGTTCCGCCGCACTGGAAGCACCGCCACCTGCTCGACCTCGAACGGCTCACCCCGGACGAGATCCGCACGCTCCTCGACACGGCGGCGCTCTTCAAAGATGCCACTGACGGCTGCCGCCGCAAGCTCACGGTGCTCGGCGGCACCACGATCGTCACGCTCTTCTTCGAGAACTCGACGCGAACGAAGACGAGCTTCGCGCTCGCGGCCCGCCGACTCGGCGCCGACGTCGTCGACTTCTCCGCCTCCTCCAGCAGCCTCTCCAAGGGGGAGTCGTTCATCGACACGGCGAAGAACCTCGAGGCGATGGGGATCGACGCGGTGGTGGTCAGGCACGTGACGCCCGGCACGCCCCACCTCCTCGCCCAGCACCTCTCGGTGGGCGTGATCAACGCCGGTGACGGCCCGCACGAGCATCCCACCCAGGGCCTGCTCGACATCTTCTCGATCCGTGAGCGGCTCGGCGATCTCTCCGGCGTGACGGTGGGCCTCGTCGGCGACATCGCCCACAGCCGCACGGCCCGCTCCAACCTCTGGGGCCTGATGAAACTCGGCGCCAAGGTGATCCTCTGCGGGCCGCCCACGCTCGTCTCGGAGCGGTGGCGGGAACTCGGGGTGGAGGTGTCGCACGATCTCGACGCCATCGTGCCGCGCTGCGACGTGCTCAACCTGCTCCGCATCCAGTTCGAGCGACAGAACATGCGGCCCTTCCCGTCGGTCCGGGAATACGCCCACCTCTACGCCATGACGCGGGAGCGGCTGAAGCGGGCCAAAAAAGACCTGTTGATCCTCGCCCCCGGCCCGATCAACCGTGGCGTGGAGGTGACGGCGGAAGTGGCCGACTGCCCGCAGTCGCTGATTCTCGGCCAGGTGGCCAACGGGCTGGCCGTGCGGATGGCGGTGCTCTGGCTCACCTGCGGGCCGCGGGGTGCCGCCGGCTCCGCTCCCGATCACCTCGCGAGGACCACCTGATGGGCACGCTCCTGATCCGCGGCGGCCACGTCGTCGATCCATCGCAGGACATCGACCGCATCGACGACGTGCTCGTCCGCGACGGCCAGGTGGTGGCGGTGGGCCACGCCGGCACGCAGCCCCTCGGCAAGGCCGACGAGACGATCGACGCCACCGGGCTCATCGTGACTCCAGGCCTGATCGACATGCACGTGCATCTCCGGGAACCGGGCCGCGAGGAGGACGAAACGATCGAGACCGGCACACGGGCCGCGATCGCCGGCGGCTTCACGAGCGTCGCCTGCATCCCCAACACGGAGCCGCCGATCGACAGCCAGGCGGCCGTGGAGTTCATCCACCAGAAGGCGGCCCGCGCCGACACCTGCAACGTGTTCGTGGTGGCCTGCGCCAGCCGAAACCGCGAGGGCAAGGAACTCGCCGAGATCGGCCAGCTCGTCGAGGCGGGGGCGGTGGCCTTCAGCGACGACGGCGCGCCCGTCTACGACGCGGAGCTGATGCGCCGCGTGTTCGAGTACTGCCGGATGTTCGACAAGCCCTTCCTGGCCCACGAGGAGGTGCTGGAGCTCACCGCCG
The DNA here is from genome assembly GCA_046092585.1 of Pirellulales bacterium. GTDB lineage: Bacteria > Planctomycetota > Planctomycetia > Pirellulales > UBA1268 > QWPN01. The sequence goes on along the minus strand of JBJTDZ010000030.1, from coordinate 6,691 downwards.
GAGGCGTGATGCACGAGGGGCTCGTGTCGCTCGTGCTCGGCCTCAAGGGCATGCCCGCGGCGGGCGAGGAGGTGATGATCGGCCGCGACATCGCCCTCGCGGAGGTCACTCGCGGGAGGCTGCACGTGATGCACGTGTCGACCGCCGGTGGCGTGGCCCTGATCCGCGAGGCGAAGCGGCGGGGCGCCCGGGTGACGGCCGAGGCCTGCCCGCACCACTTCACGCTCACCGAAGAGAGCCTGCGCGGCTTCGATTCCAACTACAAGATGAGCCCGCCGCTGCGGACGCAGGCCGACGTCGACGCGATCGTCGAGGGAATCGTCGACGGCACGATCGACTGCATCGCCACCGACCATGCGCCCCATGCCCGAGAAAAAAAGATGCTGGAGCTCGACCGGGCCCCCTTCGGCATCCTCGGCCTGGAAACGGCAGTGGGCCTGTCGGTGACGCGACTGGTGCATACGGGCCGCATCGGCTGGCCACGGCTCGTCGAGGCGATGAGCACGCTGCCCGCCCGGATCCTCGGCATCAACCGCGGCACGCTCCGGCCGGGGGCGGTGGCCGACATCACGCTCATCGACCCGAACCGCTCCTGGACCGTGGACGTCGAGACGTTCCAATCGAAGAGCGTCAACTCGCCCTTCCACGGCTGGACGCTCCAGGGCAGGGCTGTGGCCACGATCGTCGGGGGCCGCGTCAAGCACCGGCTCGTCTGAATGGCGCTGATCGTCGACGGCTACAACCTGCTCCATGCCTCGGGCGTGTTCGGGCCTTCCCGCGGGGCGAAGGGCTTCGAGCAGTCGCGGCTCGCGCTGCTCGACATGCTGGTCGACGTGCTGGGCGACAAGGCGCAGGACACGATCGTGGTGTTCGACGCCGCCCGGGCGCCCGACGGCCTGCCGGCCCGGCTCGTGCACGGCGGCATCCGCGTGTGGTTCGCGCGGGAGTATCCCGATGCCGACTCGCTCATCGAGGAACTCCTGGAGGAGCACCATTCGCCGGCGCATCTCGTGGTGGTGTCGAGCGACCGCCGCCTGCAGGTGGCCGCCCGCCGTCGCCGGGCGAAGGCCGTGTCGTGCGAGGAATGGCTCGCCGAGGCCCGGGAGATCCGCCGCAGCCGCGGCCGACCATCCGCCGACGCCAAGCCCCCGGAGCCGGGCCCCGAGGGGGCGGATTACTGGAAGCGGTATTTCGGGCTCTGATCCCGGAATCGGGAAAGCCCAATCGCGTAGCGTGCAGGGCCACGCCAACCGTCACGCCGTCGTACCGCTTACGCGGTGACGCTTCCCGGAATCGGGGCCGCCCTACACCTTCGCCCACTTGGCGAGCTTGCGATCGAGCGTCGAGCGTTCGATGCCGAGGATCGCCGCGGCCTTCGTCTTGTTGCCGCCGACAGCCTCCAGCGTGGCGAGCACGTGCCGACGCTCCATCTCGTCGATGGTGGTGGGCACGAAGGCGGCCGGCTTCGCCACGCCCGACTTGTCGGTGTCGCCGGGGGCGGCGAGGGGCGAGAGGCTCACGTCGTGCACGTCGATCCAATCCTGCTGGGAGAGCACGACCGCCCGCTCGATCACATTCCGCAGTTCGCGGATATTGCCCGGCCAGTGGTAGCCCCGCATCGCCTCCATCGCCTCCGGCGTGAAGCCACGGATCTTCCGGCCGGTCTCGGCGGCGAACCGCCGGAGGAAGTGATCGGCGATCGGCTCGATGTCTTCCATGCGGCGCCGCAGGGGCGGCACGAGGATTTCCACCACCTTGAGCCGGAAGTAGAGGTCGCGCCGAAACTGGCCGCCGGTCACCGCCTTCTCGAGGTCGCGGTTGGTGGCCGCCACGACACGCACGTCGACCTGCACACGGCCGCTGCCACCGACCCGCTCGAAGGGATGCCCCTCGAGCACCCGGAGAAACTTCGCCTGGATCGCCGGGCTCATCTCGCCGATCTCGTCGAGCATCAGCGTGCCCCGATGGGCCGCCTCGAACTTGCCGATCTTCCGCTCGGTGGCGCCGGTGAAGGCCCCCTTTTCGTGCCCGAAGAGTTCGCTCTCCAGGAGCGTCTCCGAGAGGGCCGCGCAGTTGAGGCACACGAAGGGGCCGGTGCGCCGGCCGCTCGAGTCGTGGATCGCCCGGGCGATCAGCTCCTTGCCCGCCCCGCTTTCGCCGCGGACGAGCACCGTGGCCTTCGACGGGGCGACCCGCTGCACCTGGCCGATGATCCCCTGGAGCGCCGGGCTCGCGCCCACCATGCAGGCCTCCTCGCCGAGCCGTCGGCGCAGCCGCTCGTTCTCGTCGGCGGCCGTCGCCAGCCGGCTGGAGAGGGCCACCCGCGTGGAGAGGTTGTCGATGGCGACGCCGAGGGCGTCGCCGACCGCCATGGCAAACTCGAGATCGTCGGGCGTCGGCGGGCGGCCATCCAGCTCGGCCTCGAGGAGCATCACGCCCACGGGACGATTCCGCGAACGGATCGGCGTGGCGATCGTCGCCGGAGGCCCGCCGCGGCCGGCATCGCGGCTGGCGAGCACCGCCTCGTTGGCGCCGAGCACGCCGGCGACCACGCCGGCCGGCACGGTGACGGGCCACGGGTGGGGCACGGAGGCGATCGGCTCGAGCATCTCGACGGTCACCGTCTCCGCCTCCGGCAGGTCGCCGAGCCGGCCCGGCAGGAGGACGATGCCCCGCGTCGCCGCGGTGCCCCCGAGTGCCGATTCCAGCGTCAGCCGGGCGATCGCCCGCACGTCGTCGGCGGTGGCGAGGGCGAATGCCAGCCGGCAGAGATCGGCGGCGGCCCGGCCGACCCGCGGCACCTCGGGGCCGGCGGCCGCGATGTCGTCGAGCAGCCGGCTTCGCGACTGCCGGTGCGTGATCGACGCCTGCCAGGCCTCGAGGTCGTCGGGCATCTCCCCGGTGAGCGTGGCGGAAGTCAGCCCTCCGGCATCGCTCCCGGGCTCGCCGACACCGAACACGATCTCCACCAGGCCGATGCGGATGACGTCGCCCGGGGCGAGCCGACGGTCGCCGGCGGCCGGCTCGCCGTTGACGGTGGTGCCGTTGCGGCTCTGCAGGTCGCAAACGATCCACCCGCCGGCATCGAACCGCACCTCGGCGTGCTCGCGGCTGGCCCGCTCGTCATGAAGAACCACGCGGTTGGTGGGCGCACGGCCGAGCGTGATCTGGCCTGCGGCATCGAGCCACACGACGCTGTCGCCCGCCACGGCATCGTGCACGCGGAGATAGCCGCGATCCATCTGCTCTCCAGCCTCGGGGTGCCACGGTCCGCCATCCGCCCACGGCCAGCCGGCGGGATGGGAATGCCCTGCATCATGATCGAGCCGCGCGCCTTTGGCGAGGGATGCCGAGCCGGGTTCTCGGGGACGAACCGGGTTTGCCGAAATTCGGGCCCCGCACTAGCATCGCGCACGGTTTTTCGCGGCCAGACGCCTTCCCCCACCCCCGACGAGGGTTTCCATGATCTCGCCCCTGCGGCCGGTCTGCGGACGGCTTTTCGTGCCGACGTTCGCCATCGCATGCTGCCTGCTGGCCCACGCGTCGGCCCACGCGCAGTTCGGCGGTGGCGGCGGCTTCGGGCAGGCGGTGGGGGGCATCGCGATCGACACGAAGGGGATCGTCGGCACGCTCGACCCGCGGGCTGCCGAGGAACTGGCGGCCGAGCGTGAGAAGACGCTGGCCGACGGCTCGCTGGCCGATGCCGCGAACGGCATCCGCAAGGTCTCGCTGAAGGCGGTGGCCACCGCGGTCCGCGCGGCGGCGGCCGGCGCCACGCCGCTGCCCGCCGAAATCCTCTTCCTGGGCGGCCTGCAGCGGATCGAGCACGTGTTCGTCGATCCCGATCGGCACGACATCGTGCTCTCCGGTCCGGCCGATGCACTGAAGGTCGATGCGATGGGCAACGTCGTCGGTGCCACCACGGGACGGCCGCCTTTGCACCTCGAGGATCTGATCGTCGCCCTGCGGGCGATCAATGCCGCCCGCAACGGTGGCATGACCTGCTCGATCGACCCCACGCCCGAGGGCATCGCCAAGCTGCAGCAACTGCTTCGCAAGCAGGGCACGATGGGCCGCGACCCCCAGGCCACGTTCACCGCGATGGAGCAGGCGATGGGACCGCAGCAGGTGACGGTCACGGGCGTGCCGGGCGACAGCCGTTTTGCCCGCGTGCTCGTGGCGGCCGACTACCGGATGAAGCGGATCGGCATGGGGCTCGACCCGTCGGAACTCGACGCCCTGCCGAGTTACCTGGCGCTCGTCCCCGCGGGCGGACGTGCCACCACGCTGCCGCGGTTCTGGCTGGAGGCCGACTACGATCCGATCGCCCGCGACCCCGACGAACTCGCCTGGCGCATCGGCGGGCGAAGGATGAAGTGCCTCACCGAGAGCGACGTCGCCGGCAAGGAGGGCGTGGCCCGCGGGGCCGCCCCCGCCGACGCCACCGCCGTGAAGTGGTGCGCCGCGATGACGGCCAACTACGAGGCCCTCGCCGCCAAGCAGCCGATCTTCGCGGAGCTGGCCAACTGCGTCGATCTTGCCGTCGTGGCTGCGCTGATTCGCGGCCGGCAGCTCGACGCCCGCGCCGGCTGCGATCTCGCCGCGCTCGTCGATCCGGCGGCTGCACCGCTGCCGCGGTACGACGTACCCGCGAGCGTGCCGACGGTGGCGACTGGCGTGAAGAAGGGCACGAACTGGGTGCTCTCGGCCTCGGGCGGCGTGAAGTTTCAGCCGTGGCAACTCGCCGCCAAGACCGCCGACTCGCCGGAGGCGGCCACCGCGCGGGCCGCGGCCCTCGAGGCCCGTCCCGCCGACCTCGCCGGCTGTTCGTGGGACTGACCCGGCGGGCGTGGGGCCGGGTTCCGCTCGAGGGTGACTCCGCCCCAGCCGGCCCGAGGCGTCACGGCCTTCGGCTATTTCGAACACCACCCGGGGCTTCCTGATGCGGGGGCCATCCACTCGATCACCGGCAACCCCGCCGCAGCCTCGGGGAAGAACCCGTCGACCCAGCCGGCGGCGCTCAGGGCGGCAAGATCCCCCGGCGGCGGCGGCGCACTCTTGGCAAGCACGAGCCGGGCGCCATGCGTGCCCGCGACGATCGCGGCGATCGAGTCGCTCGTCACGTGCCACCCCTCCGGCAGGCGAAGCATGCGGTCGTCCACGCCCAGCCACGCGGGCACGTCGAGAATCCCGGCGGTCGCGGTGGCGACGAGCGGCAGGCCAGTCGCGGCGGCGGTCACGCGGGCCGTGATCCCCAGGGCCTCGATCGCGAGGCGGTGGCTGGCCGCCGTGGGCAGGGGGCATGCCGCATCGAGTTCGCGCAGCCCATCCACGATCCGCCCGCCGCCCACGACCACCGTGACGGGCGAGCCCTGCCGTTGCACGACCGCCAGCAGATCGGCAGGCCAGTCGCGGCGCGCCAGCAGGCTCCCGCCGAACTTGACCACGACGGGCCGGGGGCCGGCCGCCCCGCGGATCGAGCCGCCGAGCCAGGTGGCGTTCGTGCCGGTGGCGTTCATGGGAGTTCCCCGAGGGCGATGAGGGCCAGCGCATGGGCCGGCGCCGACCGCGACACGGCCGGCCCGAGCAGGGCAGGGAGCGATCGCTCCTCGACCGGCCAGCCCAGCCGCGCGACGGCCAGGCGGGCCAGCCGCTCGCCGTGGCCGGAATAGACGATCGCCTCGGGTCGCCAGCCGGCGGCGGTCGCCATGCGGTCGATCGCCCGCGCGATCCGTCGCGCCTGCACGGCGGCGATTCGCGTCGCGGCCTGCACCGCATCGGCATGCGTGACGTCAGGGGGATCGAGAAGCATCGTTCGTGCGATCCGCACCCGCGCCGCCGCGGCGGTGGCCGGGCCGCCATCGGCGGTGTCGCGGCATGCGGGGTCTTCGCCGAGGTCGCCGAGCAGGAGCCAGGCGTCGCGGGTGTCGGCAAACCGCTCGGTCGCCACGGGCCGACGCAGGCCGCCGTGCGGCAGCCAGCGCACGACCGTCGCCACGGGTGTCCGCTCCACGCCCGTGTAGACGAGTTCACCCGTGGCCATCCGGCCCACGTCGTCCCACGCCCGCGGTGCCGGCCGGCCATCCACGAGGGGCACGATGTCGGTGGTCGTGGAGCCGATGTCGACGAGCAACGCCCGGTGAGCCCGGGGGATGGAGGCCGCCAGCCTGGCGACCGCATGCCAGTTGCTCGCAGCCACCGCGAGCGGATCGGCGCAGGCCGCGGCCGGGCTCACGAAGCGTCCGTCGAGGCGGTAGATGCCGGGAGCCTCGCAGCCGCAGGAGGCCGCGGCCGCGGCAAGCGCCTCCACGATGTGCCGCACGCCCTCCGCCCGGCAGGCAAAGCAGTCGGCAATCTCGCCCGTCATCGTGGCGACGAGCCGGCGCGGCGCCGCCTGCCGCACGATCCAGGCGAGCACCTCGGCAAGCCGGCCAGGCTCCCGCCAGAGCGCAAATGCCTCCGCATACGTCCAGCCGGTGCCGTCGGCCGCCTTCACGTTGGCGGGAACCACGTGGTACTTGAGGATGTCAATCAGCTTTTGCTTGTTTTCGGGCTTCAGCAGGGTTTCCACCGTTCCTTCGGGCAACTTGGCGAACGCCTCGTCGGTCGGGGCGAACACCGTGAAGGGGCCGTCGCCCTTGAGTGTGGCGACCAGATCCGCCGCGCCGACGGCAGCCGCGAGCGTCTTGAA
>JBJTDZ010000029.1:0-19889 GCA_046092585.1 Pirellulales bacterium | reverse complement strand
CCCGGGAGCGGGGCGCGGCGGCCAGCGCAGGCCGGATGCCGACCCGCGGCGGGCGTGCAGAGCGCGGCGGGCATCCTGCCCGCCGCTCACTCGATGCTGACTGCGCTCCGGCATCCATGCCTCCGCTGGTCAGCAACGCCGGCGACGGGGCACCGGCAGCCCCGAGCCCGCGTCACCGGTGCCGCTGTCCCCATCGCTTACAAGAGTGGGCTTCCCGGGCGGGGACCTCCGGGGGCAGAGCACGGACAAAACCGAGCCACACCGACCAATGGCACCGCATATGCGGTGCCGAACAGGATTGCCACAGCCGGGGATTTCAGCTCGTCGAACTGCATCCGGCGGGAACACCAACTCCTGCACCGGCATCACCGGAGGGACGGAAGCATGGCGAGCCGGGATGACCGTGATCAGCCGGCCGCCGGATCCGCATCCGGGGCGGTCGTCACGGGCTCGACGGTGACCAGCCCCTTGAAGGAGAGCTGCTTCCTGCCGGCCACTTCGACGCAATCCACCTGGATCGTGTCCTTCCCCTGGAACTCGCCCTTGAGGAGTTCCTCGCTGACCGGATCCTCGATGAAGTTCTCGAGGGCACGACGCAGCGGACGGGCACCGAAGTCGGTGTCGGAGCCCTTCTTGATGAGGAACTTCTTGGCCTCGTCGGTCAGCTCCAACTTGAGACCACGCTCGGCGAGCCGCTCGCGGACCTTCGCCAGTTCGATGTCGATCACCTTCTTGAGGTCGTCGACCGTCAGATGGTGGAACACGATCACGTCGTCGAGCCGGTTGAGGAACTCCGGCCGGAAGACCTTCTCGATCCGCTCGTTGACGCGGCCCTTCATGCCCTCGTAGCTGGCATCGTCGTCGGGCTTCTGAAACCCGAAGGCGGCCTCGTTCTTGATCGCCTCGGCCCCCGCATTCGTCGTCATGATGATGATGGTGTTGCGGAAGTCGACGTTGCGACCGAACGAGTCAGTGAGCCGGCCCTCCTCCATCACCTGCAGGAGCATGTTGAAGACGTCGGGATGGGCCTTCTCGATCTCGTCGAGCAGCACCACGGCATAGGGGCGGCGGCGGATCTTCTCCGTGAGCTGCCCCCCCTCCTCGAAGCCCACGTAGCCCGGCGGCGCACCAATGAGCCGGCTGACGTTGTGCTTCTCCATGTATTCGCTCATGTCGATCTGGATGAGCGCGTCGGCATCGCCGAACATGAACTGCGCCAGAGCCTTGGCGAGCAGCGTCTTGCCCACGCCCGTGGGCCCCGCGAAGACGAACGAACCGATCGGCCGCTTCGGATCCTTGAGGCCCGACCGGCTGCGGCGAACCGCCTTCGCCACGCTCTTCACGGCGGCGTCCTGCCCGATGACCTTCTTGTGGAGTTCGTTCTCCATGCCCATCAGGCGGGCCTGGTCCTCGGTGCTCATCCGGGTGAGCGGGATGCCGGTCATCTTCGAGACCACCTCGGCCACCACCTCCTCGTCGACCACGCCGTCGGCCTCACGGCTCTTGTCCCGCCAGTCGCGGGTCATCGACTGCTTCTTCTTCTTGAGCTTGTCGGCCTGGTCGCGGAGTGCCGCCGCCTTTTCGAAGTCCTGGTTGGCGACCGCCTCCTCCTTCTCCTTGTTGAGACGCTCGACCTCCTCGTCGATCTCCTTGAGATCCGGCGGCTTCGTCATCGCCTTGAGCCGCACGCGGGCGCCCGCCTCGTCGATCACGTCGATCGCCTTGTCGGGGAGGCAGCGGCCGGTGATGTAGCGGCTGGAGAGATCGACGGCCGCCTCGAGGGCGGCGTCGGAGATGCTCACCCGGTGGTGGCTCTCGTAGCGGTCACGGAGGCCCTTGAGAATCTCCACCGCCTCGTCCCGCGTGGCGGGCTCCACCATGATGATCTGGAAGCGGCGATCGAGGGCCGAATCCTTCTCGATGTACTTGCGGTACTCGTCGAGCGTGGTGGCGCCGATGCACTGGATCTCGCCGCGGGCGAGGGCCGGCTTGAGCACGTTCGAGGCGTCGATCGCCCCCTCGGCGCCGCCGGCGCCCACGAGCGTGTGGAGCTCGTCGATGAAGAGGATCGTATTCTTCGCCCGCCGCACCTCGTTCATGACGGCCTTGATCCGCTCCTCGAACTGGCCGCGGTACTTCGTACCGGCGACCATCATGGCGAGGTCGAGCACCACGATCCGGCGGTCGGCGAGCAGTTCCGGCACGTTGCCGTCGATCACCCGCTGTGCGAAGCCCTCGACGATGGCCGTCTTGCCCACGCCCGCCTCGCCGAGGAGCACGGGGTTGTTCTTCGTGCGGCGGCAGAGGATCTGGATCGCCCGCTCGATCTCCTTCTCGCGGCCAATCACCGGGTCGAGCTTGCCCTGTCGCGCGAGTTCGGTGAGATCGCGGCCGAAGCTGTCGAGGGCCGGCGTCTTGCTCTTGCCACCCTTGGGCGAGGAACCCTCGCCACCACCACCGGCGTTGGCGGGCTGCCGGCCGCCCATCCCGGCCCGCTCACCCCCCTCGCTCTCCATCCCGTGGCCGAGGAGGTTCAAGACCTCCTCGCGGACGTCTTCGAGCTTGAGGCCGAGGTTCATCAGCACCTGCGCCGCCACCCCCTCCTGCTCGCGGAGGAGGCCAAGGAGGATGTGCTCCGTGCCGACGTAGTTGTGGTTGAGGTTGCGAGCCTCCTCCATGGAGTACTCGATCACCTTCTTGGCCCGGGGCGTCTGGGGCAGCTTGCCCATCGTGACCATGTCGGGGCCGCTCTGCACCAGCTTCTCCACCTCCATGCGGATCTTCCGCAGGTCGATGTCGAGGTTTTTCAGCACGTTGGCCGCGACGCCGCTCCCCTCCTTGATGAGCCCCAGCAGCACGTGCTCGGTGCCGATGTACTCGTGGTTGAACCGCTGGGCCTCCTGGTTGGCCAGCTGCATCACCTTGCGGGCGCGATCCGTGAAACGCTCGTACATGGGCGAAAATCCTGGGCGCGAAAGGGCGACCGACGTACCGAACCGGGCAGGCGTGCCATTCCGGCAGCCGCCGCCCCAAAGTGGTGGAGCAGCAAACCTTACGCCAAACCCACTCGATGATTCTAGGAGCCCGCCGTCGGAAAGTCCGGCGCCGGCGTCAGCGCCCCAGAAAAACGTGGCTTTCACGCCGCATCACGCGGCGGCAGAGCCCCGGCGGGGCGTGGTGGACTCCCCGGCGAGCGGCATGACATCGGCATGGCCGTCGTCGTCGCCTTCATCCTCCCGGGAAAGCCGGACCAGTTCCTGGGCAATCTCCCGCCGCCAGGCCGCCCCCGAATCGCTCCGGGCAAGTTTTTCGAATGCCTGCCGTGCCTCAACCGTCCGGCCGAGCCGGCGGAAAAGTGTCCCGAGCAGGAGTTGGCCCTCCCCGTCCGTGGGCGAAAGGTCGAGCAGTTCCCGCAGCCGCATCTCCGCCTTCAGCCAGTCGCGGCCGAGATAGGCGTCGCGGGCCTTGGCGAAGAGCCCATCGGCGGCGGGCGTCCGGCCCGCGGCGATCGGGGGCGGAAATGCGGCGGCCGCCGAGACCGTGGCCACGAGCCATACGGCGGCGACCCCCGTCCAGAGGCCCGCCACGAAGGGAAGTTCGACCAGCCCCGGCCAGATCCACGTGGCGACGATGGCGACATCGAGCGACATCGCGAAGGCGATGGCGAGAACGAGGCCGGTGAGGCTGCCCCGCAGCCACAGCCAGGGGAGCCCGGGCCAGACGAGTGTCACGTAGCGAAACGGGGCCATCGCGACTTCCGGACGGAGGGAAACGGGGGCGGGAGTGTAGGCCCGAAGCGGGCTTTCTCCAAGGCGAGCCAACCGTGTTACAACACGGGTAATCCAGCGAAAGGCGGCGGTTTTGCACTCCACTCCGGCGGACTCCGGCGACCCCCACGCATCCGGTGGCATCTGGCGGGCCGTCGATGCCGCGGCCAACCGCGCCATCGAGGCCCTGCGGGTACTCGAGGACATGCTGCGGTTCGCGGTGGGCGACCGCCACCTCACCGACCTCGCCAAGAATCTTCGCCATGATCTCGCGGCGGCGCTGGCCACGGCGGGCATGCAGCGCCGGATCATGGCCCGCGACGTTGCCGGCGATGTCGGAGCCGGCCTCGATGCCCCTGCGGCACTGGCTCGTCGTGGTACCGCCGACGTGCTCGCCGCCAACGCCGCCCGCGCCGCCCAGGCCCTGCGCAGCCTCCAGGAGACCGCGGCCGTGGTGGCCCCGGCAGCCGTCGGCGGCTTCGAGGCACTCCGCTACCGGCTCTACACGCTCGAACGGGCGGCCGCCGTCACGAGCCGGTCGCAGGATCGCCTCGCCGACATCACGCTTTGCGTGCTCGTCGACGGCGGCAGTGATGCCGCAACCTTCTCGCGGCTCGTCGAATCGCTGGTCGAGGCCGGCGTGCGACTGTTCCAGCTTCGCGACAAATCGTTGCCGGTGCCGCAGTTCGCGGAGCGGGCCCGCACGGGGCTGGCAATCTGTCGCAGGCATCCTGCCGAGACACGGCCTCGCTTCATCGTCAACGACCGGGTCGACGTGGCCGCGGCGGTCGCCGCCGACGGCGGGCATGTGGGCGCCGACGATCTGCCGGTGCCACTGGCCCGCCGCGTGCTCGGCCCCGAGCCCCTCGTCGGCCGCACGGCCCACGATGCGGCCGAGGCCCGTCAGGCGGTGCTCGACGGTGCCGACTATCTCGGCATCGGACCCTGCTTTCCGTCGGCGACCAAGTCGTTCACAGCCCATGCCGCGCCCGAGTTCCTGCGGACTGTCTGCGGCGAGATCTCGCTCCCGACGTTCGCGATCGGCGGCATCACGGCGGAGAAACTTCCGCTGCTCGTGGAACTGGGCGCGAGACGGGTCGCGGTGGCCTCCGCCGTGACCCGCGCGGCCGATCCGCCCCGAGCGGCCCGCGAACTCATCGAGACGCTCGCCCGGCTCAACGAGCGTCGGCCTGCGGCCGGGGCTCCTTGAGCACCGCCAGGATCGCGGCGGCGATTTCGGCTTCGTCCCGCGAACGGTAGCCCGTCCAGACGCGGCGCACGCGGCCATCGGGACCGACGAGGTACGTCGTCGGAAACGCCTCCAGCGCGAAGGCCGACGCGAAGAGCGACGCCGCGAGAGGGTCGGCGAATGCCCACGGCTCGACCGCCAACTGCCGTGCCTCCAGGAAGGCGGCGGTCTCCCGGGCCAGATCCGTGTCGTCACCACCGCCGCAGCACGACACGGCGACGAACTGGAACCGTGGCTCGCCGGCGAGGCTGGCCGCCAGACGCACGAGTCCGGGCAGTTCCATGCGGCACGGCGGGCACCACGTGCCCCAGAAGTTGAGGAGCGTCACCCGGCCGTCGAGTTCCGGCGGCTGCCTGGTCGCCTCGACAAGCGACACGATCGGCAGCGGCCCGAGCCTGCGACCGTCGGCGGGATGTGGCGGACGAGCCACGTCGCACCCAATGGCCGCGAGCAGAACCGCGGCGATCGGCACCGAGTCCCTCAGCCGCCAGGCGATCTTCCCCGAAAGGCGCATGGTCAGCGGCTCTCCGGCCGAAACGCGATGCACACCGGGCTTGGCACATCCACCGCCCCGCCCGTGAACGAGAACCGGCCCGTGTCCGGATCGGTCGTGTCGTCCACAATACGAAACATCGCGATCGAGTCGTGGCCACGGATCGAAGCCGAGGGCATCGGCGGCCGAGGGTGGAAGGCGCGGAACGATGGATTCTTCGCGTCAGCGGCGCGGATGGACGCCATCGGAGAAAACCCTCATGCTGCGGGGACGATGGGCGACGACACCACCGACCTCGATCCTATCTCATCCTGCTCCGCCCGCTCCACCTCCGCGGAGGCCGCCGACCGCGAGGGCCGGAACACGTTCTGGATGGAGTGCTACCTGATCGCGGTCCGGATCGGCTGGATCTTCAAGACCGAGACGATCATCATGCCGGCCGTGCTCGATGCGGTCGTCGATTCGGGCCTGCTACGGGGACTGCTCCCGGTGCTCAACCGTGGCGGCCAGAGCGTGCCGCCGCTGCTCGCGGCGGGGGCCGTGGCCCGACGGCCGCGGAAAAAGTGGCCGCTCGTGGCGACGAGCCTGGCGATGGCCGGTTGTTTCGCGGTGCTCGCCCTCGCCTGGCAGCCGCTGCGGCAGGCACGGTCCGACCTGCTGGCGCTGTTGTTTCTCGTCGTCTACGCGACGTTCTCGGCGGTGATCGGCGTCAACCAGCTCGTGGTCGCCGCCCTCCAGGGCAAGCTGATCTCGCCCGGACATCGCGGTCGTGCCCTGGTCGTGAGCGTCACGATCGGCAGCGTGTTGGCGATCGTGGCGGCACTGGTGCTGCTCGGCCCGTGGCTCCGCGAGCCCGACGGCTTTCCGAAGATCTTCGCCGCCACGGCCGTCTTCTTCGCGGTCGCGGCCATCGCGCCGGTGTTCCTCGACGAGCCGGCTGACGCCGTGCCGGCCGCGGACGCGACGCCACGGCGATCCTCGTGTCGGGCGGCCCGCGACGGCCTCGCCGCGTGGCGGACGACCGTGGCCGGCGACCGGGCCCTCGTGCGGCTGTCGCTCGTCGCGGCCTGCTTCTCGGCCGTGCTCATGCTCTTCCCCCACTACCAGGCCTTCGCCCGAGACCGACTCGGCGGCGGGGGCGGCAGCCTGCTCGTGTGGGTGTGCACGCAGAATGCGGCGACCGGACTCGCAAGCCTCGTCGCGGGGCCCGCGTCCGACCGACGGGGCACGAAACTCGTGCTCGTATGGCTCGTGGCCCTCTCCGCGATCACACCGCTGGTGGCCACCGCACTCTCGCTGGTCCCCCACGCCGTCGCGATCGACTGGTTCTGGATCGTGTACGTGCCGCTCGGCCTCAACCCGCTCACGCTCAAGCTGTTCACCAACTACGCCCTGGAACTGGCACCGACGGCAGCCGACCACCCGCGGTACGTGAGCATCGTCGGGGCGGCAATGGCCGTGCCCTTCGTGGTCTCGCCCCTCGCGGGACTGGCCGTCGACGTGCTCGGCTTCCGGCCGGTATTTCTTCTCGGAGCGGCAGTCATCGCGGCGGGGGCCGCTGTCGCCCTGAGGCTGCCGGAACCGCGGATTCGGGCCGACCGGGCTGTTGCGTGAGTCCCCTGGCCGAGCGTATCCTGCTCCCCGGTGCTGTTCCCGAGTTCCGCCATTCAAGGAGATCGAGTGATGAAGAACCGTGTCGCCTCCTGTGTCGCGATCGCCCTCCTCGTCTGTGCCGCGGCCGCGGGCGCAGCCGTCAAGGAGCCGAAGGACGCGACCTGCCCCGTGTCGGGCCACGGCTGCAATCCGGAGGCGAAGGCCGACTTCGACGGGGGCACCGTCTACTTCTGCTGCGAGAAGTGCGTGGGAGCCTTCAAGGGCGACTCGGCGAAGTTCGCCGCGAAGGCCCATCAGCAGATGGTCACCACCGGCCAGCTCGTCCAGAAGGGCTGCCCCTTCAGCGGCGGGCCGGTGAAGCCTGGCACGCAGCTCTCGATTGGCGATGCCGAGGTCGGATTCTGTTGTCCGAACTGCAAGGGCAAGGTCGAGAAGGCATCGCCCGAGGAGCAGGTGACGCTGGTCTTTGGAAACGTCGCCAAGGGCTTCACGCCGGCGGCGAAGTGACCGGTCTTCGCGGGAGTCGGCGACGGCAGCCGATTTCACGGGAATGAACTGGGCTAGGGCGGCAGGCTGACGCGCGGGATACTCCTCCCCCCGGCGGGCGCCGGGCGGAGCCTTCCCATGCGCGTTTTCCTCTCGGCCGGTGAGCCCTCGGGCGACCACCACGCGGCGCTGCTCGTGCGGGCGCTGCGTGCCAGGCGGCCCGATGTCGAGTGCGTCGGCCTCGGCGGCCCGCAGATGGCGGGCCAAGGGGTTGCGCTCGTGGCCGACATGACGCGGCTGGCCGTCATGTGGTTCCTGCGGGTGATCCTCAACATCCACCGCTTCGTCGAGCTTGCCCGCCGCGCCGAGCGGTCCTTCCTCGACGCCCGGCCCGACATCTGCGTGCTCCTCGACTTCCCCGGCTTCCACTGGTGGCTCGCCTGGCGGGCGAAGCGGCACGGCATCCCGGTCGTCTTCTACTGCCCGCCGCAGGTCTGGGCCTGGGCGAGTTGGCGGGTTCGCAAGATGCGCAGGCTCGTCGATCACGTGCTCTCGGCCCTGCCCTTCGAGCACGACTGGTTCACGGCCCACGGGCTCGCGAGCACGCTCGTCGGACATCCGTTCTTCGACGATCTGCATCCGGCCCCGGCGGCCACATCCGCCGCCACGGTGCCGCTCGTGCTGCTGCTGCCAGGCTCCCGCGGCCAGGAGATCGAGGGGGTTCTCGGCACGCTCGTGCGGGCCGCCGCCGGCATCCGCAGCCGTGTGCCCGGTGCCCGCTTCGCGATCGGCGCCCTCCACGAGCGGCATGCCAGCCGAATTGCGGACGCCCTGCAGGCGAGCGACGAGGCACGCGGGCTCGGCATCGAGGTGCATGCCGCCCGCACCCGGGAACTGATCGGCACGGCGACGGCCGCGATCGCCTGCTCGGGCTCGGTATCGCTCGAACTGCTCGCCGCGCGGGTGCCCACGGTGATCGTCTACCGCATCGGCGGCCTGGCATACGTCGTGCAGAGCTGGTTTCGCCACGCCCGGTTCATCACGCTGGTCAACCTGCTGGCCTGCCGCGACCCGATCGGCCCGGTACGGCCGGTGATGCTGCCACCCACCGCGGTGCCGCCCGCCGATTCTGAGGCGGTCTACCCCGAATACCTCGCCGTGCAGGATCCCGCTGCCCTGGCCGCCGGACACGTGGCCGAATGGGTCGGCGATCCCGTGGCCCGGGCCGCGGTGATCCGCCGGATCGATGCCGTGGCCTGCGACGTGGCCAGGCCCGGCTCCGCGGCGAGGGCGGCGGAGGCGGTGCTCACCATCGCGGCAGGCACGGCACGAACCAAGGCCGCCGGCGGCCGCCGCGCCGCCTGACGCAATGCCTCGGCTAGGATGAAGCCACGATGCTCGCCGAGCCACAGCCCACGTCCGCCGATCTGGAGTTCGACCTGCTCGGCATCCGGGTCCGCGTGTCGGCCTGGTTCTGGGCGGCGGCGGCACTCATCGGCTGGAATGCCTGTCGCTCGTTCTCGCTCGGCGACCAGCGAACGCTCCTCCAGATGCTCGTGATCTGGATCGGCGCGGTGTTCGTGTCGCTCCTCGTGCACGAGATGGGGCACGCGCTGGCCTTCCGCTTCTTCGGCCAGCAGGCCCACGTGGTGCTCTACCACTTCGGGGGCCTCGCGATGCCCGACGCCTGGGGGCGACGGCATCTGCGGCCGATCCAGCGACTCCTGGTGTCGGCGGCGGGGCCGCTCGCGCAGCTGCTGCTGGCCACCGCGGTCGTCGCCGGCCTGCGGGGGGCAGGATACGCCGTGCCCTTCCCGATCCCCGCCGTGACAGAGCGGCTGGGCCTCTATGCGGGTCGCGACATCGCGTCGCTCCCGATCCATGCACTCGTCTCGTTCCTGCTCTCGGTCAACGTGTTCTGGCCGCTGGTCAACCTCGTGCCGGTGCCGCCTCTCGACGGCGGCCAGATCGTCCGCGAGGGACTGCTCGTGCTGGGCGTGGCCGATGCCCACCGCATTGCCGGTATCGTCGGCGTGGTGGCCGGCGCCGCCGTTGCCTGGTGGGGCTACAGCCGGGGCCAACCCTTCATCGGGATCATGTTCGCGATGCTCGCGGCATCCTGCTTCCAGGGCCTTTCGGCAGGCAGCCCACCGTGGCGACGCTGGAACTGACCGACCACGCGGCCACGGCCCGCGTGGTCGTGCTCGGCGCCAGCAACGTCTCGCGGGGCCTCGCCCGACTCGCGACCGTGGCCCGTTCGCGGACGGGCGGCCCCATCGACCTCTTCGTGGCCGCGGGCCACGGCCGATCCTATGGCGCCACCAGCCGCGTGGCGGCGCGGCGGCTGCCCTCGATCCTCGGCAGCGGACTCTGGCGGGCCCTCGACCGCGCGAGCACGGCCGCCACGCACGCACCACTGACGCTCGTGACCGACATCGGCAACGACCTGCTCTACGGCTTCTCGGTGGAGCAGGTGGCCGGCTGGGTGCGCGCGGCGGTGGGGCGGCTCGCCGATCGCGGCGGCCGCGTCGCGATCACGCGGCTGCCGCTCGCGAGCATCGCCACGGTGGGCCCGGCCCGCTACGCGGCGCTCCGCACGCTCTACGTGCCCGGCTGCAGGCTCTCGCTCGCCGCGCTGCGCGACGCCGCGGCCGACCTCGATCGCCACGTGATCGCCATCGCCGGCGACCACGCCGCCACGGTCATCGAACAGCCGGTCGCGTGGTACGGACTCGACGCGATCCACGTTCGTCGCCGCCGACTCGATGATCTCTGGCATCGCGCTGCCGACGCCTGGGGGCTGTCGCCTGCAGCCGCCGCACGGGCGACGTGGCGGGAGTGGGCGACCCTCGGCTCACGGGCCGCCGAGGTGCGGTCCCTCGCCCGCCGCATGCGATTCACGCCGCAGCCGAGCACGGCGATCACCGGCATGCGGCTCTGGCTCTACTGAGAGCACCATGCGGGTGGCGAGCCGGCCGGGCGTCACACGCCGACGGGCAGCGATGCCTCCGACTCGAGGATCCGCAGGTACTCGGCGATGAACGCCCCGTAGCGGGCCTTCACGTCGGCCGGCATGTGCCGGTAGCCGGCCACACGGCCGCGGCACTTCGCCGCGCCGCACCGGCAGGGCCCGCCAAGATGCACCACCTCCTCCTCGAAGGTCTCGTAGTCGACCGTGATCTCCTCGCCCGCCGCGATCGGCCGCAGGGCCCGGATCTCGATCTCCTGCACGCCGCTGCGGATCACCACGCCGCAGGAGGGCTCGCAGGCGTGGTTGACGAACACGGCCACGCCATCGGGCACGATGTGCGTCTGCCGATCGACCTGGATCGTGTGCCTCGTCCGCTGTGCCACCGGCTGGCCCCAGGTCTTGAGCACCGTCTGCCCCGCGGGAATGTCTGCCGTCGCCACCACGGAGCGGCCCAGCCGGCCAACCCGCACCTCGACCGACTCGCCGGGCCTGGGCACGGTGTTCGTTTCACCCGGCGGCGCCGTGAACTCGTCCAGGACCGCATCCTTGATCCGCTCGCCGTACCGCTCGGTGAGCCAGGGGATCGTCTGCTCGATCGTGTCGGCCTGCAACAGCACGAGATCGCCGGGGCCTGCCGTGTCGAGCACGAGGGCGGCGCTCGAGGCCCAGTCGCCACCCGCCTCGACGCGCACCGTGCGTCCGGCCTGCGCGGCCTCGGCAATGCCCTGCGAGATCAGCCGCGTGATCTCCCCGGGCTGCCGGCCGCGGATGTAGGCATCCTCGTAGATCACGATCCGCTCGAAGGTCGACGCCAGCAGCCGACCCTGCATGATCAGGTCTTCGTCGCGCCGGTCGCCAGCCGCCGAGTAGACGGCCGTCCGCCGCGGATGCGGGAACTTCGCCAGCGACGCACAGATCCGTTCGAGCGAAGGGACGTTGTGGCCGTAGTCCACCACGACCGCAGCCCCCTGGAAATCGAGCAGGTTGAACCGCCCGGGCGATCCCTGCGAGCCGCTCGAGAAGCTCTCCAGCCCGAGCCGCACGAGTTCCAGCGGTACGCCCAGCCGCCAGGCGGCCGCGGCGGAGGCGAGCACGTTTTCCACCTGGAAATCGACCAGGCCGCGGTGCACCAGCGGTACGCGGTCAAGATGCGCGAGCCGGGTTTCGCGGGGCCCGTCGCAGAGCACGATCCAGCCCTCGCGCACGGTCGCCGCCAGTCCGCCCTGCGCGAGGTGCTCGACGAGCACCGGATTGGCCGGGTCGAGGGCGAAGTAGACCACCTGCCCCTTGCACCACTTCTTCATGCCGACCACGAGCGGGTCGGCGGCATTGAGCACGGCGGCACCGCTGGGGCGGACGGCGGCCACGATCGCCCCCTTGACCCAGGCGATCTGCTCGGGCGTGTCGATCTCGGCGATGCCGAGATGGTCGCCCGAGGCGATGTTGGTCACCACCGCCACATCACAGCAGTCGAAGCCGCAGCCTTCGCGGAGGATGCCCCCGCGGGCCGCCTCGAACACCGCCGTCGTCACGGCCGGATTGGCGAGCACGCGGCGGGCGCTCCTCGGCCCGCTGCAGTCTCCCGCGTCGATCTGCCGCCCACCCACCCACACGCCCTCGGTGCAGGTGGTGCCCACGGTGGCGCCACCGGCCGCTGCAAGGTGTGAGAGGAGCCGCACGACCGTCGTCTTGCCGTTGGTGCCGGTCACGGCCGCCGTCGGAATCCGGCCATCGTCGCCCGGTCCGAAGAGGGAATCGACGATCGCGGCCCCGACGTTGCGCGGCGTGCCCACCGTCGGCTCCAGATGCATCCGCAGCCCCGGCGCCGCGTTCACCTCGATCACCACGCCCCGCTGCGCCTCGAGTGTCTGGGTGACGTCTTCCATCACCATGTCGATGCCGGCCACGTCGAGACCGATGATCCGCGCCGCATCGACGGCCCGGGCCGCGACCTCTGGATGCACCACGTCGGTGACGTCCTCGGCGGAGCCGCCAGTGCTCAGGTTGGCGTTGCGGCGGAGCAGAACCTGCCGGCCGGCCTCGGGAACGCTCGCCTCGGCGAGGCCCTGCTCGCGGAGCACGGCCGCCGCCACCTCGTCGATCACCATCGGGCTGAGCGACGTGGCGTGGTCACCGCATCGGCGGGGATCCTCGTTGACGCGGTCGACCAACTGGCGAACCGTGGCCGCGCCATCCCCCACCACGAACGGCGGATGCCGTCGGGCCGCGGCCACCATCCGCCCCCCGACCACGAGCATCCGGTAGTCGCCCCCCGACACGTACCGCTCCACGACCACGTCGGAGCCGATCTCGTTGGCGAGCATCCAGGCCTTCGCGACCTCCTCGCGGGAAACGAGGTTCACCGACACGCCGCGGCCCTGATTGCCATAGCGGGGCTTGACCACGACCGGCGCGGCGATCTCCTGCGCGACGGCCCAGGCATCGGCCGCGTCGGCGACGGGCCGCCCCTCCGGCACCGGAATGCCGCACTCGGCCAGGAGCGACCTCGTGAGGTCCTTGTCCTGCGCGATCGACTCGGCGACCGCCCCGGTGCGGTCGGTCTCCGCGGCGCAGATCCGCCGCTGCCGCGAGCCTTGGCCGAGCCGCACGAGCGAACCGGCGGTGAGCCGCTGCGAGGGAATGCCCCGCGCGGTGGCCGCCTCGACGATCGACCGTGTGCTCGGGCCGAGTTGCACTTCCAGGAGCACGCCCCGCAGCCGCTTGATCTCCGCGGTGACGTCGAAGGGCGTGTTCTCGATCGCCGCCATCAGCAGCCGGTGGGCTGCGTGAAAGCACTCGGTGGCGAACGTCTCCTCCTTGTACTCGATCACGACCTTGTAGACGCCGCGGGTCTTCGCCTCGCGGGCCCGGCCGTAGCCCACGGGGGTGCCCGCGAGCGTCTGGAGTTCGAGCGTGACGTGCTCGAGCACGTGCCCCATCCACGTGCCCGCCCGCAGCCGCTCGAAGAAGCCGCCCCGCTCGCCGATCGAGCAGCGGTGCTCGATCATCGTGGGGAGCCACGCCATCACCCGCTCGTTGAAGCCGGGGATCGTGTGCGAGGGGAAGTCCTCCAGCCGGCCGAGATCGACCCAGGCCTCGAGGACGGGGAACGAGGCCCACTGGTTGGGACCACGCAGAGCCTTGAGCGAAAGAATCTCCATGGATGGACGTGTCTTCGTTAGACCTGGCGCAGACGCATGCGCGGGTCTGGTCGTGTGCGCCTTCGCCAGCCGGTGGACGATCCGCCGGTGGGTGCTGGAGCGAAGGTCGCACGGTTCACAACGGCAGTGCGCGGGCGCGTCGCCCGGGCACTGCTGTCTGCAGCGGCAGACATCCGTACGAACCCGACGGGAGACACCGTCAGGGCGGCGGCTGGCAATCCGGGGCCGCTGGAGAGATGCCTCCGGCGAAGCGGTTCTTCGCGGACAGGCTCAGGAACGACGAAAGACAGAAACCAACCGCCAACCAACCGGCCGAAGTGGCCATGGGACGAAGGGATTCCTACACCGCGAGGCCGGATGGTAACGCCGCACGCCACACGGACGCGCGTTCGCTTGCGATACCCGTTTCCCGCGGCACCATGATTCCGTCCGCAGCAGCCGACCGGGATGCCCCGGAGGTCGCTGCCTCGTCGAAAAGCCGCCGTGCGGTTTCCCGCAGCCGACTTCGCAGAACGATGACCACAGTTTACGCTGCGGCTCATCGTGTGCGAATGATTTTTCGACGCTCTACGACCGAAGCACGTGGCGTGCCGAACGCTCCACGCTGGCTGGGAAATTCGTCGTGCGGCCTGAAGACGCACAACCGTGCACGCTCCCCCGAAAGGACTCACGGAAGAATTGACCGGTGGGCGTGGCACAATCTGGCCGGTGGAGGCGGGTGGGACGGAAGTTTCTACAGTCGCGGCCGAAGCCACGTGAACCAACCCATCCCTGGAAGGACGGTAATCTAGGCATGTTCGGAAGGCCACGCAAATTTCTGTGCCCCCGGTCCTAAAAGGCCCTCCAATCCGCTTTCACGGCATGAATTCCGTCCTTTTGTCTCACCACATGCCGGAAACAACGACGTTTCGCCGATGAGCCTCCCCCATCCCCTCGCCGCTCCGGATGCCGGCCGGGCCGCCCCGCTGCCCTGGCCCGAACGCGTCCGGCTCGCCCCCGGAGAAACGCTCCTCGCGACGGCGAGGTTCGACCTCGACGGCCAGTTGCGGTTCGGTGACGGCTGGATCGTGCTGACGACGAAGCGGATCCTCGCCGACGAGCCGGCATCGGCCGACGCGCAGCCGACGGCAGCCGGCGCGCCGTGGTCGTGGACGATCGACGCCGACACGCAACTCGACGTGCAGCTGCGTTCGGCGGTCGGCCGAGTGGAACTGTCCCACGGCGGGCGGGTCGTCGCCCGCTGGCTCTTCACTCCGGCCAAGGCCGATGCCATCCACGTCCTCGAGGATGCGTTCGATGCCCACGTCGCCGGCCCCGCCGGACTCATGCGTCCGGTCGATGGTGGTGCGGCGCGGGCCGTCGAGGCGGACGCCGAGAGCGAGGAGGAGCAGCCGACGGCCGCGCCAAGCAGCCGCGTCGACGAGGTGGCGGCCGGCGGAGGCGCCACCTCGTGGCGCGCGTTGGCGAGGCTCGTCGCATTCGCGCGGCCCCACGCGGGCATGGCCATCCTCGGCGGCCTGCTCTCGTTGGCAAGCACATCCGCGGCGCTCGTGCCCCCCTACCTCACCATGCCGCTGGTCGACGAGGTGCTGATTCCCCGGCAAAGCGGCAAGGATGTGCCGTTCTCGCTCGTGTGGTGGTATCTCGGCGGCCTGCTCGCGGCCGCGGTCGCGGCGTGGCTGCTCTCGTGGGCACAGACGTGGACACTGTCATGGGTGAGCGAGCGGATTGCCGCCGACCTGCGAACGAAGATCTACGCCCACATGCAGAGCCTCTCCCTCGACTTTTTCCAGGGAAAGCGAACCGGCGACCTGATGTCGCGGGTTGGCAGCGACACCGACAAGATCAACATCTTCCTCTCGGTGAACCTGATCGAGTTCGCCTCCAACGTGATGCTTCTCGTGCTCACGGCCGCGGTGCTCGTATGGCTCAACCCGCTCCTGGCGGCGCTCACGCTCGTGCCTTTTCCGTTCGTGGTCTGGCTCATCTACGCCGTCCGCGAGCGGCTCCGCTGGGGCTTCGCCCGGGCGAGCGTCGCATGGGGCGACATGACGAGCGTGCTCGCCGACACGATCCCCGGAATCCGCGTGGTGAAGGCCTTCGCCCAGGAGTCGCGGGAGATCGACCGTTTCGTCGCGGCGAACGACCGCGTGCTCGATGCCAACGACCGCGTCAACGTGGTCTGGTCGTTCACCGGCCCGATGGTGAGCCTGATCAGCGAGGTGGGGCTGCTGGTGGTCTGGGCCTGCGGCGCCTCGCTGGTGTTCGCCGGCGGTGTGACCGTCGGCGGCCTGACGGCCTTCCTCGCCTACATCGCCCGGTTCTACGGCCGCGTGGAGTCGATGATCCGCATGGTGCCGGCCACGCAGCGGGCGGCAGCCAGCGCGCAGCGCATCTTCGAGATCCTCGACTGCAAGCCGACCGTGGCCGAATCGACACGGCCGGTCAGGATCGGCCGCGTGCGGGGCCGCATCGAGATCTCGGGCGTGCACTTCCGCTACGGCGCCCGCGAGGTGCTTCACGGCATCGACCTCACCATCGAACCGGGCGAGATGATCGGACTCGTGGGCACCAGCGGATCCGGCAAGTCGACGCTCGCCAACCTCGTCTGCCGGTTTTACGACCCGTCGAGCGGCTCGATCCGGATCGATGGCGTCGATCTCCGCGATCTCGACCTCATCGACTATCACCGCAACCTCGGCTGCGTGCTTCAGGAGCCATTCCTGTTCTTCGGCACGATCGCCGACAACATCGCGTATGGCCAGCCCGCCGCACCCCGCGACCGGATCGTGGCCGCGGCCCGGGCCGCCGGCGCGCACGACTTCATCCTCGCGCAGCCGCTGGCCTACGACTCCCGGGTCGGCGAACGCGGCACGGGGCTCTCCGGCGGCGAGCGGCAACGGCTCTCGATCGCCCGGGCGCTGCTCGTCGACCCACGGATCCTGATCCTCGACGAGGCCACATCGAGCGTCGATGCCGAGACGGAGGCGATCATCCAGGCGGCAATCGACCGGCTGGTGACGGGCCGCACCACGATCGCCATCGCGCATCGGCTCTCGACGCTGCGGCGGGCGAACCGGCTGGTGGTGCTCGATGCCGGCCGGATCGTCGAGATGGGAACGCACGACGACCTGCTCGCCGCCGACGGCATGTATGCCCGGCTCTACCATGCCCAGATGAAGGCCGCCGAGGAGGCGGCCGCCTCGCCCTGACAGTCCCGGCGCCTCCGCGATGAACACGACCGCACACAGCGACACGACGATCTCCGCCGACGGCCCGGGGGGCTGGCGACTCGAGCGGCACGCCCATGGCCGGCTCGACTTCGTTTCCACCGATGGCCGCCGTCACCACGACGTCGACGTGCTGCGGGCGTTTCCGGTGACCGCCCCCGCCGGGCCGGTCGCGATCGTGGCCTTCGACGGCGGCGAACTCGCCTGGATCGAGTCGGTCGCCGACCTGCCGGCCGCGCCGCGGGCCGTGCTCGAACGGGAACTCGCCCAGCGGGAGTTCGTACCGGTGATCGAGCGGATCGAGGCGGTGTCCGACGCCGAACCTGCGGAATGGACGGTCGTCACCGACCGCGGCTGGCACCGCTTCCGGGTGGCCCATGCGGATGACGTGGCGAGGCAGGCCGACGGTGGGGCGCTCGTCACCGACACCGTGGGGATGCGGTATCGCATTCCACGGATCGCCGCCCTCGACCCCCGCAGCCGCCGGCTGCTCGAGAAACTGGCCTAGGCAGAGCCACTTCCCCAGCCCCGTAAGATGGACGGGTTGCGCCGTTCATGCAGGACGGGGGGCCGTTTTCCCCGGAAATAATCGCGGTTTTTTCTCAACAAACCGCTTGAGGTCTGCGTACACCGGATTAGTCTCGGAAGGTCGCTTCAGGAGATGTCGTCATGACCCGGTTCCACGCCAACTCGCCCTTCCTCCATCGCCTCCGGGCGATTGCCTGCGCCGGCCTCGTGCTCGCCCCGCAGGCGCCCGTGATGCCGATCGCGACCGCCGAGTGCGGCTGCGGCGCGCCCGTCGCGGCCCCGCCGGTCGCCACGCAGGCCTACCGCCTCGACTACCAGACTGTCTACGACGAGCGTCAGGTGACCGCCGAGCGGGTCAGCTACGAGACCGTCTACGACACCAAGACCTACACCGTGCAGAAGCCGGTCTGGGAGACGCAGACCCGCGAACGTCGCTACACGGTGCAGAAGCCCGTCTGGGAGACCCAAACCCGTGACGAGCGGTATACCGTCATGAAGCCGGTCACGGAGACCGTGATCGAGGACCGCAGCTACGACGTCACCCGCGACGTGGTCGAGACGGCCACCCGCGACGAGCAGTACACGGTCATGAAGCCCGTCTACGAAACGGTGGTGCAGCAGCAGGTGCAGACCGTCCGCAAGCCCGTCTACGAGACGAGCGAGCGGGAGCAGGCCTACAGCGTCACCGAACCGGTCACGCAGATGCGAACGGCCTACTCGGTCGGCAGCCAGGCGGTCGACACCGTCACCCCGGTCGTCACGCCGGGCTCGACAGGACTCGGCTGGGCTCCGGGCGGCTGGGTGATCGATCCCGCCACCGGCCTCGCCGTCTGGCAGCGGGGCGGTTACCAGTGGGTGATGACGCCGGGCACGGTCGTGAACCAGGTGAATCGCGTCTACCAGCCCACCTACACCCCCGTTGCCGTGCCCGAGACGACCTATGTCAATCGCGTGGTCACGCAGAAGGTGCCGGTGCAGACCGTGCGGTACGTCGACGAGCAGGTGGTGACGCAGGTGCCGGTGCAGACCATGAAGATGGTGGCCGAGACCGCGGTCCGCCAGGTGCCCGTGCAGACCGTGCGCAAGGTGGTCGAGCGGGTCGACAACAAGGTTCCCGTGCAGGTGACCCGCATGGTGCCGGAGGAGCAGGTCCGCCAGGTCGCCTACCAGGTCTGCAAGTACGTGACCGAGGAGAAGGTCGAGCCGGTGCAGGTGCAGGTGATGAAGTACGTCACCGAGGAACGGACGGTGCAGGTGCCGCGGGTGGTGGAGAAGAAGACGCCCTACACCTACACGGCGCGGATGCCACGCACGGTCGTCACCCGGGTGCCGCTCGATGCGTGCGGCAACCCCGTGGCCACGGCACCGGCACTGCCGGCAGCACCTGCGGCTCCCGCCGCGGCCGCCGCGACGTACGAGGCGATCCCGGCCCCCGCGTCGGCCGCCGCACGTCCGGCCGCTCCGGCGGACACGGGCCCCGTCAAGACCTACAGCGACAAGCCGGCCGAGGCCGCGACGGGCGATGGCTGGACGGCCTCGAGCCTTGGCCGCGTCGATCCGGCGGATTCGGCCGTCGATGCCCGACGGGCGGAGAAGCCCGTCACCGAGCCGGCGCAGAACGACCTGCGTTCGCTGGCCCCCGCACCCGAACGGACCGATCCGGCTGCCGAGAAGGCTCCCACGATCGCCCCGCCGGGCCCCGCGGTGGAACCGGCGCCGCCGGTGCATGACGAGCGCGACGTGCCGACCGCACGGACGAGCGGCTCGGGTCTCCTGCGGCCGCTCCCCTCCGACAACACGACCTGATCCGCCTGCATCTCGCGTTGCATCGCGGCGCCGCGGCGTGCCGATTGGCAGCCGCCGATGCGAGGAGTACATTCCCGCGATCCTTCGCAGGATTCGCGCATGGGTCCCCGGGTCACGGACGACGAGTCGACGGAGCCCGCGGCTGCTGGCCCGGCCTCACTTTTTCCGCCGCGGCGTCGCTGGCAGCGGCAGCCGCTCCTGCTCGACGATCCGCCGCCAGAGCAGCCCGGTGTGCGTCGTCTTTCCACCGCGGCGATGATGGCCGATCTGCTCGGCGTGCCCCCTGCGGCGATCCGCCACTGGTCGCGACGGGGGCTGCTCGTGCCGACACACGTGGCCGGCTCGCTCGAGTGGTTCGACTTTTCCCAGCTTGTGGTCGGGCGGCATCTCGCTCGCCTGCTCGACGGCGGGCTCTCGCTTCGCGAGATCGACGCGAAGCTTTCGAGCCTCGTGCCGGGCGGACCGCGGGCGGCCGCGGAGGCGGCGGCCCGCGTGCGTCTCGACGGGCGGCGGCTGAGCCTCGACGAGGGGGGCAGGTTTCTCGGGGCGGGTGATCGCTTTCGGCATCCCCAGGGTTGCACGGG
>JBJTDZ010000028.1:0-19813 GCA_046092585.1 Pirellulales bacterium | reverse complement strand
GGAGCCGTCGACGGTGTCGGAGGCGAGTGATGCCGAAGCAGGTGCCGTGGCCGCCGGGCCAGCGACCGTCGCCCATGGCGGCGCGCCGGCCGGCAACGGCACCAGCAGCGGCAACGGTCGGTCGCTCCTCAAGCAGGTGCGAGCCCACATGGTGGCGAACGGCCGGCCGCGGCTGCGTGACATCGTGGAAGATGCCACGGGCGTGCCGCTCGTGAGCGTGCACCACGACATCTCGACGCTCACCGGCGAGGAGGTGATCGTGTTTTCGCTCACTGAGCCGCCGGTATGCCGCATGAAGCGGAAGGTGTGAAGGCCGTCCTTGGGGGATGCGGCAGCACGGTTTGGGTGGTCGGCGGCATCTGCTAAAGTTCGGGTTTTCGCCCCCCGCCAGGATCCGCGTCCGTCGTGACCGTGCCTCCTTCCGCCGGCCCTCGCGGCGCCACCGTGCTGCTCGTCGACGACCAGCCGATCATCGGCGAGGCGGTTCGCCGGCTGTTGGCGGGCGAGGCCGACATCGCCTTTCACTTCTGCCGCGACGCCTCGGAGGCACTCGAGCGGGCCGCGGACGTGCAGCCCACGGTGATCCTCCAGGATCTCGTCATGCCCGAGATCGACGGGCTCACGCTCGTGCGGCAGTTTCGAGCCGACGAACGGTTTTGCGACGTTCCGATCATCGTGCTCTCCACGAAGGAGGAGCCGGCGGTGAAGGCGGAGGCCTTCGCACTCGGTGCCAACGACTACATCGTGAAACTGCCCGACCGGCTCGAGTTGCTGGCCCGGGTTCGCTACCACTCCCGCGGCTACGTGGCCCTGCTCGAGCGGAACGAGGCGTTCGCGGCGCTCGAATCCAGCCGGCAGGTACTGGCCAACGACATCGCCACGGCGGCCCGCTACGTGCGGTCGCTCCTGCCGCCTCCCCGTGAGGGTGCAATCCGGGCCGACTGGCGATTCATCCCGTCGGCGTCGCTCGGCGGCGATGCGTTCGGCTACCACGATCTCGACGCCGAACACTTCGCCGTCTATCTCCTCGACGTCTGCGGGCACGGCGTGGGCGCCGCGCTTCTTTCCGTGTCGGCCCTCAACGCCATCCGCAGCGAGGCGCTCCCAAGCACCGACTTCCACGACCCGGGTGCGGTGCTCGCCGGCCTCAATCGGACCTTTCCGATGGAGCGGCAGAACGACATGTTTTTCACCGCCTGGTATGGCGTCTTCCATCGGGCCAGCCGCACGCTCCGCTGGGCCGGCGGCGGACATCCCCCGGCGGTGCTTCTTGCCGGGGGAGGGCCGCCACGGTTCCTCGAATCGGATGGCCCCCTCATCGGGGCCGTCGACGGCCTGGAGTTCGGGGAGAGTTCCCTGGCCGTCCCTCCCGGGGCCCGGCTGCTCGTCTACAGCGACGGTGCGTTCGAGATCAGCCGACCCGATGGCACCATGTGGCCGTTCGCGGAGTTCGTGTCGATCCTCACGACACCCCCCCACGGCCCGGAAAACCCCATGGACGGGCTCGTGCGTCACATCCGGCATCTCTCCTGCCGGGAGGACTTCAACGACGATTTCTCCATGCTGGAGGTCGTGTTTGGCTGAGGGGACGGGAGCGGGCTTGCCCGGGGGCGGAAATGCGGAAAAACCCGGGGTAGGCCGGTGAAACGGGCCGTCTTGCAGGGGCGGTTCGAATCCGTACACTTCAAGGTTTCGCGGTTCCGACCGGCCGCTAGCGTAGCTCAATTGGCAGAGCAGCTGATTTGTAATCAGCAGGTTGCGGGTTCAACTCCCGCCGCTAGCTCAGCACGACGGCGCTTGCGCGGTACGGCTGGTCGATGGCGTCGGTGGAAGGCCGCCAACGCGGCCCTGTCCGCCGCAGGCGGCCCGGAGCCGAGGAGCGCGATCGGGTACGCCTGCCGATGCCCGATTCACGACACCACCGACCAACGCCCGAAACATCACAGCAGTTCCAGAGCGAGCAACCCACGCGAGCAAGGAGTTCACCGAAACACCAAGGGGAGTTTCCCGAGCGGTCAAAGGGGTCAGACTGTAAATCTGATGGCTTCTGCCTTCGCAGGTTCGAATCCTGCACTCCCCAGTCTCATCCCGTCTGCCGCGTGCCGTGGCTGCCAGAGGGCGCCGGGCCCGGCCGTCGGGCAGGCGTCCACCGCGCGGGTGTAGCTCAATGGTAGAGCAATAGCCTTCCAAGCTAAAGACGAGGGTTCGATTCCCTCTACCCGCTTCGAACCGAGCCCGCCCCGTTCCGTCACCGCATCACCCATCACGTCACACCACACGCACAATCACGATCACCGGATCCGACGATCCATGGCCGCCGCATCCGCCAGCAACCCGCTGCTGTAGCTCAGTTGGTAGAGCACGTCCTTGGTAAGGACGAGGTCATGGGTTCGAGTCCCATCAGCAGCTTTCGTTCGTTCGTACCCCTAACTTGATCCTTCCCTACCAGTAGAGGAGCCCCCCGGGAGAAAAGATGGCTAAGGACACGTTCACGCGGAGCAAGCCGCACGTCAACGTCGGCACGATCGGGCACATCGACCACGGCAAGACGACCCTCACGGGCGCCCTCGTCGCGGTGCAGGCTGCCAAGAACCTCGCCGTGGCCAAGAGCTACGCCGATATCGCCAAGGGCGGCACGGTCCGCGACGACACGAAGACCGTGACGATCGCGGTCAGCCACGTGGAGTACGAGACCGACAAGCGTCACTACGCCCACATCGACTGCCCGGGCCACGCCGACTTCATCAAGAACATGATCACCGGTGCCGCCCAGATGGACGGCGCGATCCTGGTGGTGAGTGCCGCCGACGGCCCGATGCCCCAGACGCGCGAGCACATCCTGCTGGCCAAGCAGGTGGGCGTGCCGGCGCTCGTCGTGTTTCTCAACAAGGTCGACCTCGTCGACGATCCGGAACTTCTCGACCTCGTCGAGATGGAAATCCGCGAACTGCTGACGAAGTACGGCTTCCCCGGCGACGAGGTGCCGATCATTCGCGGTGCCGGCAAGCCGGCCTATGACAGCCCGAGCGATCCGGCGAAGAACAAGTGCATCGCCGATCTGCTCGATGCGGTCGACGCGTACATCCCCGAGCCGGTTCGTGAGCTCGACAAGCCGTTCCTGATGGCCATCGAGGACGTGTTTTCGATCGAAGGCCGTGGCACGGTGGCCACGGGCCGTATTGAGCGGGGCCAGGTGAAGGTGGGCGACGAAGTCGAAATCATCGGCCTCAAGGACAAGGCCGAGAAGACGACCGTCACCGGCGTCGAGATGTTCAAGAAGGTGCTCGACAGCGGACAGGCCGGCGACAACGTCGGCTGCCTCCTCCGCGGCGTCGCCCGCGAGGGCATCGAGCGTGGACAGGTCTTGGCCAAGCCGGGGTCGATCAAGCCCCACAAGAAGTTCGAGTGCGAGGTCTACGTGCTGTCGAAGGAGGAGGGTGGCCGTCACACGCCGTTCTTCGCCGGCTACCGCCCGCAGTTCTACTTCCGCACCACCGACGTGACTGGCTCGACCAAGCTGCTCGGCGGCGTCGAGATGTGCTCGCCGGGTGACAACGTGAAGATGGAGGTCGAGCTGATGGTGCCGATCGCCATGGACGACGGCGTTCGCTTCGCCATCCGCGAAGGCGGCAAGACCGTCGGTTCGGGCGTTGTGACGAAGATCCTCGACTAATGGAGTCCGGGGTCCCAGCCCCGGATGTGTGGAGTCCGGGGTCCAAAGCCCCGGAGACGAAAACAAGCCGGGCTCCGGATCGCTCCGGAGCCCGGCAACAGCTAGGGGCGTAGCTCAACTGGCAGAGCGCTGGTCTCCAAAACCAGAGGTTGCGAGTTCGATCCCCGCCGCCCCTGTTCGATGCCGGGGGGCGGATTCGATCCGCCCCTCGAACAATGCAGGCTTGAAACATGGCAGGAACGACAGACCGACAACTCGAAGGCGGCAGCATCTGGCATGAACTGCTCCGGACCGGCGTTTACAAGCGGTCCCAGGGGCGAGTCACCCGCCAGGTGACGTTCGCCGCCCTGGCTGGCACGCTGGCGATCGGTGTGTGGAGGCTCTCGCAACTGCTGCCCCTATGGTTTGCCGCGGCGCCCTCCGCCGCTCCGTCGGTCGATGTCGGGGTGGTGCGATTTCTGGTTCCGGGGCTGCTCCTCGCGGCCGGTGCCTGGGTCGCCTTCAGGATCGTCAACGTCCCACGCTTCGCGGACTTTCTCATCGCGGTCGAGTCGGAGATGGCGAAAGTGTCCTGGCCGACGCTCGATCAGGTGATGCGGAGTTCGGCCGTGATCATCTTTCTGATGTTTGCGCTGGCCGGCATCCTCGCAGCGTACGATCTCTTTTGGTGGTTCGTGCTCCGTTTCCTGCAGGGCATCGGGTGAGCCGCACGCCCTTCACTGGCGGCTCCGCTGCCCGCACACTCGAAAACCCTCCGGTATGCAACCCATGACACACGCCTCTTCAGACGAAACGCTCGATGCCGATGGCGGCCCGATGGAGGCAGCGGCCTCCGGTGCCGGCAGTCACGAAACGGGCAGCCACGAAGCCACCATCCAGGAACAGCCAACGGCCTCCGCCGCGCCGGCTGACCTCGACGACGAGGACGATGGCTCCCCGGCCGAACTCGCCGACCCGTTCTCCGGCAGTGAGAATGCCCGTCCGGTGGAAGTGGCGGCTCGCGAAGACGAGAAGCCGGTCGGCGACATGCACTGGTACATCCTCAAGGTGCAAAGCAACCGCGAGGACTCGATCCGCGAAACCCTCCTCCGCCGGATTTCCATGCAGGGCATGGGGAAATGGTTCGGTGAGGTCGTCGTTCCCAAAGAGCAGGTCACCGAGTTCAAAAGTGGCAAAAAACGCGTCGTTTCCCGCAAGCTCTATCCCGGGTACATCCTGGTGAACATGATCTTGAATGACGAAACCTGGTACCTCGTCCGGGAGACCGGCGGGATCGGCGACTTCACGGGATCGGCCGGCCGGCCCAGTCCGATGCTGCCCCAGGACGTTGCCAAGCTGCTCCACAAGGCCGAGGAGAAGGCCGACGAGTCGCCGCGGCTCAAGATCAACTTCAAGAAGGGCGACAGGGTGAAGATCAACGAGGGCACCTTCGAAAACTTCGAGGGCGAGGTGGAGCAGATCGACGAGGCCAACGGCCGCGTGACGGTGATGCTCAGCATCTTCGGTCGGTCGACCCCGGTGGACATCGAATACTGGCAGATCGAGACGGTCTGAGCAGGCAGAACTCAGTGGATTGAAGAAAGGTCATCCAGATGGCAAAGCAGGTGGTGGGGCAGGCGAAGTTCCAGGTTCCGGGTGGGCAGGCCACCCCGGCGCCGCCGGTGGGCACGTCGCTCGGTCGGTTTGGCATCAACCTCGGGCAGTTCGTCCAGCAGTTCAACGATCGCACCCGCGAGGCGGCCGGCATGCCGATCCCCGTGGTGGTGACCGTGTACAACGACCGTTCGTTCGAGTTCATCACCAAGAGCCCGCCGGCCGCGGCGTTGCTCAAGAAGGCCGCCGGACTCGCGAAGGGATCGGGCGTGCCGAACAAGGACAAGGTTGGCAAGGTCACGAAGGCCCAGGTCGACGAGATCGTGCGGCTCAAGGGCTCCGACCTCAATGCCCGCGACGGTGAGCATGCCCGACGGATGGTCGAGGGCACGGCCCGGAGCATGGGGATCGTCGTCGAGGGCTGAAACAGCCATGCCCGTGCATCGGGCCGTTTCCCGAGTACTATCTGGTTTCGTTCACCGCACACAAGCAACGCGTTTTTCGAGGATCCAACGACCGTGGCCACCACCAAGCGCATGCGGGCGATGCTCGCCGTGAAGCCCCAGACCGATGCCGCTCTTCCGCTCGCGGAGGCGATTGGGGTGCTCAAGAAGTTCCCGCCGACCAAGTTCGATCAGACGATCGAGATCCACATGCGGCTCGGCATCGACCCGAAGCAGGCCGACCAGATCATTCGCGGCTCGCTGGTGCTCCCGCACGGCATCGGGAAGTCGAAGCGCGTGGTGGTGTTTGCGAAGGGCAACCTCGCCGACGACGCCAGGGCCGCCGGGGCCGAGGAGGTCGGCGCCGAGGATCTCGCCAAGAAGATCAAGGAGGGTTGGACCGACTTCGACGTCTGCATCGCGGCCCCCGACATGATGGGCCTGGTGGGGCCGCTCGGGAAGGTGCTCGGTCCCCGTGGCCTGATGCCCAGTCCGCGTGCCGGCACCGTGACGGCCGACATCAAGAAGACTGTCAGCGAGTACAAGGCCGGCAAGGTGGAGTTTCGCAACGACCCCACCGGGATCGTGCACGCCGTCGTCGGCAAGGCCAGCTTCGACGCCGCCAAACTGGTCGACAATGTTCGTGCCTTCATCGATCACATCATGGGGATGCAGCCCTCGAGTGTTCGTGGCCAGTACGTGAAGAGCATCTCGATTTCCGGAACGATGACCCCGGGTGTCATGGTCGCCGCGTGAGCCGGCCCGGCGCCCCAGACGCAGACTTTTTTCGCAGGATTACGCTTCCATGAGCAAAGCCATCAAGGACATGCTGGTCGACGACCTCAAGGGCCGCCTGCAGGGCGTCGGCGACGTGATCGTCGTCAGCCTCGGAAAGCTCGACGCCCAGAAAACGACCCAGCTGCGGCAGACGCTCCGCAAGAAGCGGATCAGCCTGCAGTTGGTGAAGAACAGCCTCGCGCGACGGGCGATGGCGGGCACCCCGCTGGCGCCCGCCTTCGAGCGTTCCGAGGGCATGCTCGCGATCGCCTGGGGCGGCGAGGATGTGGTCGATCTCGCCAAAGAACTCGATCGCCTGCAGGGCGTGAAGGACTTCGATGGCTTCGAGTGCCGTGGCGGAGCGCTCGACGGAGCCCGCCTCGACGCGGTCGATGTGAAGCGGGTGGCCAAGTGGCCGACCCGGTCCGAGCAGCTCTCGATCCTCTCCGGTCAGATCAGCTCGCTGGGGGGGACGATTTCCGGCCAGATTCTCTCGGCCGGTGGCTCCCTTGCGGGGCAGATCAAGTCGCGGGCCGACGACCTGGAGAAGGCCGGCGGCGAAGGGGCAGCGGCGTCTTGATGGGCTCGCAGCCCGGATTTTTGGGGGCGGGCTTCAATCCGTTCCCGTTCATGGTATGACAAAGGGCTCGGCGGGCAGGGCTTTTGCCCCCCGTCGACCCGCACGGCACAACGGTTTCGGAATCTCCACCACACTCCTGCGGCCGCCGACTCGTCCGGCGTGCCGCGTACTTCGAAGGGAAAGGACCTCGAGCGATGGCAACGGCTGAAGCGACCCGTGAATTCTCCAAGGACACCAAGGAACTCGGCGACAAGATCGTCGGCCTGACCCTGAAGGCTGCGAAGGAGCTCTCCGACTACCTCGACGAGGTTCATGGCATCAAGCCGGCCGCCGGAGGTGCGGTGGTGATGGCTGCTCCCGGTGCGGGTGGCGGTGCCGCTGCCGGCGGTGGTGAGGCGGCTGCCGAGAAGACCGAGTTCGACGTCGTCCTCGACGCGTTCGGCGACAACAAGATCGGCGTCATCAAGGTGGTGCGTGCCGCGACCGGCCTGGGCCTCAAGGAGGCCAAGGACATGGTCGAGGGCGCTCCCTCGAAGGTGAAGGAAGGCATTTCGAAGGCCGATGCCGAGAAGCTCAAGAAGGAGCTCGAGGAGGCAGGCGCCAAGGTATCGATCAAGTAAACGCTCAAATCATGCCGGTTGGCGGCCGGGGGTTTTGCAGCCCGGTCGCCAATCGGTATAGTATTTGCGTTCCGCCCGGTTCCGTCCTGCCGATCCTTCCCCTCTTGCCGATTGTCCCTGCGTGGTGCCTGCGCTCCTGCGACGTGCATCAGCCGCCTTGGCGGCGTGTGCTGCTGCGTGGGCTTGGCGGCACGCCGTCAGCCAATGTCGCCGCGAGCGTTTTCGCGTCGATTCCGTGACCTGACCGGTACGCGCCCGAAGGCCTCTGTCACGAGACCATTCCGAGGAGTTTTCTGTCAATGGCAACCCGCGCCGTTCGCCGCCTCCAGCCCAGCGAGATCCGTCACTTCGGCAGTCGTCGCGTCGGCCATCACATCCCCGACCTCACCGAGATTCAGACCCGCTTCTACGAGAAGTTTCTCCAGTACGACGTCCCTCCGGCGAAGCGGAAGGATGAGGGCATCGAGGGCGTGCTCCGGGAAATCTTTCCCGTCGAGAGCTACGACCGCACCGTCAAGCTCGAGTATCTCAAGTACGAGCTCGGCAAGCCGCGGTACAGCCCCGACGAGTGCCGGCAACTGCGGCTGACCTACGGCCGTCCGCTCCGCGTGTGGCTGCGGCTCACCCGCGAGCAGCCGATCGAGGAGGAGGTCTACCTCGGCGACGTCCCGATCATGCTCGGCGGTGGCGAGTTCATCATCAACGGTGCGGAGCGGGTGGTGGTGAGCCAGCTGCACCGTTCGCCTGGTATCGACTTCGTGGCCGACACCGAGTCGACGGACCGCAAGACCTACAACTGCCGCATCATTCCCGAGCGGGGTAGCTGGATCGAGCTCAACGTGTCGAAGAAGGACGCGCTCCAGGTCCGGATCGACCAGAGCGGCAAGTTTTCCGCCCTCACGCTGCTGCGGGCGATGGATCCGAAGTATTCCTCCGACGCCGAGATCCTCAAACTTTTCTACAAGACGGAAAAGCTGAAGACCGAGGGGGGGCGTTACGTCGCGAAGCTCGAGGGCACGATCGCCGTCGACGACATCGTCTATCCCAAGAGCAGCGAGCGGGCCGGCGAGATCGTCGTCGAGGCCGGCTGCAAGATCACCCGTGATCAGGCCGAGCTCATCTGCACGTCCGGATTGAAGGCGGTGGAGGTGATGCGGGAGCAAAAGGTTCCCCTGATCGTGAACAGCCTGCGGGACGACGCTGACGAGTCGAGGCGTCGGACCGGGGTGGCGCCGAGCCACGAAGACGCCCTGATTCGCATCTATCAGCGGCTCCGGCCGGGCAATCCGCCCGCCCTCGACAAGGCGAGGTCGCTGTTCGACGAGAAGTTCAAGGACACCAACCGCTATCGGCTCGGTCGGGTGGGCCGCTTCCGCATCAACCGCAAGCTCGGTCTCGACGTGCCCGAGACGGAGATGACGCTCCGCGCCGAGGATCTCATCGCCGCGATCACCTACATGCTCAAGCTCAGCGAGGGCGAGGGGGAGGTGGAGGTGGACGACATTGACCATCTCGGCAACCGCCGTCTTCGCACCATCGACGAGTTGGCCAGCGACGAGCTCCGCAAGGGCTTCCTCAAGCTGCGCCGCACCGTGCAGGAGCGGATGAGCCTCAAGGACGTGGCGGAGATGTCGCCGCGGACGCTCATCAACCCCAAGAGCATTTCGGCCGCCATCGAGTATTTCTTCGGCCGCGGCGAGCTCTCGCAGGTGGTGGACCAGACCAACCCGCTCTCCATGCTCACGCACGAGCGGCGGTTGTCGGCGCTCGGCCCGGGCGGTCTCAATCGCAAGCGGGCCGGATTCGAGGTGCGCGACGTGCACATCTCGCACTACGGCCGTATCTGCCCGATCGAGACGCCGGAAGGCACGAACATCGGCCTGATCTCGAGCCTCGCGATCTACTCGGGGGTCGACTCCTACGGTTTCCTGGTCACGCCCTACCGCAAGGTGTCGAAGTCGAAGCTCACCGACGACGTCGTCTGGCTCCGGGCAGACGAGGAGCACGATGCCCACCTTGCTCCCGCCGACGCCCAGGTGGTCGACGGGAAGATCGTCGGTGACACGATCATCGCCCGCTACAAGGGCGACTTCGTGCTCGTTCCAGCCGACGAGATCGAGTACATCGACGTGGCGCCAAGCCAGATGGTGGGCGTGTCGGCCGGGCTGATTCCCTTCCTCGAGCACGACGACGCCAACCGCGCGCTCATGGGCTCCAACATGCAGCGGCAGGCGGTTCCGCTGCTCGTCACCGAGCCTCCGATCGTGGCCACGGGCATGGAGCGTGACGTGGCGACCAACTCGGGGCTCCTCGTGCGGGCCGCGAAGAAGGGCACCGTGACCTACGTCGACGCCGAGGCGATCGAGGTGACGCCGCCCGGCGGCGCCGCCCCGGACGTGTATCCGCTGCGGAAGTACGTCGGTCTCAACGAGCGAACCTGCCAAAACCAGAAGCCGATCGTCACGCTCGGCCAGAAGGTGGAGAAGGGTGAGGTGCTCGCCGACGGGGCCGCCACCTACAAGGGCGAGCTTGCCCTTGGCCGCAACGTGCTCGTGGGCTTCATGGCGTGGGACGGCTTCAACTTCGAGGACGCCATCATCATCAGCGAGGAGCTCGTGCAGGACGACGTCTACACCTCGATCCACATCGAGGAATACGACATCGAGATCCGCGACACGAAGCTCGGTCGCGAAGAGTTCACCCGCGACATCCCCAACGTGGGCGAGCGGGCCCTGCACAACCTCGACGAGAGCGGGATCGTGCGGATCGGCACCTACGTGCGGCCGGGCGACATCCTGGTGGGCAAGGTGTCGCCGAAGAGCAAGACGGAACTCACCCCGGAGGAAAAGCTCCTCCATGCGATCTTCGGCCGGGCCGGCGAGGACGTGAAGAACGACTCGCTCGAGGTGCCGTCGGGCGTCGAGGGGATCGTGACCGCCACGGAGAAGTTCTCCCGGCAGATGAGCCTGTCGGAGGAGGAGCGGCGGGAGTTTCAGAAGCAGCTCAAGGAGGCCGAAAGCGAGGGCAACCTGCGGATTGCCGAGGCATTCGCCGCGATGGTGGCGGAGGTCGAGAAGGTGCTGCAGAAGCCGCTCACGGCGGCCGATGGTAGCCCGCTGGTCCGCAACCAGGATCACAAGGTGGTGGCGGAGCGTGCCGTGGCATTCAGGCCCGAGGAGTTCGATATCCGCTCCCCGCAGCGCAAGGCCGACGTCGACAAGATCGTGAAGACGATGTGGCCCGCCGTCGAGGAGGCGATCGACGCCAAGGATCGCCGGCTCAACAGCATGAAGCGGGGCGACGAACTTCGGCCCGGCGTGCTCCAGATGGTGAAGGTGTACGTGGCTGCCAAGCGGGTGATCTCGGTCGGCGACAAGATGGCCGGCCGCCATGGCAACAAGGGCGTGATCGCCAAGATTCTGCCGAAGGAGGAGATGCCGTTCCTGGCCGACGGCACTCCGCTGCAGATCCTTCTCAATCCGCTCGGTGTGCCGAGCCGCATGAACGTGGGGCAGATCCTGGAGACCCATCTCGGCTGGGCCGGGAAGGTGCTCGGCTTCCAGGCGATCACCCCGGTGTTCGACGGGGCGAGCGAGGAGGACATCAACGTCGTTCTCGCCGACGCCGGCCTGCCGAAGCACGGAAAGGCGCAGCTCTTCGACGGCCGCACGGGCGAGCCGCTCGAGCAGGAGACGACGGTGGGCTACATCTACATGCTGAAGCTTCACCACCTCGTCGACGACAAGGTTCATGCCCGGTCGACGGGGCCTTACTCCCTCATCACGCAGCAGCCGCTCGGCGGCAAGGCACGCTTCGGCGGCCAGCGCTTCGGCGAGATGGAAGTGTGGGCGCTCGAGGCCTACGGCGCCGCCTACATCCTTCAGGAGTTGCTCACCGTGAAGAGCGACGACGTGGAGGGGCGGACCAAGATCTACGAGAGCATGGTGAAGGGCGAGAACACGCTCGAGGCCGGCACGCCCGCCAGCTTCGACGTGCTCACGAACGAGATTCGCGGACTCGCGCTCAACATGCAGCTCGAGAAGCGACGCGTGTGACGACGGACAAGGCGTTCAGGTCGAGCGGTTTCGGCACAGACAACAAGGGAGATGACACGTGAGCATCGGTGAAGCCACCTACGATCGCGTCAATGACTACTCGGCCGTGAAGATCAGCCTGGCGCGCCCCCACGACATTCGCAGCTGGTCGTTCGGCGAGGTGAAGAAGCCCGAGACGATCAACTACCGCACCTTCCGTCCGGAGAAGGACGGCCTGATGTGCGAGAAGATCTTCGGCCCGGAGAAGGACTGGGAGTGCTCCTGCGGCAAGTACCGCGGCATGAAGTACAAGGGCATGATCTGCGATCGCTGCGGCGTGAAGGTCACCCATTCCCGTGTCCGCCGCAAGCGGATGGGGCACATCGAGCTGGCTGCGCCGGTGGTGCACATCTGGTTCTTCAAGGCGATGCCGAGCCGCCTCGGCGCGCTCCTCGACATGAAGACCTCGAGCCTGGAGAAGGTGATCTACTTCCAGGATTACGTCGTGCTCGATCCCAAGGATACGCCCCTCAAGAAGCAGCAGTTGCTCACCGAGGAGGAGTGTCGCGAGGCGCGGGCGACCTACGGGGACGGTGCCTTCGAGGCCGAGATGGGCGCCGAGGCCGTCCGGAAGCTGCTCCTCGGGCTCGATCTCGTGACGCTCTCGCGGGAACTCCGCGAGGAGCTCGCCACGACCAACTCCAAGCAGAAGAAGAAGGACCTCGTCAATCGGCTGAAGATCGTGGAGAGTATCCGCGACAGCGAGAACAAGCCGGAGTGGATGGTGCTCGACGTGATCCCGGTGATCCCGCCGGATCTGCGGCCGCTGGTGATGCTCGATAGCGGCAACTTTGCCACGAGTGACCTCAACGACCTCTACCGCCGGATCATCAACCGCAACAACCGGCTGAAGAAGCTCGTCGACCTCAACGCCCCCGAGGTGATCATCCGCAATGAGAAGCGGATGCTCCAGCAATCGGTCGACGCGCTCTTCGACAACAGTCGCTGCAAGCGGCCGGTGCTCGCCTCGAGCAATCGCCCGCTCAAGAGCCTCACCGACATGATCAAGGGCAAGCAGGGCCGCTTCCGCGAAAACCTGCTCGGCAAGCGTGTCGATTACTCGGCCCGGTCGGTGATCGTGGTGGGCCCGAATCTCCGCCTGCACCAGTGCGGCCTGCCCAAGAAGATCGCGCTGGAGCTCTACCAGCCGTTCATCATTCGCCGGCTCAAGGAACTCGGCCACGCCGACACGATCAAGAGCGCGAAGAAGATGCTCGAGCGGAAGGACGCCGAAGTCTGGGACATCCTCGAAGAGGTGATTCGCAACCACCCCGTGCTGCTCAATCGGGCTCCCACCCTCCATCGCATGGGCATCCAGGCGTTCGAGCCGGTGCTCGTGGAGGGCAACGCGATCAAGCTCCATCCGCTCGTCTGCAAGGGCTTCAACGCCGACTTCGACGGCGACCAGATGGCGGTGCATCTGCCGCTCTCGATCGAGGCCCAGGTCGAGGCCCACACGCTGATGCTGGCGACCAACAACATCTTCAGCCCGGCCAACGGCGCCCCGATCATCTCGCCGTCGCAGGACGTGGTGATGGGCTGCTACTACCTCACGATGGCCATTCCCGGCCGCAAGGGCGAGGGCATGGTCTTCAAGAACTTCGCGGAGGTGGAGATTGCCCACTCCCTGGGCAAGGTGCACACCCACGCGAAGATCAGGGTGAAGCTGCCGGCGCATCGGCGGCTGAAGACCGACGTCGAAGCGCTCGGAAGGCCGGGCGC
This sequence comes from Pirellulales bacterium, assembly GCA_046092585.1. GTDB lineage: Bacteria > Planctomycetota > Planctomycetia > Pirellulales > UBA1268 > QWPN01. The sequence continues at coordinate 6,311 of JBJTDZ010000028.1, read as the reverse complement.
CGTGATCGAGACCACTGTCGGCCGCGTGCTCTTCAACTCGATCCTGCCCGAGGGGATGCTCTTCTACAACATCCCGATGCGCTCGAGCGAACTCGCCCGGGTGATCTCCGACTGCTACCAGACCCTCGGCCGCCGCAAGACGATTGACCTGCTCGACGACATGAACCGCATCGGGTTCGGCTGGAGCACGAAGAGCGGCCTGTCGTTCGCCACGGACGACCTGATCACGCCGGCCAGCAAGACGCGAATCATCGGCGAGGCGGAGACCAAGGTCACGAAGATCCACAAGCAGTATCTCAAGGGCGTGATCACCGACGGTGAGCGGTACAACTCGGTGCTCGATGCGTGGACGCATGCCCGTGAGCAGATCACCAAGGAGATGATGACCGAGCTGGAGCAGGATACCGACCAGAAGAAGGGCGTCCGCCGGCCGGGCTACGTGAACCCGATCCACCTGATGGCCCACTCCGGCGCCCGAGGCGGCGTGGAGCAGATTCGGCAGTTGGCGGGCATGCGTGGCCTGATGGCGAAGCCGTCGGGCAAGATCATCGAGACCCCCATCAAGGCGAACTTTCGCGAGGGGCTCACGGTGCTCGAGTACTTCAGCTCCACGCACGGTGCCCGCAAGGGTCTCGCCGACACGGCCCTCAAGACGGCCGACTCCGGCTACCTGACCCGTAAGCTCGCCGACGTGGCACAGAACGTGGTGGTGACCATGCACGATTGCGGCACCACCCAGGGCATCACGAAGGGCGTGATGTATCGCGGCGAAAAGGTCGAGGTGAGCCTGGCCGACAGCATCCGAGGCCGCGTGAGTCTTTCGGACATCCGCAACTCGAAGACCGACGAGGTCGTCGTGCGGGAGAACGAGTTGGTCACGGTGCCGATCGCGAGGCGAATCGAGGAACTCGGCCTGGAAAAGATCCAGGTGCGCAGTGCGCTGACCTGCGAGGCTCCGCTCGGCGTGTGTCGGCTCTGCTACGGCATGGATCTCTCGACGGGCTCGCTCGTCGAGGAGGGCATGGCCGTGGGCATCATCGCCGCCCAGAGCATCGGCGAGCCGGGTACGCAGTTGACGATGCGGACCTTCCACATCGGCGGCGTTGGCCAGCGGGCCATCGAGGAGAGCGAGTACAAGGCAAAGCGGCCGGGCACGGTGAGGCTCACCCGGGTGCGCACCGTGACCAACGAGCAGGGGCAGGCGGTCGTGCTCGCCCGCAACGGCGAGATCGCCCTGGTCGACGAGAAGGGAACCGAACTCGAAAAGTTCGACATCCCGGCCGGCGCCATCCTCATGGTGAAAGAGAACGAGGCGGTGAAGCCCGGCACGGTGCTCGTGCAATGGGATCCGCACTCCATCCCGATCCTCTCCGCGGTGGCGGGAAAGGTTCGTTACGAGGAGGTGATCGAGGGCGAGACGCTCCGTCTCGAGAAGGATCCCAGCGGCCACATGCGGCGCATGGTGATGGAGCACAAGGGTGTCTACCACCCGCAGGTCGTGCTCGTGGACGAGTCGGGCAACATCCTGGAGTTCTACTACCTCCCCGAGAAGGCCTACATCGAGGTGGTCGAGGGGGAGATGGTCAAGGCCGGCCACATCCTCGCCAAAACACCCCGCGAGGCCGCCGGCACGCAGGACATCACCGGCGGTCTGCCGCGTGTCACCGAGATCTTCGAGGCCCGCAAGCCCAAGGATCCGGCGATCATGGCCGAGATCGACGGCAAGGTGGAGCTGCTCGGCGAGAAGCGCCGCGGCAAGCGGACGATCGTCGTCCGGAACGAGAGCGGCATGGAGCGTGAGCATCTGATCACGCACGGCAAGCACCTCCGTGTGCATGCCGGTGACATCGTTCGTGCGGGCGAGGCGCTCGTCGACGGCCCGCTCGTGCCGCACGACATCCTGCGGATCTCCGGCGAGGAGGCGGTTCAGCAATACCTGGTTCGCGAGATTCAGAACGTCTACCGCAGCCAGCGCGTCGACATCGACGACAAGCACATCGAGATCATCGTGTCGCAGATGCTGCGGAAGGTGAAGATCGAGACGGTCGGTGACACGAGCCTGTTGCCCGGCAGCGTCATGGACAAGTTCGAGTTCCGCGGCGCGAACGAGCGGCTGTCGGAATGCGTGCGGATCACCGACAAGGGCGACAGCGAGTTCGCCGTCGGCAGCATCGTTCCCAAGGACGTGCTCGCCCAGGCGAATGCCCAGATCGAGACGCTCGGTGGGGCCCCGGCCAAGGGCGCCAAGCCGAAGCCCGCCACGGCGAGCACGCAACTCCTCGGCATCACGAAGGCGAGCGTGCAGAGTTCGAGTTTCATCTCGGCGGCGAGCTTCCAAGAGACCACCAAGGTGCTTACCGAGGCTGCCCTCGCCGGGAAGATCGACAACCTCGTGGGGCTCAAGGAGAACGTGATCCTCGGGCACCTCATTCCGGCCGGCACCGGCTTCAACACCTTCCAGACCGCGGAGGTTCGGGTGCGGCCGGAGGCGCTGGAATCGCTGCGGATGGATCGCGAGAACGTGCTCGCCCGCCAGTTCCCGCTGCTGGAGGCGGCGACTGCCGGAGACGCCGAGGGTGTGGCTGCCGGCGAGGTGGCGACGCTCGAGTCGCCCGGCACCGAGGAATAACACGTCGCGGCCCTGGGCCGCCGGCGAACGCGATGCCAACCGAACGGGCATGGTCGGGGATCCCGGCCGTGCCCGTCGGCATATCCGGTGCGGCGGGCACAGGGTGCCCAGGGGGCAAATTTGCACGGCCGAGGTGACGAAGTAGGGTGAGGAACGGCACGGCGATCGTCGTGCGGGAGTCGCCCATGATTTGTTCGCTTCGTCGGATCGTGCTTCTCGGTGTCGTCGCCTGGTGCGGCGCGGCGGCCGGCCAGGTGGCCCCGTACAACCCCTATGCCGACAGCCACGAGACGCTGCCTCCCGTGGCTGCCGACGGCACGCTGCACTGGGGCACGTTCTACAAGTCGGCGAAGATCCAGCAGACGTACGAACGGCTCTGGGCGATGGGCTCCTGCCGCGGGACGAATCGAGCGATCACGGTTCCTGTCAACGAGAACCGGCTGGTGATCGACCGCCTTCCGGAGGGTGAGTTCAAGGGCGTGGTGCGGGCGTCGGCGGGGCAGCTCGCGGGCGGAATGATCGCCTTCGACGAGGGCACCGCTCCCGAGGCGGGTAGGGAGCCGCTCGTCGCCCAGTTTCATCCCGCGGGCGTGACCAGGTTTCACGTGGGCGGGCGTGCAGCCGCGTCGATGCTCGGTCCCGGCATGGTGGTGCGGCTGATCACCGAGGTCGACTCGCGGGGCCGGGGGAAGGAGCCGGTGCGTTCGCTCGAGATCGTCTCGCCGCCTGCGGGTTTCGTGGCCGATGCCGTCGAGGCTCATCGCCGTGGAACCGTCGTGGGCACGGTGGTCAGCATCCGCGCGGGGGTCGCAGTGCTGCGAACCGATACCGGCAAACTCCGCAAGATCACGCTCCAACTCGCCGATGAGGCGGATGTGTCGGTCGATGCGGCTCGTCTCGATCTGGTCGGCGCCGGTGACACGATCGAGGTGAAGGGAAGGCTCTGGACGGGCGAGGGCTCGATGGGGGCCGGAACCGTTTTCGTGTCGGATGTGATCGTGACGAAGAAGCCGCTCCCCGGGGTCGACCAAGCCGCCGCTCCGGGGCCGCGGACCGTCGGCGCCCGCTGAAGCGAGCCCGCCACGGCCGAGGCTGGCATCCCGTCTCTGGCAGCCCTAGAGTGCTTCGGGGGCGCGACGAGGGCATCGAGTCGCTCGCCGCCCTCGCCCAGCGCTCGCATGAAACGGCCAGTCACCGTCATGCCCGTTCACCACGACATGCCGGATCCCCGCCCCCGCGTGTGGATCGTCACCGAGGCGGCCGATGCCGCGGCACGGGATGTGGCCGTCCGGACGCTTCGCCACCGCCTCGAGGCCGTCTGGTCGGAGCTTCGCGGTGCGTGTGGCGCCCGTCAGGCTCCCGAGAGGATCCACCAACTGCGGGTGGCGACGCGGCGGTCACTCGCGGCCATCGATGCGTTCGAGGATCTGCTGCCCACGCGATCCCGGGCGTGGTTTGCCAAGTGGCTCCGACGGATTCGCCGTGCGGCGGGTGATGCCCGCGACCTCGATGTGCTCACGGATCGGCTCAGAGACGCTGCTGTCGAGGTCGTCACGACATGCCGCTCGACGGCGGGGCGGACGGCGCGACGTCGGCTCGTCGCGATGCTTGCCCGTCAGCGGACGGCGTCTCGCAGGCCCGTGTACGAGATCCGTGAGAAGCTGCTCGCCGCCGATTGGCCGGGACGCGTGGAGCGACTCCTTGATCGCGTCGGCCACGGCCGACCAGGGCCGCCGTTTGCGCGGTACGCCCGCCGCCGCTTGCGGCCGCTCGCGGGTCGTTTTTTCGCACGCGCCGACCGCCGGCTTCGTGAGGCGGACGAGATCCATCGGCTACGGATCGAGGGAAAAAAACTGCGCTACGCGATCGAGATCTTCGCTCCGGTCTTTCCGTCGCGGCTGGTGTCGCGGTGCCAGAAGGCACTCGAAAGCCTCCAGGAGCATCTCGGAGAGTTCACGGATCATGCGGCGGCAGCCGAACGGCTGGAGCGGTGGAGCCGTCGGCAGACCGACGCCGACGACCGCACGGAGATTCGCGAACTCCGCAAGGCGGAGGAATCGCGGGCCCAGAGGGCCCGTAAGACCTTCACCAAATGGTGGAGCCCGACCCGGCGCCGTAGCCTGCGGCGGCGGGTCGAGCGGACGTTGCGGCGTGGCACGGCATGAGCCGCGACAGTGCGCCGGGAGGGATCTGGGCAGCGAGAAGGTGGCTCCCGTGGTGGGTGGCCTGGGCCGTGCCGGTGGTTCTCGTAGCAAGCATCTGGGTGGTGGGGCAGCGTCGTGGCCCGAGGATCCCGGGCGCGGTGCCGGTGGAGCCAGGGTTTGCGGAAACCGTGCCCGGCCCAGCATCTCCTCGCGACGGTGCGCCCGACGGCATGGCCTGGATCCCCGGGGGAGCGTTCTCGATGGGGTGCGCCGATCCGCGGGGCATCCCCTTCGGGGGCACCGATGCGATGGGCGACGCCCGGCCGATCCACCGCGTTCGGGTTGCGGGTTTTTGGATGGACGTGCACGAGGTGACGAACCGCCAGTTCGCCGAGTTCGTGGCCGCGACCGGATACACGACGGTCGCCGAGCGGACCCCGCGGGTCGAGGATTTCCCGGACGCCCCTCCCGAGAAACTGGTGCCCGGGTCGGTCGTCTTCACGCCGCCCCGCGAATGGGTGCCGCTCCGTGACGACACGGGAACGGCGCACCTCCGCTGGTGGACCTACATGCCCGGCGCCTGCTGGCGTCATCCGGAGGGGCCGGGCAGCGACCTCGAGGGACGAGACGACGAACCCGTCGTGCACGTGGCCTTCGAGGATGCCGAGGCCTACGCCGCGTGGGCGGGGAAGCGGCTGCCGACGGAGGCGGAGTGGGAGTTCGCCGCCCGTGGTGGGCTTTCCGGTGCACCGTATCCGTGGGGCCACGAGTTTCGACCGGCTGGCCGTTGGATGGCGAATACCTGGCAGGGACGCTTTCCGGGGGAGAATACGGCCGCCGACGGCTTTCCAGGCATCGCACCGGTGGGCCGCTACCCGGCCAACGGCTACGGCCTGCACGACATGTCGGGCAACGTGTGGGAGTGGTGCAGCGACTGGTATCGACCCGACACGTACGCGGAAGCCGCGGGCCACGGCCCCGTCACCGACCCCCGTGGTCCGGCCGATAGCTTCGATCCGGCGGAGCCCGGGCAGCCAAAGCGGGTGCAGCGAGGTGGCTCGTATCTCTGCAGCGACCAGTACTGCTCGCGATACATCGTGGGCACCCGGGGCAAGGGGGAGGTGTCGAGCGGCACCAACCACATCGGCTTCCGGTGCGTGAAGGCTCCCTAGCGGTCATGCCATCGCCCTCCGGGCGTTATTCGGCGCGGGCTCCCCGTGCCCCGTCACCGGACGTTCGCTCCGTCGACCAATCCGCTTTGGCGGATCGGTGCCCGCTGCCAATCCTGTTCGGCACGGCACATGCAGGGCGAACTGGTCCGTGTCGCTCGGTTTTGACCGGGCTCTGCCGCCGCAGGTCCCCGCCGGGAAGCCCACTCTTGTGAGCGATGGGGACAGCGTCACCGGTGACGCAGGCTCGGGGCACGAAGAGCCCCGAGCGGTGTTAGAACGCATCTCGGTTATGTGGAGCGGCGACGTGGCAAACCAGAGAGGGTAGGCGAGGGGGTCGGCAAACGCTCGAGGAGCCTTGGGCGTATC
>JBJTDZ010000027.1:0-15205 GCA_046092585.1 Pirellulales bacterium | reverse complement strand
CGGTGAATCGCGTCGCCAGCGGCGCGGCGTCGTGGCCGCGCTCCCGCAGGAACCTCGAGAGCACGTCGGAGAAGCCGTGCGTCACGAGCACCCGCCGGGGCCGGGCGGCCTCGATGGCGGCCAGCAGTCCGGGAAAGTCGGCGTGGTCGGAGAGCACGAAGCCCTGCTCGACGCCCCGGCGTCGGCGGATGCCGCGGACGGTCATCCAGCCGGACGCCACCGCCAGGCTCGACTCGCCGAACAGCCGCAGCCACGGGCTGCTCAGCACGCTCGGCGGCGCGATCACCAGCGCACGGCCGTCGCCCACGCGGCGGGCCCGCGGTGGCACGCGGTCGATCGACGGCAGCCGCACGCCGCTGGCCCGGTAGGCCTCCACGAGTTTCATCACGGCACCGTGGGCCACGATCGGCCCGATCGAAGGGTCGACCATCGCCGCGAGTCGCTGCGCCTTGCCGAGCGCGTAGGCGAGGATCACGCTCGTGCGGCCCGCGTCGCGGTTGGCCCGCCACCAGGCGTTGATCTCGGCGGCGATCGCCTCCGGGGTCTGCCAGCGGTAGACGGGGAGGCCGAAGGTCGACTCCGTCACGAACACGTCGCAGCGGACGTGTTCGAACGGGGCACAGGTCGGGTCGGGCTGGAGCTTGTAGTCGCCGGTGACCACCCACGTGATCCCGCCGTGCTCGATCCGCACCTGGGCCGAGCCGAGCAGGTGACCGGCCGGATGGAGCGACACCCGCACCCCGTTGATCGAGACGCTCTCGCCGCGCCTGAGCGTGTCGATCGGCGATCCGCCGCCGATTCGCGAGCGGAGCACGAGTTTGCCCTCGGCGGCGCAGAGGTAGCGGTCGGATCCGGCCCGGGCATGATCGGCGTGGGCGTGGGTGATCACCGCCCGCGGCACACGCCGCCAGGGGTCGATGTAAAAATCGCCTCGTTCGCAGTAGAGCCCCGACTCGGTGACGACAAGCAGATCCGCCACGGAACCTGGGCCCCTCGGGGGCCGCTCTGGGGCCGACGCACACGTGAAAAACCTTTCGCATCCTAGCCGCCCGCAGCGGCCGGTCGAACCGCGGGCTTCAGGGAGAGCCCAAGACGGCCCCCATCGCTCACGCGATTGGGCTTCCAGATGCCACGGTGAGCGCCGCATCCGGGAAGCGTCACCGCGTGAGCGGTACGACTGCGTGACGTCCGGCGTGGCCCCCATCGCTCACGCGATTGGGCTTCCAGATGCCACGGTGAGCGCCGCATTCGGGAAGCGTCACCGCGTAAGCGGTACGACTGCGTGACGTCCGGCGTGGTCCCCATCGCTCACGCGATTGGGCTTCCAGACCCAGGCACACCGTCCGCGAAGGTCGGGCGGAAGGTCGAAGAGATCGCCCTCGCGAAACGTCGCGTTGGGCGGATGCGGACGTCGAGTCGCCGCGGCGACGGCCGACGGGGCGATGTCGAGGCCGAGAACTCGCGCCGCGGGCTCCGCCTCCGCGATGGCCCGCACGTCGTGGCCGAGGCCGCTGCCGGGCACGAGCACCGATCCCGTCATGTGCCGCGGATGCGTGACGAGCCACTGGAGCAGAGCCGGATGCGGGCGGCCCTTGTCCCACGGCGTGTCGGCGGCGCGGTATCGTTCTTCCCAGTCATTCGCCTTCGCTCCGATGCTATCCGGGAAGCCCTGCTCGAGCACGATCCCATGGGCGGATACCCGGAAAGAAAAGAGCCGGGCCGGAGGGCGTATGCCCCCCGGCCCGGAATGCCGAGAACGCCGCGTGACCGCGGTCGTGATCAGGTCGTCGCCGGCTTCTTCAGGAAGCTGACGATCAGCGGCAGCAGCGCGCCCACGATCGCCGAGAGGCCGCCGGTGCCGGCGAGGCTGTCGGTGCCGCCCACGAGCGAGCCGATCGCCGGCACGAGCATCGGGAGGATCTTGCCGCCCACGCCGCCGCCGATGAGGCCGAGCACCGTGTTGAGCATCGGGCCGAGGTTCCGGTTCTTGAGCAGCGTGCCCACGATGTTGCCACCGGCGCTGCCGGCGACGAGGCTCACGATCCAGCTGATGATCTGGGGATCCATGAATGACCGTCCTTTGCTGTCAGGGAAAATGTTCGTGACCGCGGCCCCCGAGCCCGGCCCACGGAAGATGAGTTGCCGCCGCACGCGTTCGTGTCACGGCCCGGCGAAAAAAATCGCACGGGGGAGAAACGCCCGGCCGGTGGTGCCGGTCGTGCCGGTCAGGCAGGCGCAGGCCTAGCGGTACGCCTGGTTGCCGACGGCTGGGAAGCGATAGCCGCCGAAGCCCAGCGGCGCGTAGCTCGGCCAGTCGCCCGGCACGGTGCCCGGCGGCGTGCCGTACATCTTCCACGTCGGCGTGCGCGGGTTCGTGGGTGGCACGAAGTATTTCGGCCGCGTGCCGTGGCCTGTAACGTAGGGCGACGCACCGGGCGCGTAAGGTGCCTGGTTCTGCGGCGTGCCCAGCGAGGCCTGCGAACGCGGGCCGCTGAACCACCGGCGGCCGGCGGCCTCGGCGCGATCCACAGCCACGGCGGAAAGCAGCAGCAGGGCCGCGGTAGCGAGATAGTGGATGCGCATGCAGACGGAGCGTGAGAGGCGACGCAAAATCCTCGTTTTCATCGGCAGATAGAGCCGTCCCACATGGATCGCACCGCCCGCGGCACGGCTCTGCCGGTTGTAGGGGTCGCGGAAGGCGACTCGCCCGGGAAGCGTCACCGGGTGAGCGGTACGACGGCGTCACGTGTGGCAAGGTCCCCATCGCTTACGCGATTGGGCTTCCAGAAGCCACGGTGGGCGATACGCCCGGGAAGCGTCACGGCGTGAGCGGTACGACGGCGTCACGTGTGGCGAGGTCCCCATCGCTTGCGCGATTGGGCTTCCAGAAGCCACGGTGGGCGATACGCCCGGGAAGCGTCACCGCGTGAGCGGTACGACGGCGCGACGTGTGGCGAGGTCCCCATCGCTTACGCGATTGGGCTTCCAGAAGCCACGGTGGGCGATACGCCCGGGAAGCGTCACCGCGTGAGCGGTACGACGGCGCGACGCTTGACGGGGCCCCCGGTGTTCACGCCGGCTGGCCGGCCCAGCGGATCGTGACCGGCATGCCGAACACCTTCTCGAAGAGGTCGGTACGGCGTTCCGCGCCCCAGAGGTCGACCTGCGGCTCCTGGTCGGCGGCAGCCTCGATGATCACCCGGCCGTCGGCGACGCTGGCCGTCACGTCGCGGACCTGCTGGGTGCGGCTGCGGTCGAGCCCGCCGGCGATCCTGAGGATCGCGGCCATCCGCTGCACCCGCCGTTGGTCGGCCGACGAGAGTCGTGCGAGGTTCTCGTGCTTTCGCTTGGGGTGGGCCCCGCGGTGGTAGCGGGCGACGTTCGCGATCAGTTCGAGGTCGTGGGGCCGAAGGCCGGGCAGGCGGCTGTTGCGGATCAGGTGGTAGCTGTGCTTGTGGTGCTGGTCGTAGTTGATCACGTAGCCCACGTCCTGGAGCCGCGCGGCGCATTCGAGCAGCAGGCGGTCGCCCGGCTCGAGTTCCAGCGGTGTCGCCAGCTGCTCGAAGATCCGCCCCGCGAGCGTCGCCACGCGACGGCCGTGCTCGAGTTCGCCGGAGCAGGCGGCTGCCAGCCGCTCGATCGCCGCGTCGCGGAGAGCCGCGTCGTCGGAGCCGTCGGCCACGGCCGCGTCGTCGATCATCTCGCGAAGCAGGCCGTCGCGGACGCCACGGATGTGGATCGCGAGCGTGTTGACGTGAAACCGCTTCATCAGCGCGTCGACGATCGTCAGTCCGGCGATGATGATGTCGGCCCGGTCGGGGGTCATGCCCGCCATGCTCCGCCGCGCCCGCAGCGGCATCTTCCGCAGACGGTCGAGCAGGTGGCGCACGTCCGCGTGCGAGACCTGGTAGCCGGCCACCGGCAGGTCGACCTGCCGCTTCGCGGCCATCATCAGTTCGGCGAGCGTGGTGAACGTGCCGCCACAGCCCACCAGCAGGTGCGGGGCGAAGAGCGGCCGGGTGGTCTGCTTCTTGAGCACGCCGGCGACCTCGTCGTCGAGCCGCTCGAGCGCCCGCAGCGCCTCGGGCCGCTCGCAGCAGTCGCCGAGGGCGAACTGCTCGGTCAGCCGCACGGCCCCGAGCGGCGTCGAGAAGATCGATTCGATCAGGTTGCCGGTGGCGAACACGATCTCGGTGCTGCCGCCGCCGATGTCGGCAACCACCGTGTTGCGGCCGGTGAGGTCGAAGGCGCTCTGCACGCTGGCGAAGGCGAGGCGGGCCTCGCGCTCGCCCGAGATCACCTCCACCTCCAGCCCCACCTCCTCGCGGACGCGGCGGCAGAACTCCGGGCCGTTTCGCGCCTCGCGGACGGCGCAGGTGGCGATGGTTCGCAGGCGGGTCACCTGGTAGCCCGTGGCGATCTCCTTGAACGTGCGGAGGGCGGCCACGGTGCGGTCCATCGACTCGTCGTCGAGCCGCCCTTCCACCGACACGCTCCGCCCCAGCCTCGTGGGCTCCCGCTCCTCGTCGAGGATCCGGTAGGCGCCGCCGCGGAGCGCCTCGGCCACCAGCAGCCGCACGCTGTTTGAGCCGATGTCGATCGCCGCCAGCCGACAGGCCATGTCGGCCGAGAGGTAGATCTGCCGGTCCTCACCCACGCTCGAGATCTGGTTCACGAACGGCTGCCTCCTCGGGAAGCCTCAAGCATAGCGTCGGCACGCTACACTGCCCCGTCGTGCCACGCCCCGACCTGCCCGCACCGCTCGTCTTTGCCCGCGACCAGGCCGCGGCGTCGCGACCGTGCGCGGCCACCGTGGGCAACTTCGACGGCGTGCACCTCGGCCATGCCGCGATCGCGGCGCGGCTGATGGCCGCCGCGGAGCGGCACGGCGTGCCGGCCGTCGCGGTGACCTTCGACCCGCATCCCGCCAGCGTGCTCAGGCCGGATGCGGCGCCCGTGCCGCTCACCACGCCCCGGCGCCGGGCGGAGTTGCTTCTGTCGCTCGGGCTCGACGCGGTGCACGTGCAGCCTGCCACCGCCGCACTGCTCGGTCGGGAGGCCGAAGCCTTCTACGACGAGATTCTCGTCGAGCGGCTTCGCGTGCGCGCGCTCGTGGAGGGGGCCGACTTTCGCTTCGGGGCCGGACGCCGGGGCGACGTGGCCCTGTTGGCCGACCTCTGTCGCCGCGACGGCGTCGCACTCGAGGTGGTGCCGGCCGTCGTCGTCGGGGGTGGGCCCGTGTCGAGTTCGCGGCTCCGGACGTTGATCGCTGCCGGCGCGGTGGCCGAGGCCAACTCGCTGGCGATCGCCCCCTACCGTCTCACCGGCACGGTGGTGGTCGGCGCCCGCCGGGGGGCCACGCTCGGCTTTCCCACGGCCAATCTCTCCGGCATCGACACGCTGCTGCCGGGCGGGGGTGTGTATGCCGGCCGGGTGCCGCTCGACGGCGCGTGGCATGCCGCCGCCGTGCACGTGGGCCCGAACGTGTCGTTCGGGGAGACCGCGATCTCGGTGGAGGTGCACCTCGTCGGCTTCGGCGGCGATCTCTACGGCAGGTCGCTCGACGTTGACTTGCTGGAACGCGTGCGCGACACTCGTCGGTTCGCGTCGGTGGACGAGCTCACATCGCAGCTCGCCGCCGACGTGGCGGCCGCGAGCCGGATCGTGGCCGACGCACCCGCTCCTCACGGGAAGGCATGATGCGACTCGACTGGGCGACCCTGCTCGACGTGCTCCGCGGTTCGAGCCGCGTCGTCCTCACCAGCCACGTGCGTCCCGACTGCGACGCGCTCGGCAGCGAGCTCGGCATGGCCGGGATCCTCGAGGCTATCGGCAAGGACGTGCGGATCGTCAATGCCCAGGCGACCCCCGCCAACCTCGCATGGATCGACCCTCGGCGGCGGATCGAGTCGCTCGCCTCGGGCGTGCGGCCGGCCGATCTTGCCGACCGGGATCTCTTCATCGTGCTCGACACCAGCGCCTGGGCCCAGCTCGGTGCGATGGGCGACGTGGCCAAGTCGATGCGGGATCGCGTGCTCGTGATCGACCACCACGTGAGCGAAGACGACCTCTCCGACCGCTGGTTCAAGGACACGGCCGCCGAGGCGACCGCACGGATCGTCTACGAGATCGGCCTGCGGCTCCGCGTGCCGCTCACCGAGGCGATCGCCACGCCGCTCTACGCGGGGCTCTCGACCGACACCGGAGGCTTCCGGTTTCCATCGGTGAGCGGCGAGAGTTTCCGGATCGCCGGCCGGTTGGTCGACGCCGGTGCGAACCCGACCGCCATCTACCGCGAACTCTTCGAGCAGGACTCGCTCGCCAGGCTGCACCTCGTGGGGCGGACGCTCGCGGGCGCGGTGACCGCTCATGACGGCAAGGTGATTGTGTCGACGGTGCGGCAGAAGGACATCAAGGAGGTGAAGGCGCAGCCCGCCGACACCGAGGATCTCGTCAACCTCACGCTGGCGGTCAAGGGGACGGAGGTGGCGGTGATCCTCATCGAGCAGCCCGACGGCCGCATCAAGGTGAGCTTCCGCAGCCGTGGCCGGCTCGACTGCAATGCGCTTGCCGCGGGGTTCGGCGGCGGTGGCCACAAGGCGGCGGCCGGCACGATCGTCGACGGTCCGTTCGAGACCGCGCATGCCAGGGTGGTGGCGGCGGTCGACGAGGCATGGCTCGCCCTGCAGGCAACGCCGGCCTGAACGGCGGGATCACACGAGATGCCAGATCAGGAGGCTGCAGCGATGGCAGGACGGCACCCCGACGATTCCCGCCGCGGCTTCCTTGCGAAACTGCTCGCCGTGACCTGCGGTGGGCTGGCCACGCTCCCGCCGGTGGCTGCCGGGCTCTGGGCGTTTCTCGATCCGCTACGGCGGACCCGGGGCGCGGCCTCGTTCCTCCCGGTCGCCGACCTCGCCGCGGTGCCCGACGACGGGATCCCCCGCCAGTTCCCCGTGATCACCGACCGCGTCGACGCCTGGACGGGCTTCGCCGCCGAACCGGTGGGCGCCGTCTACCTCAGCAGGCAGCCGGGTTCCCGCGAGGTGCAGGCCCTCTCCGCCACGTGTCCGCACGCGGGCTGCTTCGTCGACCTGGAGCAGGGGGGCCGTTGCTTTCGCTGCCCCTGCCACAACAGTTCCTTCCTGCTCGACGGCGGGATCGTCGCCCCGAGCCCGAGCCCGCGACCCATGGACGACCTGGAGTGTCGCGTGGGGGCCAACGGTGAGGTCGAGGTGAAATGGCAGAAGTTCCGCGCAGGCGTGGCGGAGAAGGTGGTGCAGGGATGAAGCCCGTCCGCAAAGGCCCGCTCGGCCGGCTGTCCGACTTCTTCGATGACCGCACCGGCTACCGGGCCCTGCTTCACGAGGCGCTCTATGAGCGGGTGCCGGGCGGGGCCCGCTGGCGCTACGTGTGGGGCAGCACGCTCGTGTTCGCGTTCATGACGCAGGTGATCACGGGGCTCTTTCTCTGGGCCAGCTATTCGCCCAGCGCCCAGACCGCCTGGGAGAGCGTCTACTACATCCAGCACGAGATGGCCGGCGGCTGGCTGCTCCGCGGCATCCACCACTTCATGGCCCAGGCGATGGTGGTGCTGCTGGCGCTGCACCTGCTGCAGGTGGTGATCGACGGCGCCTACAAGGCCCCCCGCGAGGTCAACTTCTGGCTCGGGCTCGTGCTGATGATGCTCGTGCTCGGCATGGCCCTGACCGGCTACCTGCTGCCCTGGGACCAGAAGGGCTACTGGGCCACGATCGTGGCCACGAACCTCGCCGGCATCGTGCCCGTGGTGGGCCCGTCGCTGCAGCAGCTCGTGATCGGCGGCCCGGAGTATGGCCACCACACGCTCACCCGCTTCTTCGCCCTCCACGCCGGCTTCCTGCCGGCCACGCTCGTGCTCTTCCTCGTGGTGCACCTGGCGGTGTTCCGCAAGCACGGCCTCCACGCCAAGCAGCCGATCACCAGGCCCGACGCGATGTTCTGGCCCGATCAGGTGCTCAAGGACGCCGTGGCGATGCTCGCGGTGATGGCGGTGGTGCTGGGAGTGATCCTCGTGCCTGCGATCCGGGCGATGATCGCCGGCGAGGCGGTGCACCCGGGCCATCTCGGGGCCGAACTCGGCGCGCCGGCCGACCCCTCGCTTCCGTATCCCGCGGCCCGGCCCGAGTGGTACTTCCTCTTCCTCTTCCAGTTCCTCAAGGTCTTCGAGGGCTGGGGGGCGACCGGTGAGTTCGTGGGCGCGATCCTCGTGCCCGGTCTGATCATGGGCGTGATGTTTCTCATGCCGATCATCGGCGGCTGGCGGCTGGGCCACCGGTTCAACGTGGCCTTCACGCTGGCGGTGCTCGCCGGTGCCGGCTTGCTCACGGCGCTGGCGCTCAACGAGGATTACTGCGCCCTGTGGGTGAACCGGGCCGCGCTCGCCGAGGCCGAAGCACTCCACGACGAGACGGGGGGAGATGCGGCGAAACTCGTGGCGGCCGTCGGCGGCGACGCGACGAAAGCGGCCGCGATCGAGCGGCAGTGGCACAGGCTCGAAAAGGTGCGCCGCTCGCAGGCCTTTCTCGACGCCGTGAAGCAGGCGAAGGCCGACGCGGCCCGCGCGGTGGAACTCGCCGGCCGGCCCGAGAAGATCCCGCCGGCCGGCATGCTCGAACTCGTGCGCCAGGATCCGCTCTCGCAGGGGCCGCGGCTCTTCGCCCAGCACTGCGCGAGCTGCCACGCCCACGTCGACCCGCTGGCTCCCGATGCCGAGGCGGTGATCGCCCGGTCGTCGGCCGCCAACCTCTTCGCCTTCGGCTCGGCGGGCTGGATGCGCGGGCTGCTCGACGTCGAGCAGGTGGCCGGGCCGGCCTACTTCGGCAACACAGCCCACAAGGACGGCGACATGGTGTCGTTCGTGCGTGACGACCTGGCCGACGAGTCGACATGGCCGAAGAGCGATGTCGATGCCGTGGTGGCGGCGATGACGGCGGAGGCGGGGCGGCCCGTGCCGCAGGAGATTGCGGGGCTCGTGGAGAAGGGCCGCGAACTCGTCGCCGCCGCCGACCGCTGCGGCGCCTGCCATGCCTACCGCGACAATGGCACCGATCCGGGCTCGGCCCCCGACCTCACCGGCTGGGGCGGCCGCGAATGGCTCGCGGGGATCATCGCCGATCCGATGCACGTGCGGTTCTACGGCGATTCCAACGACCGCATGCCGCGGTTCGGCGTGGCCGCGGAGGGCGCGATCCCGCCGCTCACCGGCGAGCAGATCGAGTTGGTCGCCGACTGGCTTCGCGGCGCGTGGTATCGGCCCGCCGCGCACTGATCCCGATGCCCATGCGTATCCCCCTTCGTGCCGCGACGTGCCTGGCCCTGGCCATGGTCGCCCACGCGGCTGCCCGGGGTGACGAGCCGGCGGCGATCCCGCGGAAGACCTCGCCCGTCGGGGTGGTGTCGGTCGTGTTCGTGGGCGACGTGATGCTCGACAACGGCCCCGGCCACGCGGTGGCCTCGGGCCGCGATCCGTTCGCCGCCTGTGCCGATCTGCTGCTCGATGCCGACTTCACGATCGGCAACCTCGAATGCGTGCTCGGCCGGGGCGGGAAACTGGCCCACAAGACCTACGTGTTTCGCGGGGCTGCCGACTCGCCCCGGCACCTGGCCCGCTACTTCACCGCACTGTCGCTCGGCAACAACCACGCCTTCGACTTCGGCCCCGAGGGACTCGTGGAGTGCCTCGACATCCTTGATCGCGAGAAGATCGGCCGCTTCGGCGCCGGCCGCACGCTCGCCGAGGCGAGGAAGCCGCTCGTGCTGGAGAAGGACGGCGTGCGGATCGCGCTGCTCGCCGCCAACGGCTTCCGGGCCGGCGATTACGCGGCGACGGCCGCGAGCCCTGGCGTGGCCCCCCTCCGCGAGCCCGACCTGCTCGCCGACATCGCCGCGGCCCGGAAACAGGCCGACGTGGTGGTGCCCTACGTGCACTGGGGCGAGGAGCTGGTCGCGGGGCCCCTGGAGGCGGATCGGGCCTTCGCCCGCTCGATGGTGGAGGCCGGTGCGGCGGCCGTGATCGGCGGCCACCCGCACGTCACGCAGACGGTGGATCTCCATCGCGGGGCGCCGATCGTCTACAGCCTCGGCAACTTCGTGTTCGACTACTATCCGGTCGATCCGCCGGAGTGGACGGGCTGGGTGGTGAAGCTCACCGTCGCGAAGGGAGAGCCCGTCGAGGTCGAGACGCGGGCCGTCGTGCTCGATGAGGCGGGACTGCCGAAGCCGGCGGCGGCCGATGGGCCGTAGCACGGGGCCCGTGGTGGTGCGGCTCGGGGCTGCCAATGCCCCATCGCCGGACGTTCGCGGCGGACATCATGTCCGACGCTCACTGCATGTTCGCGGCGCTTCGCCATCCTGGCTTCGCTTGCTCCCATAGCCCGGCTCACGGGGCACTGGCAGCCCCTCGCGGTCGTCGCGTCGTGCGTGCCGCTCGTGGCCCGTTTTATCACCCCGTGCCGCCAAGCGCCGTGGCGCGGGCCACGCGGCCGACGCCGAGCACGTAGGCCGCCGTGCGGAGGGAAAGCGACCGCGACTGGGACAGCTGCCAGACCTGCTCGAACGCCTGGCCGAGGATGCGGTCGAGTTCGCCGCGAACACGGTCGATGCCCCACTGGTAGTACTGCCGGTTCTGCACCCACTCGAACCAGCTGGCCGTCACGCCGCCCGCGTTGGCGAGGATGTCGGGCAGCACGACGACACCGCCCGACGCAAGCCGCTCGTCGGCTTCGGGGTCGATCGGCGCGTTGGCGGCCTCGATGATGATCGGGGCCCGGATCGTCGCCACGTTCGCGGCCGTGATCACGCCGCCGAGCGCCGCGGGGATGAGCACGTCGCAGTCGGCGGCCAGCAACTCCTCCCCGGACATCGCATCGCACCCCGCGAAGCCGGCCAGCCGGCCGCCGTGGCTGCGGGCGTGGCGGAGGAGTTCGAGCACATCGATGCCGCGGTCGTTGCGGAAGGCCGCCGAGGCGTCGCCGACGGCGACGATCCGGCACTCCGCGTCGGCGAGATACTTCGCGGCGTGCGTGCCCACGTTGCCGAAGCCCTGGATCGCCACCCGGGTGCCGGGGATCTTCCGGCCGAGGCGGCTGAGCAGCTTGAGCGTGAGCGCCCCGACGCCGCGGCCCGTCGCCTCCTCGCGGCCCGGGATGCCGTGGTACTCGACCGGCTTGCCCGTCACGCACCCGGGGGAGAAGCCGTGGTGGCGTCCGTACTGGTTCATGATCCAGGCCATCATGTCGGCGGTGGTGCCCATGTCGGGCGCCGGGATGTCGACGTCGGGGCCAAAGAGGTCGTGCAACGCGTCGACGAACTTCCGCGTCAGCCGTTCGAGCTCGCGGAGCGAGCAGTCGGATGGTGCGATCGCCACGCCTCCCTTCGCGCCACCGAAGGGAATGTCGACGACGGCCGTCTTCCAGGTCATCAGCGCCGCGAGCGACCGCACCTCGTCGAGATCGACCTGTGGGTGGTAGCGCAGCCCCCCCTTGAAGGGCCCGCGGGCGTCGTTGTGCTGCACCCGGTAGCCGATGAACGTGGCGATCTCGCCGGAGTCTCGCTCGACCGGCAGCTGCACCTGCACCTCCCGTCTGGGTGTCGCGAGCAGCCGCCGCATGCTTTCCGAGAGGTCGAGTTCCGCGGCGGCCCGCTCGAAGTAGATGCGGGCAGGGTCGCTGGGGGGCATGG
Organism: Pirellulales bacterium; assembly: GCA_046092585.1. GTDB lineage: Bacteria > Planctomycetota > Planctomycetia > Pirellulales > UBA1268 > QWPN01. The sequence goes on along the minus strand of JBJTDZ010000027.1, from coordinate 3,484 downwards.
CTCGCGGGCTCCGGCGGGGCGGGATGTCGGGCGGGGATCATAGCACCCGGGACGTCCCCGGGGATTGCCGGTCGGGGCGCGGCTTTCGGCAAAAACCGCTAGCATCGTGCGGTCGAGGCTCGTTCTTCCATGCCCGTCCCCACACCCGCCGAGTTCTGGCAGTTGCTCGTCGCCTGCCGGCTGTTCGACGCCGCCGCGATCGACGCGCTGCGCGGCGAGTATGCGGCGCACTTGGCGGCCGAGGGGGGCGACGATTCAGGGCGGTCGATCGCCGTCTGGCTGCTCGCCCGTGGCGCGATCACGAGATGGCAGGCCAAGCGGCTCGCGATCGGCGACAAAGGGCCGTTTGTCCTGGGCGATTATCGCCTTCTCGAGCGGCACGAGCACGACGGCGAGGCGCTGCTCTTCACGTCCCGCCACGAGCCCTCGGGGCGGATCGTCGAACTCGTGCTGCTCAACGCCAAGCGGTGCAGGCAGCTCGACGTATGGACGGAGATCGTCAAGCGGACGACCACCACGAACCAGACCTCCGACCCGATGCTTGGCCGGCTCTGGTCGCTCGAGCAGCACGAGGCGGGGCGATTCATCATCTGCGAACATGTGGCGGGGATGAACCTCGCCGACGAGGTCGAGCGGTTCGGGAAACTGCCGGTGCAGCAGGCGGGCGTGCTCGTCTGGCAGATGGCGAAGGCGGTGGCCGAGATCCACTCGCTGGGCGCGGTGCACGGCGGGCTCTCGCTCGACGCCCTGCGGCGGGAGCCTGCGCCCGGCGGCATCGAACGGACCGGCCGCGTGCGGTTGCTGCAGTTTCCGCTCGTCTACGATCCGCACCTCGTGCCCCTGCGGCCGCTCGTGGGCACCGACGCCGAGGTGGCCCGGCTCGCACGGCGTTCGGCGTTCATCGCACCCGAACTGCTGGTGCCCGGCGCCGTCTGTGACATGCGGTCCGATGTGTACGCGCTGGGGGCCGTCTATTACGCGCTCCTCGCCGGCCACGGGCCCTGCTGGCAGGGCGCGCCGCAGGAGACGCTCCGCCAGGCCTCGTTCGTGGGGCCCGCTCCGCTGCCCGACGACGTGCCGGGGGAAATCGCCACGCTCGTGGGCTACATGATGGCCCGCGACCCGACCGAGCGGTATGAGACCGCGGCCGAGGTGGCCAATGCCATCGCCACCTGCCTTGGCATCGCCGCACCGCCGGTCGCGATGCCGGTCGCCGCCGGCGCCGGCGGGCACGCAGCAGTCGAGACCCCGGATTTCCCGACGGCTTCGGCGCCGGCCACCGTGCGTGGCGGCGCCGTGGCGGCGGAGCGGAGGCCGGCCGGTCTGCCCTCGGCGGCGGAGGTGGCGCGGCAGCGGGCGAAGAGACTGCGGATGATGGGCGGCCTGATCGTGGGCCTGATCCTGGCGGCCTCGGTGGGGCTCGTGGCGTACCGGATCAACGCTGCGAAGAAGCCGAGGCCGCGGGCAGCCGAACTCGCATCGCGGCCCGGCGCGGCTCGGGAGGCTCGGCCGCGGGCCACGCCGTCTCCCGCCCCGACTCCTCCGGCGGTCGTGGAGCCAGCGCCGGCCGCGCCGGCGGTGACCGTGGCCGGCGGCGAGTCGCCGTCGAAGCCAACGCCATCGACCGCGGCCACGGCTGGCGGCAAGGAGGCCACGCCGCCGAAGCAGGTGGTGGTGGACGACCCGACGCTCCCGTGGGCATCACCCACCAGCGGTCCGCCCCCCACGCTCGCGTATCTCGCGCCGGGATCGCAGCTGATCCTCGTGGCACGGCTGGCGGACGTCGCCACCGACTCCGAGGGCACGCTGTTTCTGAAGTCGCTCGGCCCGACGGCGGAGCAGGCGGTGGCCACGCTGGTGACGCTCGCCGGCGGCGACATCGAGGCCGTCGAGACGGTGCAGGCGGGCTGGCAGGCGGGTGGGCCCGACGAGGTGATCGGGGCCTACGCCGTGCGGTTCGTGGAAGGCCGCGGTGCCCCGGCCGACGACGAATCGCGGCGCGAGGCGTGGGGCCGCACCAGCAAGCTCAAGATCGGCGACGAAATCGTCCACCAGACAGACACATTGAGCCTCTGGGTGCCCTCGGTCGAAAAGGGCCGCGTGCTCGTGATCGCCCCGAACGTGGAGGTCAGCCAGGACGCATCCCTCTCGCTGAAGGGCGGGGAGTCGGCGAAGGAGCCGCTCATCGCGAGGATCGTGCGAGACGGTCTGGTCGCCGCGGCCGATGGCGGGCCGCTCCAGGCGGCGCTTCCCGGCGACATGGAGCGGCTGGTGGGGATGCTCGATGCGACGCGGCACGTGACGCTGCTCGGCTCGCCGCACTACCTGCTCAACACCGGCCGGCCCGTGCTGGCCGGACCGCTGGCGAAACTGGCCGACCCGATCGACGGCCTCTTCGGCGAGGCGGTGCAGGCGGCGGCCCTCTCGCTCCACTTCGGCGACAGCCTCTATGTCGAGATGGACGCGGTGGCGACGCTCGACGTGGCGGCCGACGGGCTCGCTACGGAGATCGCCAGCCGGATCGACGGCCTCGCCGACATGGTGGAACGCTACTGCACCGACCTGAATCCGGCCCCCTACGGCCGCGTGTTGGTGATGCGGCTGCCGGGCATGATCCGCGCCCTGTCGGCGCAGGTCCGGGCCGGCGCGGAGGGGAAGGGCATCGTCGTCAACGCCTACCTGCCCAAGCACGCCGCCCACAACGTGGCGCTGGCCGCGGAGATCGCCCTCGCCCAGGCACCGGGGGGCGGCGTCGCCGTAGCCGCAGCGGCCCCGCCCCCGGCCACCCCGAAGACGGCGCTCGAGAAGCTCGCCAAGAAGCTGACGCTCACCTTCGCGAAGGACAACCTCGAGCGGTCGATCCAGATGGTGTCGGACGAGACGGGCGTGCCGATGGAGATCCTTGGCGGCGACCTGCAACTCGAGGGCATCACGAAGAACCAGTCGTTCGGCCTCGACGAGAAGAACAAGACCGCCGACGAGATCCTCCGGGTGATCCTCGCGAAGTCGAATCCCGACGGAAAGCTCGTCTACGTCGTGAAGGAGAAGGACGGCGAGGAGTGGGTGTACATCACGACCCGCGCCGCCGTCGAGAAACGCGGCGACAAGCTTCCACCGGCATTCGCGCCCACGAAGTAGCGTTGCGCGGGCGGGGGGCTGCCCGTGCCCCGTCGCCGGACGTTCGCGTCGGGCATCACGCCCGCCGCTCACTGCATGTCCGCTGCGCTTCGCCATCCTGGCTGCGCTTGCTCCCATAGCCCGGCTCCCGGGGCACCGGCAGCCCCTCGTGGCAGCTGCCGATCTGCAGGCATCGGCGAGCAGCCGGCCGGAGGCACGCGCAAGAGCCGGGGGGCTTTGTGAGTGTGCTTCCCACACGGCTCCGGGCGGCCTGCGGTGCACAAAGCTCCCCGGCTCTTGCGCGTGCCTCCGGCCGGCTGCTCGCCGATGCCTGCAGATCGGCAGCTGCCACGAGGGGCTGCCGGTG
>JBJTDZ010000026.1:0-44933 GCA_046092585.1 Pirellulales bacterium | reverse complement strand
ACGTCGATGAGGATGTTGGAGGGCTTGAGGTCGCGGTGGAGCACGCCGCGGTCGGGCGCCGCCTGCACGGCGTCGGCCACCTTGGCGAGCTTCCCGGCCGCGACCCTCGGCGGCAGCGGCCCGGCTCGATAAACCCGGCATCGTGCCGAACTGCGAGGTCGGCGAGCACGACGGGATCCCCTTCTACAGCATGCGGTTCATCGAGGGCACCACGCTGGCGAAGCGGCTCGCTGCCGGGCCGCTGCCCCCGCGGGAGGCGGCCGCGATCCTCGCCAAGGTGGCCGACGCCGTGCAGGCGGCGCACGACCGCGGCGTGCTCCACCGCGACCTCAAGCCCTCCAACATCCTCATCGACGTGGCCGGCGAGCCGCTCGTCTCCGACTTCGGCCTTGCCAAGCGGCTGGAAGACGACAGCGCCGTCACTCACACCGGCGCCATCCTCGGCACGCCCTGCTACATGTCGCCCGAGCAGGCTGCCGGGAGCCGCGGTGACGTCGGCCCGGCGAGCGACGTGTGGAGCCTGGGGGCGATCCTCTATCAGATGCTCTGCGGCCGCCCGCCGTTTCAGGCGCAGACCCCGGTCGACACGCTCCTCGCCGTGCTCGAGACCGATCCTCCGCTGCCGCACTCCGTCGCCCCGGCCGCCGACCGCGACTTGGAAATGATCGCGCTCAAGAGCCTGCAGAAGCCGCAGGATCTTCGCTATGCCTCGGCCGCCTCCCTTGCCGCCGACCTTCGGGCCGCCTTGGCGGGCGAGCCGATCGCGGCGCGGCGGGGCGGTCTGTCCGACGTGGTGAGCCGGCTGTTTCGCGAAACGCACCATGCGGTGGTGCTCGAGAACTGGGGCCTCCTCTGGATGTGGCACTCGGTGGTGGTTCTCGCGCTCTGCGTGGTGACCGACGTGCTCGCCTGGCGGGGCGTGAGCAGCCGCTGGCCGTACGTGGTGCTCTGGGGCGGCGGGCTCGCGCTCTGGGCGCCGATCTTCTGGGCGCTGCGGCACCGCCGCGGCCCGGTGACGGCGGTCGAACGGCAGATCGCCCACGTCTGGGCCGGGAGCATGATCGCCAGTTCACTCCTCTTCGGCATCGAGCAGCTCCTCGGCCTGCCCGTGCTCACGCTCTCGCCGGTGCTCGCGCTCTTCGCCGGCCTCGTGTTCTTCGTGAAGGCGGGCATCCTCTCGGGTGTGTTCTACGTGCAGGCGGTGGCGCTCTTCGCGACGGCGCTGGTGATGTGCCTCGTGCCCGACTGGCAGCACGTGCTCTTCGGCCTCGTGAGCGGGACGTGCTTCTTCGTGCCGGGCTACAAGTCGTTCCGCCAGGCCGCCCGAGGGGAGGCCTAGGTGGCCTGCCGGCTCGGGGGCGGCAAAAGTCGGTCGGAGGACCGACTCCTTCGGATCGTCGCCGGGGCGAGGATACGCCCGAGGCTCCTCGAGCGTTCGCCGACCCCCTCGCCTTCCCGGTTTTACAGCGTTCGTTCCTTGCCGGATCACCGACTGTCATTCTCGATATGACCATCACACGCCTCGCCACTGCGCCGCTGACTGTGCTGGCCTTCATGGCCTGCTCGCTCGCCGCCGCCGGCGACTGGCCGCAGATCCTCGGGCCGGCTCGCAACGGCACGACGGCGGCCGATGAGCGGATCCTCGACGCATGGCCCGATGCCGGGCCGCCGGTCGTGTGGCGACGGCAAGTGGGGGCGGGCGTCGCGGGCGCTGCGGTGGCCGGCGGGCGGCTGTTTCTCTTTCACCGGGTTGGCGACCGGGAGGTGCTCGAGGCCGTCGGCGCCGCCAGCGGCGAGCCGCTCTGGAGCGACGGCCATGCGACCTCGTTCGTGCCGCAGGTGGGGGGCGACGCCGGGCCGCTCTGCACGCCGGTCGTCGCCGGCGACCGCGTGATCGTGTTCGGCGCGCAGGGCGTGCTCGCCTGCGTCGAGGCGGCCACGGGGAAGCGGCTCTGGTCGCGGACCACGCACCGGGAGTTCGACGCCGCGGAGGGCTATTTCGGGGCGGGCTCCACGCCGCTCGTGATCGGGCGGCGGGTGATCGTGAACGTCGGCGGTGCCCGCCGCGGGGCCGGCGTCGTGGCCTTCGACCTCGACACGGGCGAGACGCTCTGGACGGCGACCGACGAGCCCGCGAGCTATTCGGCCCCGCTGGCCGTGCGGCTCGACGGCCGCGACCATGCGCTGGTCGTCAGCCGCTACCGCTGCCAGCTCCTCGACGCCGCCGATGGCCGCGAATGCTGGAGCTTTCCGTTCGGCCAACGGGGGCCGACCGTCAACGCCGCCTCGCCGGTGGTGTTTGGCGACGGGCACCTCATGGTGACGGCGGCCTACGGGATCGGCTCGGTCTATGCCGCGTTCGACGCGAGATCGGTCACGCCCGTCTGGCAGGGCACGGAGTCGCTGGCCTCGCAGTATGCGACGCCGGTGGAGGTGGGCGGCCATCTCTATGCCATCGACGGCCGCGACGACGTGCCGCCGGCGGCGCTGAAGTGCCTCGACCGGGCCACCGGCCGGGTGCGATGGACGGCGGGAGACCTGGGCTACGGCACGCTCCTCGCCGTCGATGGCAAGTTGCTCGTGGCCTGCACGAGCGGCGAACTGATCCTCGTGAATCCCGATCCCGCCGGCCTGCGGATCCTCGGTCGGTGTCGCCCGTTCGCCGCGGCGGGCGGGACGCTCCGCGCCCTGCCGGCCCTTGCCGCAGGCCGGCTCTACCTTCGGAACGCCGCCGAACTCATCTGCCTCGACTTGGGCCCGCCGGGTCGACATGCGCCTTGAGCGAGTCGGCGCCGAAGGGCAGTGGCAGGAAGTCGGCCAGCCGAAACACGCCCCGGCCATCGATCACGATCGCCGTGTCGGCCGTGCCGAACTCGGCGATCACCTGCAGGCACGCACCGCAGGGGGCGATCTTTGCCAAGGGCATGCCCGTCGAGTCATGGCAGGCAAGCGTGATCCGCACCAGCCGGCGGCCACCGGCGGCCACGCCCGCGCAGATCGCCGTGCGCTCGGCGCAGAGCGTGAGCCCGAAGGAAGCATTTTCGACATTCGCGCCGGAAAACACCTCGCCGCCGGTCTCCGCGAAGACGGCCGCCGCACCGACCTTCCAGCCGGAATACGGCGAGTGGGCGTTGGCGCCGGCGCGTCGGGCGGCGGCAAGGAGGGCGTCGTCCGAAGGCACGGCGCGGGGAGTGGTCATCGGCATCCTCATGGGCGGGCCACCGGGCTGGCACTGACGGCGGAGTCTACCGCTGACGTGTCAGCCGACGCAGATTCGCGAAGCCGCCCCGGCCCCGTATGATCAGCGGCACAGGTTCGATCGGCAGGCGCCGCAGGCGCCCAGGAGCGGTCGCATGGCACGGGTGAAGGTGTCGACGCATCCGCTGGTGGCCCACCACGTGGCCGCCCTGCGCGATCCCGCCACGAAGCCCCCCGAGTTTCGCCGGGCCGTCGGCCAGATCACGCGGCTGGTGGCGGTGGAGGCGACCGCGTCGCTGGCCACGGCCGACCTTCGCGTGCCCACGCCGCTGGGCACGGCGGGAGGCCTCAGGATCGCCGATCGGATCGCGATCGTGCCGATCCTCCGGGCCGGGCTCGGGATGGCCGAGGGGCTGCTCGAACTCATTCCCGACGCGGAGGTCTGGCACGTCGGCCTCTACCGCGACGAGGCCACGCTCCGGCCGCAGGAGTATTACAACAAGCTCCCCGCCAGCTGCGCCGCCACGGTGGCGATCGTCGTCGACCCGATGCTCGCGACCGGCGGCTCGGCCGTGAGGACCTGCGAGATCCTCCGGGCTGCCGGCATCCCGCGGGTCATCTTCCTGGCGATCATCGCCGCGCCCGAGGGGGTGAAGCGACTCTCGGAGGCGATGCCCGACGTGGCCATTCACGTGGCCGCCCTCGACGAGGGTCTCGACGCCAACGGCTACATCGTGCCCGGCCTCGGCGACGCGGGCGATCGGCAGTTCGCCACGCATGCCCGGCCCTGAGAGCGGAGCCCTCGCCATGCGGGCCGTCGATCTGATCCGCAGGAAGCGCGACGGCGGGGAACTCTCCGCCGCTGACATCGACTTCCTCGTGGGCGGCATCGCCACGGGCGACGTGCCCGACTACCAGTGGTCGGCCCTCACGATGGCGATCCTCTGGCGGGGCATGACGCCCGCCGAGACCGCCGCGCTCGTGCACGCCATGCTCCACTCCGGCACGGTGATCGACCTCTCCGACATTCCCGGCCCCAAGGTCGACAAACACTCGACCGGCGGCGTGGGCGACAAGACCAGCCTGATCCTCGCCCCGATCGCGGCAGCCTGCGGCGTGACGGTGCCGATGGTGTCGGGCCGGGGCCTCGGCCACACCGGAGGCACGCTCGACAAGCTCGAGAGCATCCCCGGGTTTCGGGTCGACCTCGACCTCGTCGCCTACCGCCGCGTGGCCCGGGAGTGCGGCCTGGTGCTGATGGGCCAGACCGCCGAGATCGCGCCGGCCGACCGCGTGCTTTACGCCCTCCGCGACGCCACGGCCACCGTCGAGAGCATCCCGCTGATCACCGCGTCGATCCTCTCCAAAAAACTTGCCGAGGGGATCGATGCGCTGGTGCTCGACGTGAAGACGGGCGACGGCGCCTTCATGGCCACGCGGCACGACGCCCGGGCCCTCGCCGAGAGCATGACGCGGATCGGCCGTAAACTCGGCACGTCGGTGCAGACCCTGATCACGAGCATGGACGCCCCGCTCGGCCGCGCGGTGGGCAACGCCGTCGAGGTCTGGGAGAGCGTGGAGTGCCTCCAGGGCCGCGGGCCCGTGGACCTCATGGAGGTGTCGCTCGAACTGGCCGCCGAGATGCTCCTGCTCGGCGGCGTGGCGGCGACCCGCGACGAGGCCCTGGCGAAGTGCCGGCAGTCGATCGCCGACGGCTCGGCGCTCGAGCGGTTTCGCCGGGTGGTGGCGGCGCAGGGGGGTGATCCGCGGGTGTGCGACGATCCGCTCGGCGTGCTCCCGAAGGCGAAGCACGTGGAGCCCTTCCGGGCCGCCGCGTCGGGGTTCATCGCCGGCATCCGCGCCTGGCCGGTGGGCCAGGCGTCGATGCTGCTCGGCGCCGGTCGGGCCCGGGTCGATTCCACGATCGACCCCGCCGCGGGCATCGTGTTTTCGAAGAGCGTGGGCGACGAGGTGCGGGCGGGCGATGTGATCGCCGAGATCCACGTGAACCCGGCCCACGCGGCGGCGGTGCCGCAGGTGCTCGCGATGCTCGGCGAGGCGACGACGATCGCGACCGCTCCGCCCGAGCCGCGGTCGCTGATTCTCGAACGGCTCTGAGCTCCTCTCCTTCACGAGGCACGACATGGGCGATCTCGACCGGTTTCGCGGGCTGCTCGGCGTGGCGGCCATCCTCGGGGTGGCTTGGCTCTGCTCGGAGAACCGCCGGAGGATCTCGCCGCGGATGGTGCTCGGCGGCCTGGCGATGCAGGTGGTGTGTGGGTTCGTGCTCCTGCGGTCGGCCGCGGGGCGGGCCGCCTTGGAGGCCGCGGCCACATGGATCAACACGGTGCTGGCCTGCTCCGACGCCGGCGCGCGATTCGTGTTCGGCGACATGCTCGTCGATCCGGCCGGGCCCGCCGGCTTCGTGTTCGCCTTCCGCGTGCTCCCTACGATCGTGTTCGTGGCCGCCCTCTTCGCCGTGCTCTACCACCTCGGCATCATGCAGCAGGTGGTGCGGGCCTTCGCCTGGGTGACGGCGAAGATCCTGGGGTCGAGCGGCGCCGAAACGCTCAACGCCGCCGCCTCGATCTTCCTCGGGCAGACCGAAGCCCCGCTCGTGATCCGCCCCTACCTCCCGCGGCTCACGCGGTCGGAGCTGGCCGTGGTGATGGTCAGTGGCATGGGGCTCGTGTCGGGAGGCATCCTCGGCGCCTACGCTGCCGCGGGCTGCGACCTCCGCGACCTGCTCACGGCGATCCTGATGAGCTTTCCCGCCACGATCTTCCTCACCAAGATGTTCGTGCCCGAGACCGGCGATCCCGAGACGCTCGGCACGCTGCGGGTGTCGGAGGAGCGGCTCGATGCCAACGTGCTCGACGCCGCGGCCCGGGGCACCCGCGAGGGGCTGATGCTCGCGGCGAACGTCGGCGCGATCCTGATCTCGTTCATCGCGCTGGTGGCGCTGGTGAACCTCGTGCTCAGGGAGGTGGGCGACCTCGCCGGCCGGCCCGACCTCTCGCTGCAATGGCTCCTGTCGCTCGTGTTCGCCCCGTTCGCCTGGCTGATCGGCGTGCCGGTGCAGGATTGCGGCGTGGTGGGCGGCCTGCTCGGCACGCGGACGGTGCTCAACGAGCTGATCGCCTACTTCGACCTCGGGAAACTCAAGGAGACGCTCAGCCCGAAGTCCTTTTCGCTGGCCACGATCGCGATGTGCAGCTTCGCCAACATCTCGAGCATCGGCATCCAGCTCGGCGGCATCGGAACGCTGATCCCGGAGCGGCGGCGCGATCTCGCCCAGCTGGGGGTGAAGATGCTCGTGATCAGCACGCTGACCAGCGCCCTCTCCGCCGCGATCGCCGGCGTGATCATGCCGTGAGCGCTCCGCGCGGTCGCGTTGACGAGGTCGGTCGGCGAGGCTTGTGCTCACGCTCTGTGGCGGGCTCGCTCGACCATGAACGCCACGCTCTCGTTCATGCCCATCGGATCGAGCACGATGAGGGGATGGGCAGCGGCGAACACACGAAATACTTCGTCACAAAATCCTTGGCCAACGATGTCAACGCCCGTGAAATCGATGGTCACGTGCCGAAACCGCTCCAGCCCAACGGTCACTCGCCGGGCTTCGGAACGCGAGAGGAGTTGCACGCCGAAGCCTGCGAGCCGCACGGTCGTGCGTGTGCGGTCGAATGCCAGCGTGTCGGGATCGGTCCAGCGCCGAAACACGTCTGCGAGCACGAACACGTTTCCCGGCACGAACGTCAGCATCACTCGCGTGCCAGAACGAGGCTCTGGGGTGATTTGGATCGCCGTGTCGTGGGCCTCATTGTCGGTAAGCCATGCTACTTTTCCCGACTCCAGCAGATAGCGGTTCGCAGCTTTCGATACGAAGAAGATCCCTTCGCCACTGTGCCGGCCTGGCTGCGTGGTGAAGCGGCCTTTTTCGAGAACGAACACCGCTTCGACGTCCTCAGGTAGGCCCTGTGATTCACGGACTGAGCGAAAGACGCCGATGCCGTCATCCACGATCTCGATGATGATCCCGGACGGCGACGCGGCGGCCGTCACCCGCACGATGCCACCGCGGCTGTGATCGATCGCGTTGTTCACCATCTCGGTGAACGTATAGCCCACGGTGCCGAGTTCCCGCTCCGAAAGGCCCAGGTCGGCCAACGCGGGACGAACCTCTCCCCAGAGCCGGTCTTCCTCGAGCCCGTCGAGCGGCCGCTCCCAGCGGTTTGTGGGAAGCCCATAGCGAGCTCCCCGCCCAGCCCCCTCCGGAGCCAGCCGGCCGTCGGCTACGAGCTTCCGAAGCCGCCGCTGGGCTGTTGACCGCGATACGCCGAGCAGCTTCATCGCCTCATCGGTCGAAATCGCCCCCCGGGCCCGCGCGTGGGCAACGAGCACATTAGGGCTTTCAGGAGGCATGACCCATTGTGACCTATTTCAAAAATAACAAGTCATTCAATGGTAGGCATCATCACGTGGCGGTTCAAGCAGGGTGACCAGGCGCGGCCGTCAGCCGGTGACGAGCGTGGAGAGCCAGTAGAGGCCGCCCGAGAGGGCCATCGCCACCGGGAGCGTGAGCACCCCGGCCAGGGCGGTCTCGCGGACCGTCTCCGGCTGGATGCCCGACTTGTTGGCCCACATCGTGCCGATCCCGAGGCACAGCGCCACGCCCATTCCCACGCCCATGATCGAGCCGATGAGCGAATGCGGGCTCGAGGCGGGCAGCCCGCGATACCAGGTGGCGAAGTTCCAGATGATCGCGGCGCCGGTGGCGTAGAATCCCGTCAGGAGGAGCCACATGCCGCAGGGAGATCGTCTGGAGGTCGAGCACCGCATCGCTGGGTCGGCGGTGACCTACCAGCACCACGGAATCGACGTGGGCGATGGCACCGTCGTCCACGCCCGGCCGCACGATTTCCGGAATCCCTTCGGCGGCGGCCGCGTGGTGCGGACGAGCCTCACGCAGTTTGCCGAGGGCCGCAACGTGCGGGTGCGAAACGAGCCGCCGGCCGCGTTTCCGCCCGAGGCGATCGTGGAACGGGCGCTGGCCCACGTCGACCGCGAGGGGTACCACCTCGTGGTCGACAACTGCGAGCACTTCACCACCTGGTGTGCGACCGGCCGCCGGGAGAGTCGCCAGGTCGACATCGTGATGGGGCGGATCGCCGCGGGGGCGTCACGCGTGGCGGCAGTGGTCGCGGCCCGCTCGGCCGCCCGCGTGGCTGTGCGGACGGCCACGGGCACGGCCGCTCGCGCAGGCCTCGGACCGTTCATCCCCGCCGCCGTCGTGGGGGAGGCGGCGGCCTGCGCCGCCGAGTGGACGGCCCACCAGCGTGGCGCCTCGGAGCGGGAAAGCCGCCGTGCCGGCGAGGCGGCGGGACTCACCGCGACGAGCGTCGCCTGCGCGATCGCCGGCGCAACGGCCGGGCCGATGGGCATCGTGGCCGGCACGATCGCAGGATTCGCGATCTGGCTTACGGGATCCGCGGTGGCGGCCGCGACCGGCCAGGCGACGAATCCGGTGCGTCTCAGCCGTAGTCGGTGAGCGCGCCGGGGTTCCACGACACCCGCAGCGCGTTGAGCACGGCGACCACGTCGATCGCCTCCTGCACGAGCGCCCCGGCCGCCGGCGGCAGGAATCCCGCCGCCGCGAGGGCCATCCCGGCGAGGCTCGCCGCCATGCCGCCGACGGCGCTGGCCAGCGCGATCGACCGGAGCCGCCTGCCGATGTGAAAGAGCTCGTCGACCCGCTCGAGCGACGAGTCCATCACCACCGCCCCCGCCGCCTCGCTCGTGACGTCGCTGGCGGTGCCCATCGCCACGCCCACGGTCGCCGCGGCGAGCGCCGGCGCGTCGTTGATGCCGTCGCCCACGAACACCACGGGCGCCGTCCGCAGCGCCTCCTCCACGAGCCGGAGCTTACCCTCCGGCTGGATGCCGGCGTGCACCTCCTCGATGCCCACGGCGTCGGCCAGCCACCGCACCTCGCTCTCGCGGTCGCCCGACACCAGCATCACGCGGTCGAGCTGGTGGGCGGGGCGGAGATGACTAACGAACGAGCGACCGTCGGCACGGGGCGTGTCGCGGAATCGCAGCACCGCGGCCACGACGCCGTCCACGAGCACGACGCACTCGAGTCCGCCGGCGCCGGCAGGCAGCGTCGCCGCCGCGGCCGGATCGGCCGCCGTGAGCTTCTGGCGGCTGGTGATCGCGACCTCGTGGGTCTCGTTGCCGCCGTTGAGCCGCTGGACGATGCCCGTGAGGCCCTGGCCGGGCTTCTCCGTGAGCGCCTCCACCTCCAGGAGCCTGACGCCGCGCTCTGCCGCCGCCTCGGTGACGGCGGCCGCGAGCGGATGCTTGGAATAGGTTTCGAGGCTGGCGGCGAGGGCGAGCACGTCGGCCTCGGACAGCGGGCCTAGCGTGACCGCCTCGGTGAGCCGGGGCGTGCCGTAGGTGAGCGTGCCGGTCTTGTCGAAGATGGCGGTGCGGCAGGTCTCGAGCCGCTCGAGGATCGCGGGATCCCGGATCACGATCCCCCGCTTCGCCGCCAGCGACACCGCGCCGATGATCGCCACGGGGATCGCGATCAGGAGCGGGCAGGGCGTGGCCACCACGAGCACCGCGAGGAATCGGGTGGCCGACCCACTGGCATACCAGGCCGCGGCCGCGATCGCCACGGCCAGCGGGGTGTAGAACGCGCCGAGCGTGTCGGCCAGCCGCCGCAGCCGCGGCCGCCGCTCCTCGCTCGTCCGCAGCACGTCCATGATCTTCGAGTAACGGCTGTCGCCGGCGACCTTCTCGGTGCGGATCTCGATCGCCGCCTCGCCGTTGATCGCCCCCGAGAGCACGCCCGATCCCGGCGCCTTCGCCATCCGGTAGGGCTCGCCGGTGAGATAACTCTCATCCATCGCCCCGCGACCCGCGACGACGATGCCGTCGACGGGGCAGATCTCGTGGGGCAGCACCACGATCACGTCGCCCACCGCCACGTCGCCGAGCGGCACATCGGCGATCCCGGCGGGTGTCTTCCGGTGGGCGAGCGTGGGCATGCGGCGGGCCAGGGCCTCGAGCACGTCGCCGGCACGACTCACCGCCCGGCGCTCGAGCGCCGCGCCGCCGGAGAGCATGAGCACCACCAGCACGCCGGCCACGTACTCCCCGAGCAGCACGCTCGTGACGATCGAGATGCCGGCGAGCAGGTCGGAGCCGAACGTGCCCCGGAGCAGCTTGCAGAGCAGGTCCCAGACCAGGGGCAGCCCGCCGAGCAGGAGCATGGCGACCAGCGGAAGGTGCCCGAGCGTCAGGCCGCGTCCGGGGAACCAGCGGGCGGGATCGAGCGGCCCGAGCGACACGGGACGCTCTCCCATGCCCGACCACTGAAGCAGTCCCCAGGCGAGGAGGGCCACGATGGCGCCCACGGCGATCGCCTCCTCGAGTGGCAGCCCGCGTCCGGGACGGGCTGCCTGGCGCGGCGGCTCCGGCATCGATGGTCCCTCAGCTGTGCATGCGGGCGAACGGGTCGCCGCGGTCGATGACCTCTGCCTCCGCGGCGGCGAGTTCGTGCAGCCGGCGGCGCACGACCTCTTCCGGCTGGAAGTCGCACGCGAGCCGCACGTAGGTGGCGTGGTGACGGGCCTCCGATTCGAAGAGCCCCCGGTAGAAGGCGGCGAGTTCCATGTCGGTGACGTGGTCGGCCAGCAGCGAGAACCGCTCGCAACTGCGGGCCTCGATCAGCCCCGCCACGAGCAGCCGGTCCACGGCCCGCGCGGGCTCGTCCCTGCGGATCAGTTCATGGAGCCTTGGGCCGTAGGAACTCGGCGCGAGCTTGCGGAAGCGGATGCCGCGCTGCTCCAGCAGGTCGAGCACGAGCCGGAAGTGCTCGAGTTCCTCGACGACGATTTCCGTCATGGCGCGGGCCAGGGCCACGTGATCGACGTAGGAAAACAGCAGGTTCATCGCCACGCCGGCCGCCTTCTTCTCGCAGTGGGCGTGGTCGATCAGCACCTCATCGAGGCCGGTGTCGACCTGGGCGAGCCAGCGGGCGGACGAGGGCGACTGGAGGCTCAGCATGGCGCGGCGATCGGGCGGCGTGGCGGCACGGCGACGGGCGGTTGTCGCTCTCCCGTGCCGACGGCATCATACCCGAGGGCCTGTGCCCGATCCCCGACCCCGCGACGGGAGTGTCATGATCGCCTTCGACCGCCCTGCCGACACCCGGCCGGAACGCAACGTGCTCGGCGGCGTGCTCGTGGCCTGCTCGCGCGATCCGTTGACGGGCTTCTTCCGCGACGGCTGTTGCCGCACGGGGGCCGACGATGCGGGCGTGCACACGGTCTGCGCGGTGATGACGGCGGAGTTCCTCGCGTTCACGGTGAAGGCCGGCAACGACCTGGTGACGCCGCAGCCGCAGTGGGGCTTTCCGGGCCTCGTGCCGGGCGACCGGTGGTGCCTGTGTGCGAGTCGCTGGCGGGAGGCCGCCGAGGCGGGGGCGGCGCCGCCGGTGGTGCTCGAGGCCACGCACGAGAAGACGCTTGCCATCGTGCCGCTCGAACTCCTCCAGCGACACGCGGCGCCGCCGGCATGAGCGGCTGGCTCGTCGCCGCGGTGGCCGTCGTCGCGGCCGTCTACTCGTCGGTGGGGCACGCGGGGGCCACCGGCTACATCGCCGTGATGACGCTCTTCGGCCTCGTGCCGGAGGTGATCCGTCCGACGGCCCTCCTGCTCAACGCCGTGGTGGCGACGATCGGCACGGCGCAGTTCGCCCGCGCCGGCCACTTCGACCGACGGCTGTTTCTGCCCCTGGCGGTGGCGAGCGTGCCGGCCGCGGCCGTCGGCGGATGGCTCACGCTGCCGCAGGCCACCTTCGAGACGATCGTGGGGCTCGTGCTCGGGGCCGCGGCGATCCGCGTGGTCGTGGAGACGCTCCTCGCGGGCCGCGGCACCGAGACGGTCGTGGGTTCTCCGCCCGCCGCGGCGCTCGCGGCGCTCGGCGGCGGCGTGGGGCTCTTGTCCGGGCTCACCGGGGTGGGCGGCGGCGTGTTCCTCACGCCCGTGCTGCTCGCCCTGCGGGCGGCGCCCGTGCGGACGATCGCCGCGACGTCGGCGGCGTTCATCCTCGTCAACTCACTCGCAGGTCTCGCCGGCGGACTCGTCGCCGGGCGATCCGTCACGCTTCCCGGCGCCCTGCTCGTGGCCGCCGCGGCGGTCGGCGGCGCGGTCGGCTCGCATCTCGGCGCCTTCCGCCTGCCGGTCACCGCGCTGCGGCTCCTGATGGCGGCGGTGCTCCTCGTGGCCACCGCCCGATCGCTGCTCTGAGAGCGGATCAGTGGCTCGCGGCCTTCGAAAAGAGATTGAGCACCACGACGCCCGCCACGATGAGGGTCATCCCGAGGATGG
This sequence comes from Pirellulales bacterium, assembly GCA_046092585.1. Lineage (GTDB taxonomy): Bacteria > Planctomycetota > Planctomycetia > Pirellulales > UBA1268 > QWPN01. The sequence goes on along the minus strand of JBJTDZ010000026.1, from coordinate 32,333 downwards.
CCGGAGGGTCGAGTCGCTCGCCGTACCGCAGCCACCCGATCAGGGCGATGAGCGTGACCCCGGCGCCCGACCAGATCGCGTAGCCGATCCCCACCGGGATCCGTTCGAGCGTCAGCGACAGGAAGAGGAAGGCGACCCCGTAGCCGGCGAGCACCGCCAGGCTCGGCAGTGGTTTGGTGAAGCCGGCGGAGGCCTTGAGGTAACTCGTGCCGACGACCTCGGCCACGATCGCGATCGCCAGATAGAGCCAGTGCATGCCGGCGTCTCTCCCGTGCGGGGTGCGGGACTTTGCTAGAGTGTAGCGGCTCAGTGGAGAAGGCTCCGCCGAGCGACCCCTCCGAGGAGAGCGAGATGGCGAAGAAGCGACCTTCCCGGCGCCCGGCATCAGGCGGCCGCATCGTGATGCGCACGGGCGAAGCGCTCGTCGAGGACGAGGCCGCCTGGAGCGCGGCCGAGCCCGAGGTGGTCATCGGCGAGCTCGACGGCCCGGTGGGCTACGCGATCGCCAACCTCCTCGGTGACCAGACGAAGGGGCATTCGCGGGTGTTCGCGATCCTCAACTCCGACGTGCAGGTGCGGCCGGTCACGCTGATGGTCAGCAAGGTCACCGTGAAGAGCGAGAAGTACACGAACATCCTCATGGGCACGGTGCAGGCGGCGATCGCCCACGGCGTGCTCGATGCCGTGAGGGCCGGCGACATCCCCAGGAAGAAGGCCAACGATCTGGGCATCATCGTCTCGGTCTGGCTCGATCCCTCGATCATCGACGCGGAGTACGACCCCGAGATCCTTTTCCGCACCAACCGCGAGGCCACGGCGAAGGCGCTTGGCAAGGCGCTGCGGCACGAGCCCACGATCGACTGGCTGCTGGCCAACCAGGCGAAGGTACCCCACTACTTCCACCAGCTGGCCGTCGACGGGCAGCTGTAGGCGGGGTCGCCACGGCCGCGCTCGCGGTGGCGAAGGAGGCGGTGGCGGTGCCGGATGTGGCCGACGCGCGAAGGCCGCCGTGATCGCGATCGAGTCGACACTGGCGAAACCGCAGGGTGCACAATGACGAGAATCTCACCGGTGTCCGGCCTCGGTTGGTGCATGCTCGCGGGGCTCTGCGCCATGACCACGCGAGCAGACGTCGCCTTCGAAAAGCAGACGCTGACCGAGCGGTTCGTGGCCGAGGGCTGCGCCGTCGCCGACTTCGACCACGACGGGCACTCCGACATCACCGCGGGCAACACGATCTGGCACGGTCCCGACTTCCAGCGGACCACGGAGTTCACGCCGCCGGCGGACAACCCGTCCGGTCCCGCGAAGACCCCCTACGACCCCGCGAGCGGCTACTCCGACTACTTCCTGGCCTTTGCCCACGATTTCACGGCCGATGGGTGGGCCGACATCCTCGTCTACGGACTGCCGGGCGAGCCGGCGCATGTGTTCGTGAACCCCCAGGGCAAGGCCGGCCACTGGGCGAAGCACGCGGTCTTCGACGTGGCCGACGGCGAGTCGCCCGGCCTCACCGACATGACCGGCGACGGAAAGCCCGAACTGCTCGTCCACTCGAGCGACCTCGGGAAGCCCCCGGAGGCGAATGGCAAGGGCGGGGGCCAGCTCGGGTTCGCGGAACTCGACTGGGCGAACCCGCTCCGCAAGGCCCGCTTCCATCCGATCACGCCCCGGTCGCCCGACAACGACGACAAGTACTTCCGCTACACGCACGGCTACGGTGCCGGCGACCTCAACGGCGATGGCCGCGTCGACATCGTCACGAAGGATGGCTGGTTCGAGCAGCCGGCCGACGCGGGGGCGGCGATCTGGCCGTTTCACCCGGGTCCGTTCGGACCGCCCGGGGCCCCGGGGGGCGCCCAGATGCTCGTGACCGACGTCGACGGCGACGGACGGAACGACGTGATCACCAGCTACGACGCCCACGGCTGCGGCCTCGGTTGGTTCGCGCAGCGGCCGGACGGCTCGTTCGCCGAGCATCGCATCATGGGTGCGAAGCCGGAGGAGAACGGCGAGGGCGTGACGTTCAGCCAGCTCCACGCGCTGGCGCTGGCCGACATCGACGGCGACGGCGTTCAGGACATCGTCACGGGCAAGCGGCGGTGGGCGCACGGCGTCGGCGGCGACGTCGACCCCAACGCCCCTCCGGTGCTCTACTGGTTTCGGCTCGTCCGCGAGGCCTCGGGCGAGGCGCGTTTCGTGGCCGAGATGATCGACGACGACAGCGGCGTGGGCACGCAGGTGACCGTGGCCGACCTGAACGCCGATGCCAGGCCCGATATCGTGGTGGCCAACAAGCGGGGTGTGTTCGCCTTCCGGCAGCGGTGACCGTCAGGGCCGCACGCCGACGCCGTCGCCAGGCAGCCGCGACATCGGCCTCGCGGTCGCGTCGTTCATCGCGGCCCCTTCCCGTTCGTGAGCCGGTAGAGAGCGGTGTCGGTGCGCAGGTAGAGCGAATCACCGACCGCGGCGGGCGTGGCGAAGATGCGGCCGTCGAGGCGGTTGGTGGCCAGCACCGTGGGCTGCGCCGCTCCCGCGCCCGGATCGATCACGAACGTGTCGCCGTCGCGATTGCCGACGTAGATGCGGCCGTCGGCCAGAAGCGGCGACGAGGAACAATTGCCGCCGAGCCGGAGCGTCGCGACGGCTTCCCCCGTGCGGGCGTCGAGAAACGTGGCGATGCCCATGTCGTTGACCATGAAGAGCCGTTCGCCCACCATCAGCGGCGAGGGCATGCTCGGCGCGGCCTTTCGCTCCTCCCAGGCGATCTCGGCACCACTGCCGTCGGGGGCGAGCCGCACCGCCAGCAGCCTGGGCTGGTTGAAGCTCGTGCTCATGAACAGCAGGCCATGTCCGGTCACCGGACGGGGCACGACCGAGAAGCCGAGCTCACCGTAGCTCATCCGCCAGAGCTCGGCGCCCGTCGCGGGGTCGTAGCCGTAGAGCCAGTCGGCACCGGTCGAGACGAGCACGTCGCGGCCGCCCTGGCGAACGATGACGGGCGTCCCGTAGGCCTTCTTGAGATCGGGATTCTCGCGGAGCGCGCCCGAGCGGGGAGTCTTCCAGGCGAGGTCGCCCGTGGCCGCGCGGAAGGCGGCGATCTCCTGCACGTCGCAGCCGTCGCAGTTGACGATGAGCAGGCCGTCGTAGAGCACAGGCGTGCTTCCCGGGCCGTTCATGTGGTCGAGGCGGAGCGTGCGATTCCTCCAGAGCACCGCGCCGTTGGTCGTGTCGACGCAGGCGGTGCCGTAGTCGCCGAAGTGGCACCACAGCCTGCCGTCGGCGAGCACGGGCGAGGGCGATGCGTACGAGTTGAGGGAATGGATCGGCTGTGGGTCGTCGATACCGAGCAGCTCGACGTCGTGGACGAGCCGTCCGCTCTCGCGATCGACGGCGAGCGCCCGCAGGCTGAGGTGGCTGGCCACCTGCCGCTGCTGGCCCCCGGAAGGCTCCACCTGTCGACGGGCCAGTTCCTCGGGCGAAGCCTCCGTCTCGATGGCGGTCGTCATCCACACGAGCCGCTCGTCGAGCACCGGCGACGACCAGCCGCGGCCCGGCAGCGGCGTCTTCCAGGCGACGTGCTCCGTCTCGCTCCACTCGACGGGCAGGTCGTGTGCTGTCGGCGCGTGCCCATCGCCCGCAGGCCCGCGCCACTGCGGCCAGGGCACGTCGGCGAAGACGGTCGTGGCAAGCGTGGCGAGCCCGATGGCCAGCTGGCCGAGCACGATGCAGCGGAAACGGAATGGCACGTCAAAGCTCCCAGAGGCCTGCGCAGCATACCAAGCGGTGCGGATGCCGATCGGGTTGAACGCCCGCGCCGGGCGGACCCACTCAGGATTCGAGGAGCCGCCGGGCGGCGGCCTGCTGGTCGGGCGTGCCCACGATCGTCACCTCGTCACCGGCGGCGAACCGGAACTCGGGGCCAGGGCTGGTGACGGGCCGACCATCCCGGCGGACGCCCACGATCGTCGCCCCCGTGACGCTCCGCAGCCGCAGGTCGCCGATCGTGCGGCCGACCACGACACTGGCCGCGGGCACGCGGCAGCCCCGCACCAACGCGGCCTGCGTGGCATGATGCCGGATGCGGGGGGCGGCCCGCAGGAAGCCGTAGTTCTCCAGCCGCATCCGATCGGCGAGATCGTCGATCGTCGACTCGGGCACGTCGTAGATCGAAAGCACCCGGTCGAAGAGGGCCAGGGCCGTCTCGAACTCCGCCGGGATCACCTCGTCGGCGCCGAGCTGCCGGAGTTCCTCCACCTCGAGCACGTACTCGCTGCGCACGAAGATCCGCACTCCCGGTGCGAGGTCGCGGGCCACCCGCACGCTGCGGCGGGTGCTTGCGGCATCGGAGATCGCCAGGACGTAGGCCCGCGCCCGGGCGAGGCCCGCGTGCTCGAGCACCGCCGCTCGCGTGCAGTCACCGTAGTGGATGTCGAGACCGACCGCCCGCTCGCGGCGGACCGTCTCGGGGTTCAGTTCGAGCACCACGTGGGGCACGCCGAACTCGGCGAGGGCGACGGCCAGGTTCCGGCCATTGAGGCCGAACCCGGCGATGATCACGTGGTCGGACAGGTGCTGGCGGCTGTCGTCAGGCAGCCGCTCGGCGAGCCACCAGCCCCACAGTTTCGTCCGCGACAACCGGTCGAGCCAGCCGGGCACGATTGCGGCGAGGATCGGCGTGGCGCCCATGGTGAGCACCGCCGCCGCCAGGAACGTCTGGTAGTCGTCGCGGCCGAGGAGGCCCGCCTCGGCGCCGCGGGAGCCCAGCACGAAGGAGAACTCGCCCACCTGGGCGAGCGCCGCGCCCGCCAGCAGGCTCGTGCGCGGCGGGTAGCCGGCGAGCATCGCCGGCACGGCCGTGACGACCGCCTTGCCGATCATGATCGCCACCACGGTGGCGGCCACGACCGCGGCATGATCGGCCACGAATCGGATGTCGAGCAGCATGCCGACCGACACGAAGAACAGGCTCGCCAGCGTGTCGCGAAAAGGAAGCACCTCGGTGAATGCCTGGTGCCCGTATTCGCTCTCCGCGAGCACGAGGCCGGCAAGGAAGGCCCCGAGGGCGAGCGACAGGCCGACACCCGCCGTGATCGCCGCGGTGCCCAGGCATGCCAGCACGATCGTCATCAGGAAGAGTTCGCGGTTGCGCAGCCGGACCACCTCGTGGAGCACACGGGGCACCACGAGCCGGCCGATCGCGAGCACGGCTGCCACGGCCGCGAGCCCCGCTGCCACCGACGCGAGCGGATCGGTGAACAGACCGCTGGGGTGGTCGCCCGCCGGCGTGGAGTGGGGCGGGGGCACGACGCCTGCCGCCTGGGCGAGCAGCGGCACGGCGAGCATCGCGGCCACCACGACGAGATCCTGCAGCAGCAGCACCGCGACCGCGATCCGGCCCTGCGGCGTGGCCGTCTCGCCGCGGTCGGCGAGGAGCTTGAGGACGATCGCCGTGCTCGACATCGCCACGAGCATCCCGGCGAACACCGCCTGTGGTAGTGAGCCGAGATACCACCAGGTGGCGGCTGCCACCATGGCGGTCGTGCCCAGGATCTGAGGGAGGCCGATGCGGGCCATGGTTGGCAGCATCACCATCAGCCGCGAGAGCGAGAACTCGAGTCCGACCGTGAACAGGAGCACCACGACGCCCACCTCGGCGAGCACCTCGACCACGCGCAGGTCGGAGACGAGCGAGAGGCCGTAGGGGCCGGCCACCACGCCCGCCACCAGGAGCCCCACCACGCTCGGCAGCCGCAGCCTCCCGAAGGCGAAGACGACGGCTGCCGCGACGGCAAATACGATGACCAGGTCGGTGAGGAACATGGTGGGTGATGGCGAGGCGGGGGCGGGAACGCGGAGCGAAGAGCCACGAGCGCAGGCGATGCACTCGGAGCGCCGGCTCGGGGGCGGCAAAAGTCTCGTCGCCGGGGCGAGGATACGCCCAAGGCTCCTCGAGCGTTTGCCGACCCCCGAGCCTACCCTCTCAGGTTTGCCACCTCGTCGCCACACCCGGCCGAGTCGTCCGCGAGCACGGCGCGAAATGGCGGGTTTGCCCGGGCGAGCTCGTCTTGGGTGGCCGACCGTGGCCTGCTACCGTCTCGTCCTCCCCGGGAGCGGACTGCATGCGACCGCCTTCATGTTCCGTCAGTCTTCAGCTGCTGCTGCGCGTGGCTGTGATCTTCGTCGTGAGCCCGGTGGCGGTGCCGGGCCAGGCCGTCTCTGCCGCCGACACCGGCCGCTGCGAGTTGCGGGTCGAGAGCGCGTTGTATGCCGACGGCGGCAGCGAGCCGGTGGCCTCTAGCCTGGCGCTCTTTCACGAGGGGGTTACCTGGGATTTCCTCGAGTCGCCGGTCGGGAAGGTTCGCGAGATCGTGCTCCACGATCCGGCCAGGGAGCGGATCGTCGTCATCGATCCCGTGCGGCAGCGGAAGACGCAGGTGGAAGCGATCCAACTCGAACGGCTCAGCGTGTCGCTCGCCGCGTGGACTCGAGGCAGCGAGGATCGGCTCGTCCGCTGGGCCGGTGGCCCCGACTTCACGACCGGCTTCACCGAGGACGAAGGCCGTCTCGAACTGGCCGGCCCGCGGGTGCGGTATGCGGTGGCCTTCGAGGAGGCACCCAGTCGGGAGGCAGCCGAGACGTATCGCCGGTTCGCCGACATGGCCATTCTCCTCAAGGCGCTCCTGCAGCCCGGGGGCATCCCGCCGTTTCCGCGGCTCGCCGTGAACCGCCGACTCGAGGAGGCGGGTGCACTGCCCGCGGAGGTCTCGCTGGAGATCGACCCGAAACTCTCGCGGCTCGCCGCGCGGCCCGCGAGGCTGCGATGCGTGCACCAGACGCATCCTCGGCTGCTCTCCGGCGATCTCGAACGCATCGAGCAGGCTCGGGCCCACCTGGCCACCGCACGGCATGTCGATCTCGCCGAGTTCGTCGTCAGCGAGGATGAAGGGATCAAGCGCGGCGACGACGAGCGGTCGCCGGGCCCCGGTTCATGAGTCGCGGGCTGCTGGTCCCGGCGCTGCCCGCACGATCGTTCCGGCCGGATGGGTTTGCCGCCGAGGCAAGAAACTCCGCCTGACCGGACGATGCTTCCTCTGCCGATCATCTTTCCCAACCCGTCGAGTCGCGGGAACGGACGGCGGATTCGGCGCCGCCCGGGGCGGTGGTGGGGGCATGGTGGTCGTGCTCGCGGAGGATGCCGTGGCCGGTCGCTTGACATCTGTACACCTTCTCTGGTAAGTCATTCACGATCATTCAAACCAGGCATTCACTACGGAGGGGCTCGATGCTCGTGCTGTCACGCAAGCAAAACGAACGGATTCGGGTGGGAGAGTCGGTGGTGGTGACGGTGGTCCGCGTCAGCGGCGACAAGGTGCGGATCGGCATCGAGGCGCCGCCGAATGTGCGGGTGCTCCGTGACGAGTTGGAGGACGAATCGCTCGGCACGGTCACGCTCGATGCCGCGGCCGAACTGCCGCTGACCCGCCTGCTCGGGTTTGCGAGCTGATCGAATCGAAATCATCGGGCCGCCGGGGCTGCCGCACACCGCAGCCCCGGCGGTTGCCGAACGGGCGCGATGTCGCCCTGCTCGTCCCGTTCGGCACAATGGGGCCATGGTCTCCTCCACACGCCAGTCGCCGCCGTTGACGGGCTCCCCCGGGAGTCGCTTGGCCACAGAGGCACCATGGCGGCGCCGAGTCGCGGGCCTCCTTCTGTCGATCGCCGTCGTCGTGGCGCTGCTCCCGCTGGTCGCGGCATGGGAGCCGCGGTTCTATCGGGAGCGGTCCATCGTGGGCATGGACCCCGCGGCCGCGGAGCAGGCGGCGCGGCGGCTCGTGAGCGACGTCTCGGCGCTGCGGGCCGCGGCCGAGCGGCCGGGTTCCTGGGAGGCGATGCTCGACGAGGCAGGCATCAATGCCTGGTTCGCCCTCGATCAGCCGCGAAACCATCCGACGCTCCTGCCCGGGGGTGCGTCCGGCGTGCGGGTTCGGCTCGCTGCCGGTCGCGTGGAGGCGGGGGTGCGGCTGGGCTTCGGCCCGGTGTCGACGATCGCCTGGGTGGCGGTCGAAGTGCGTCTGCGGGACGTGAACCAACTCGGGATCCTCGTCGAGGATGCCGGCTTCGGCCGCCTGCCGCTGCCACGCGGCCTGATCCTCGGCGAACTGGCCCGGCGTTTTCGCCGGCTCGGATTCGTCGCCGCGGTGCGGCCGCTGGACGGACGCAGCGTGCTTGTGGTCTACATTCCCTCCACGCACGGCGCAGGCGGCCCGAGCCACTGGCTCGAGTCGCTCGCCGTTGGCCAGGGCTTCCTGGCGGTGGCGGGCCGCACGCTGCCGCCCGACGACCGTCTGGACGCGCCGGACGCCGCCGCACGCTGATGAATCGATTCGAATGGCCGCGACCGCGGCAGGGAGACGCATGGCACAGCTGACCTTTCTCGGCGCCGCCGGTGTGGTGTCGGGCTCGCGGCACCTCGTGGAGGCGGATGGCCGGCGTGTGCTCGTCGACTGCGGCCTGTTCCAGGGCGAGAAGGAACTCCGCGAGCGGAACTGGGGGCGGTTTCAGGTGCCCCCCGAGAGCATCGACGCAGTGGTGCTGACGCATGGGCACATCGACCACTCCGGCTTCCTGCCCCGGCTGGTGCGGGATGGCTTCACCGGGGCGATCCTCACCTCGCCGGCGACGGCCGACCTGCTCGGGCTGCTCCTCTACGACTCCGCGAAGTGCCAGGCGGAGGATGCCCTCTATGCCAACCGCAAGGGCTACTCGAAGCACCGCCCCGCGTTGCCGCTCTACGAGGAGCGGGATGTCGACCGCACGCTGCGGCTCGTGCGGCCGGTCGCCCGCGAGGAGTGGTTCACGCCGGCGCCGGGCATCCGCTGCCGGTTTCACGAGGCCGGGCACATGCTCGGCAGTTCGTTCCTGGAGATGGAGGTTCCCGGAGCCGGCGTCGCCCCGACGAGGATCGTCTTCTCCGGCGACGTCGGCCGCTTCGACGCCCCGCTCTACAAGGACCCCGTGTCACCGCCGCCCTGCGACTACCTCGTCTGCGAGAGCACCTACGGCGACCGCGACCACACGCCCACCCGGCCCCTCGACGAGCTCGAGGCTGTGACCAACGAGGCGATCAGCCGCGGCGGCATGATGCTCGTGGCGTCGTTCGCGATCGGCCGCTGCCAGCAGCTCGTCTACCTGCTCCGCACGCTGATGGCGGCCGGCCGTGTGCCCGAGACGCCGATCTGGGTCGACTCGCCGATGGCCGTCGACGCGATGGAGGTGTTTCGCAGGCATGGCAGCGAGCACGACTTCAGCGAGGCCAAGCTCCAGGGGGTGGCCGAGTCGCTTGCCAGCCCGTTCGTGCGCATGTCCAAGACCGCCAACGAATCCAAGGCGATCAATGCCCACCACGGGCCGGGGATCGTGATCGCGTCGAGTGGGATGATGAACGGCGGCCGGATCCTCCACCATCTCTCCCGCCGGCTGCCCGACCCGAAGACGACCGTGCTCGTGGCCGGTTACCAGGCGAAGGGCACCCGGGGCAGAGCCCTGCTCGATGGCGCCGACGAACTGCGGATCCACGGCCGCGACGTGCCCGTGCGGGCCGTGGTCCGGAAGGTGGATGCCCTCTCGGGCCACGCCGACCGTCACGAGCTCGACCGGTGGCTGGGCGGCATTCCGGCCCCGCGGCGGACGTTCCTCGTGCACGGGGAGCCCCCGGCGGCCCGTGGCCTCGCGGAGCTTCTCCGCACCACGCGTGCCTGGAATGTCCACGTGCCTACGATCGGTGAGACCGTCGACCTCGACGGCTGACGTCCCCAGGGAAGTGTTTTGCCATGGCCAAGAAGACCAAGCCTGCCTCCGACCGACCGGCCAAGGCCTGCAGCGTGCTCCCCGACACCGTGCTCGGCGACGACGTGGCGCTGGTGGCGGAGAACATGGAGCGCATCCTGGGATCCCCCAGTTATTCGCTGGCCCAGGACGATCCCGAACTGCTCACCCGCGAGCAGATGCGTGGGGTGCGGATGCTGCTCGAACTCGGCAAGCCCGAGATCGCCTTCCAGGCCGACAGCATCAAGTCGACCGTGATCGTGTTTGGCGGCACGCAGATCGTCGATCGCTCGGCGGCCGAGCGGCGGCTGTCGGAGGCGAGGCGGGCCGCCCAGGCGGTGCCCAGCGACCGGAACCGGGCCCGCGAGGTGGAGCGGTCGGAGCGGCTGCTCTCGATGTGCCACTTCTACGACGACGCCCGCAGGTTCGCCCGCATCGTCTCGATCGACAACCAGTGCGAGGACGAACGCGACTACGTGGTCATCACCGGGGGCGGCCCCGGCATCATGGAGGCTGCCAACCGCGGCGCCTTCGACGTGGGCTGCAAGTCGATCGGCCTCAACATCAAGCTGCCCGCGGAGCAGCAGCCCAATCCGTTCATCACCCCGGAACTCTGCTTCCAGTTCAAGTACTTCGCCCTGCGGAAGTTCCACTTCATTCTCCGCGCCGCCGCGGTGGTGCTCTTCCCCGGCGGCTTCGGCACGCTCGACGAGATGTTCGAGACGCTCACGCTCCGGCAGACCCACCGCATGCAGCCCGTGCCGATCATCCTCTACGGCCGCGACTACTGGTCGAAGGTGATCGACTTCCAGTTTCTCGCCGATTCGGGTGTGATCGCCGACCACCACCTCGACCTGTTCAGCTACGCGGAGACGCCCGAGGGCGCCTGGCAGCAGATCCTCGACTTCCACGCGAAGAAGCCCCGCGCCTGAGTCGGTTCGGACGTGAGCCGCATCAGGCGCCGCCGGGGAGCCGGATCGTGAAGGTGGTGCCGACGCCCGGGGTGCTCTCCACGCCCACCGTGCCGCCGTGGGCCTGCACGATGTGCTTCACGATCGAGAGTCCCAGGCCGGTGCCGCCGAGGTTGCGGCTGCGGGCCTTGTCGACCCGGTAGAACCGCTCGAAGAGCCTCGGCAGGTGCTCGGGCTCGATGCCGCAGCCCTCGTCGCGGATGCGGATCGTCACGCCGCCGGCGGCCTCCGCCGGTTCGGCGGTCGCGGAGATCCAGATCGAACGGCCGGCCTCTGAGGAGTTGATCGCGTTGTCGACGAGGTTGATCAACGCCTGCTCCAGCAGCGGCGCGTTGACGGCCCGCACCAGGTCGGCGGGACAGTCGGCCTCCAGCCTGATCGAACGCTCGCCGGCCCGCGGGCTACAGTCGGCCACCGCGGCGGCGATCACGCCGGCAACGGACACGTTTTCCATCGGCAGGTTGCCGGCCCCCTCCCGTTGCTCGATCCGGGAGAGCGCCAGCAGATCCTCGATGATCGCCGCCAGCCGGTCGGCCTGACGGGCGACGATGCCCAGAAATCGCCGGGTGTCGGCCGGATCGTCGACCGCGCCGTCGAGGAGGGTCTCCACGAAACCCTTGATCGAGGCGATGGGCGGCTTGAGTTCGTGCGACACGTTGGCGTCGAAGTCGCGGCGGACGTTTTCCAACCGTTGCACGTCGGTGACGTCGTTGAGCACGACCACCGCCCCGCCCTCCCCTGACACGTCGCGGAGCGCCGTGCCGCGGAGCCGGATCGTGCGGTCTCGGTCGCCGCGGAGCACGAGATCGTCCTCGACGGGCTCCCGGCAGTCGATCGCCTTTAGCGCGAAGCGGCGGAGGTCGGGGTTGCGGACCGCCTCCTGCAGGGGCCTCCCCGCGGCCCGGGCCGCGTCGACGCCGAGCAGTTCCGCGGCGGCCCGGTTGATGCCGACGATTCGCTGCCGGGCGTCGACGGCGAGCACGCCCTCGATCATGCTGCCGAGCACGGCCTCCTGCTGGGTCCCCTGCCGGCCGATGGTGAGCCCCCGCTCCACCAGCTGTTCGCGGACGGCCGTGAGCGCGGCGGAGAGCTCCGCTGTCTCGGCCATTTCGCCGGTCGGGATCGGTGCGCCCACGTCGCCGCCGGCCATGCGAGCCGCCGCGGCGGCCAGATCCTCGACGGGCCGCGACATCCGCCGGGCCACGGCGTAGCCGCCGGCCGCCGCCGCCGCCGCGACGGCCAGGCAGGAGCCGAGCAATCGCCACTGCCAGGCGGCGAGTCGCTCATCACTCGTCGCGGAGTCGGTGGCGGCGACCACGATCGCCGGTGGTGATCCCGTCACGGCGGGCGGGACCGGTACCGCCACCGTCAGAAGTCGCCGACCGGTTGCCGAGTCGTAGCGGCTGCCGCGGGCGACTCGGCCGGAGCGGGCCTCGGCGACGAGCGGTTCGCCGGCGGAGCCCGCCGGATTCGTGGCTGCGGAGGCGCCTCCTGCGAAGAGCCTGGTCTCGAGGCCGGTTGCCTCGCGGAGTTCCCGGCTGCGGATCGAGAAGGCCTCGGGATCGGGCCCGGCCGCGGCGAGATCCCGGGCGACGTCGGTGAGCCGGGCGAACTCGGCAGCATCGGCCAGGCCCGCGAGGTGCACGCTCGCCACCCAGAAGGCGGCCGCCAACGCGAGCGAGAGCACCACGCAGAATCCCGCGCACAGCTGCCAGACGAGTCGGGTCCGGGGCATGGTCTGGGCCGAAGAGGGTGACAAAGCGGTCACGACGACGTTGCCCCGAGTGTCGCACGACGCCGGAGGCGGTCAACGCGGGGGGCGTCGCCGGGGCATCAGCCGCGAAACCGGTAGCCCACGCCGCGAACGGTCTCGATGTAATGGCCGAAGTCGCCGAGTTTTCGCCGCAGGCCCGCCACCTGCACATCGACCGACCGCTCGGTCACGGGATAGTCCTCACCCTTCACGGCGTCGACGATCTGCGTTCGCGTGTAGGCCCACCCCGGTCGCTTCGCGAGGAACTGCAGGAGCGCGAACTCCGTGTAGGTGAGGTCGACCGGCTGGCCGGCGAGCGTGACCTCGTGCCGTCCCGGGTGGATCGAGAGCTCGTGCACGTCGATCGTCGTCTCCAGCTCCTCGCGCCGGCGCGACTCCTCGCGGCGTAGCAGCGCCTTCACGCGGGCCAGCAGCACGCGGGGGCTGAAGGGCTTGGCCATGTAGTCGTCGGCGCCGCGGTCGAGGCCCGCGATCATGTCGCTCTCCTCGCTCTTCGCCGTGAGCATGAGGATCGGCATATCCCGGGTCTTGGGATCGGCCTTCAACCGGCGGCAGACCTCCAGTCCGTCGACTGCGGGCAGCATCAGGTCGAGCACGAGCAGATCGGGAACCTGCCGCCGCACGGCCTTGAGGGCCTCTTCGCCGCTCTCGACGCAGTCGACCGCGTAGCCCTCTTTCGCGAGGTTGTAGCGGACGAGTTCGAGCAGGTCCTGCTCGTCATCGACGACGAGGATGCGGGGCTTCGGCTGCTCGGCAGAGCCGCGGGGTTTCGGGGTCACGGGCAGGCACTTGCGTGGGAAGGTGCGGTGGCGGAGTTCCCGCGTCGGCCACGGCCCGCCTGCGGAAAAGTCTCGCCGTGCGGCGTGAGGATTGTGTGAGGGTCAGGAGAGCAGCAGTTCCACGTCCTCGGGCGTGAGGCTGGCGATCAGGCTCTCGTCGGCCCTGACGATCGACTCGGCCAGTTCCCGCTTGCGGTCCTGCAGGGCGAGGATCTTCTCCTCCACCGTGTCGCGGGCGATCAGCCGGTAGGCGAACACGCGGCGGGTCTGGCCGATGCGATGGGCGCGGTCCACCGCCTGGGCCTCGACGGCGGGGTTCCACCAGGGGTCGAGAATGTAGATGTAGTCGGCGGCGGTGAGGTTGAGCCCCTGCCCGCCGGCCTTGAGGCTCACGAGGAACAGTCGACAGTCGGGGTCCTCCTGGAACCTGGCCACGCGGGCCTGCCGGTCGGTCGTCCGGCCGTCGAGGTATTCGTAGATCGTCCCCTTCGCGTCGAGCCGCCGCCGCAGGATCGCCAGGAAGCTCGTGAACTGGCTGAAGACCAGCACCTTGTGGCCCTCGTCGAGCACCTCGTCGAGCTGTTCGAGGAGCGTGTCGAGCTTCGCGCAGGGCTCGTCGACCCGTGCATGATCGACGAGGCCCTGATGGCAGGCCGTCTGGCGGAGCCGGAGGAGCGCCTCGAGCACCGCGATCCGCGACCGCCCGATGCCCATGCGGCCGATGCGGCCGGCGAGTTCGGCGCGGAAGTGCTCGCGGAGCTCGTCGTAGGCTTTGCGCTGGTTCTCCCCGAGCTCGACGAAGAGGGTCTGCTCCGTCTTCTCAGGCAGGTCGGAGAGCACCTGCGCCTTCGTGCGGCGCAGGAGGTAGGGACGCACGGCCCGGGCCACGATCTCGGTGCTGTTGCGGCCGTCGGCCAGGAACTTCCGCAGCCTGGCGGCGCTACCGAGCTGGCCGGGGTTGAGGAACTCGAAGATGCTCCAGAGTTCGCCGATGTGATTCTCGACCGGCGTGCCCGTGAGGGCCAGCCGATGGCGGGCGCGGAGCAGGCGACAAGCCTTGGCCGCCTGGCTGGCGGCGTTCTTGATCGACTGTGCCTCGTCGAGGATCACGTAGTCGAACTCGATCTCGCGGTGGGCCACGATGTCGCGTCGCAGCGTGCCGTAGGTCGTGATCACGATGTCCCAATCGGCGAGCGTGCCGGCGCCCTCGGCGCGGTCGGCGCCCGTGTAGTTGGCCACCCGCAGGTCCGGCACGAATTTCCGTGCCTCGTCGATCCAGTTGAAGACCAGGCTGCGTGGCACCACCACGAGCGAGGGGCGGTGCGGGATTCCAGCGGCGCGAACCTCGGCCTGCCGCCGGGCCACCAGCGCGAGCACCTGGATCGTCTTGCCGAGGCCCATGTCGTCGGCGAGGCAGCCGCCGACCCCGAGCTTCTCGAGGAACACGAGCCATCCCAGCCCCTCCCGCTGGTAGTGTCGCAGCGTGCCGGTGAAGCCGGCCGGCTCGGGTTCCGCCTCGGGCCGCTCCCCGGCGGCGAGTTGCTCCCGCAGCCGGTCGAAGGCCTCGTCGACATGCGACTGCGGCTGGCCGGCGAGCAGGGCGTCGAGCAACGCCATCTGAATACGGCCGTACCGCAGGGCGCCATCGTGGCGCTGGGCGAGGGCCGCCATCGGGGCGAACTGGTCGGCGAACGTGTCGGGCAGGATGCCGATCGAGCCGTCGGGCAGTTCGACGGAGCGGCTCCCTGCGGCGAGCGCCTCGAGCAGCGCCGGCAACTGGGCCGACACGCCCCCGAAGTCGATGGCGGCGGAGAGCTCGAACCAGTCGATCCCGCTGGTCACATTCCAGGCCACGCTGCCGGCCGGCCGATAGCGGCGCCCCGCCACCTCGACCAGCCACCCGGCCGCGGCGAGTTGGGACACCGAGGAGTCGAGCCTGGCACGGGCGATCTCCACATGGTGGGCGGATGCCTCACCGTCGAGGGCCTGGCCGCGGGGCTGCGTGGCGCCGTATCGCGGCAGGAGCGAGAGCGCTTCCCGCTCCGCGGCCCGATCGCGGCGCACGAAAAGCCGCCGGGCCGTGTCGACGGCCCCGCCGGCCGGGTCGTCGGCGGCGATCATCAGGCCGTCATAGTCGAACCAGATCCGGCCAGCGAGTTGCACCCGCGGCTGCGTTCGACGGCGGCCGCCGGACGCAGCCGGCTCGTCGAGCGACACCGCGGGCGAATCGTCGAGCACGAGCTTGGGCCGTGGGGCGGCCGATTCGATCCTCCAGCCGGTCCAGGCCGGCAGCACGAGCCGTGGCACGTCGGCGAGCAGGGCCAGCCGTTCGACGAGGCCGTCGACCTGGCTCGACGCGATTTCGATCGGCCCGCGCCGCTCGAACTGGTCGATCCACCCCGACGAGCCGGCCGCGATTCCCGTGTCGGCGAGCCGGGCGATCCGGTCGGCAAAGACGACGAGCCCCGCACGCAGCACGGCCTTCGGCTCCGAAAGCTGCTTCCGCTGGCTCCCGCGGACCAGCATCCCGCGGAGCGTGGCCTTGGCTGGCCGCGGGGGCGGGGCGTCGTCGTCGGTGATGGTCTTCGAGCGCGTCGGCCGCACGTGGTCGTCGTCGGGCTCCAGCACGAAGGCGAACTGCCACGGCAGTCCGCCGTCCCAAGTCAGGGGCACGACGCGCTCGGGGTCGCGGCGCGGCTCGGGTTGCAGCACGAGCCGGCCGGCCTCGCAGAGGGCGGCGAGGTGCGTTGCGGCCGCCCGCGGACTGACGACGATCCGGGAGATCGCCCGTCGTTCGATCGCGTCGGGCAGCCCCGTCTCGCCGGCGGCGGCGGCGCCCACGAGCCGCTCCACGATCGTCCGTTCCTCCGGTTCGAGCTGCTCGAGTTCGACCTCGCCGGGGCCGATGACGATCGGCCGGGGCCGGCCCGTGGCGTTGCCCGCCACGTCGAGCTGCATCCGCGCCGGCACGAGCACCGCCGCCCGTGCGTCGGTGGATGCCCCGAGATCGAGCAGGAACACGACGGCGCCTCCGGCCCGCCGCTGGTCCGGAATCGAGATGCCGTGCGAGCGCACGGCCGGCTCCACGAGCCGGCGTCGCTCCTCGAGCTCGGCCGCCCAGGGAGGAAGCCGTCCGGCGGAGCGTCCGGCCGTCGGAGGCGGAGTCCACGTCGCGGCCGGCGCCGGGTCGTCGTGAGTGGGGGCGTCGTCGTCCGCGGTGTCCGGGGAGAACTCGTCGCCCTCCTCGGGATCTGCCTCGGTGGCGACGATGTCGAGCGCCACGGGCGTCTGGTTGTTCAGGCTCGAGAGCAGCCGGCGCTTGTCGACCTCGAGGATCACCGCCGCGAGCACGGCGCAGGGCTTCCCCGCACGGCCTGCGGGGCTCGAGCAGTGGGTCTCGAGCGTCATGCCGCCCCGCCGCCGGGCGGCGAGTTCGAGCCGCACCTCCTGCTCGGTGCCGTCGAGGTCGATCACCGTGGCCCGCACCTGGCCGACCCGCGGGCAGGTGACCGACGCCGCGGTGATCGTGCGACCCTTGGCGACTTCGGCCGGGGGGAAGAGGTGAAACAGCCGCTGCTCGAGGGTCTTCATGCTGCCGGTTCGTGGGGCGGTGGAGTTGCGCGACGAACCGGCGCCGGCGGCGGCACGGCGCGCAACACGCTGGTTTACCACGCCAGGCTCGCCCTTGGCGAGGGCCGGCCCGCAATCCGCCTCCCGGACGTCCATGGCGTCGCCATTCGGCGGGCGCTTCAGCCCTTCACGGTGGCGATCAGTTCGAGCACGTTTTCGACCGGAGTGCCCGGCAGGATGCCGTGGCCCAGATTGAAGATGTGACCCGGGCGTCCGCCGGCTCGCGCGAGAACCTCCCGGGTGCGGCGGCGAACGGTATCGCGGTCGGCGAGCAAGATTGCGGGATCGAGGTTGCCCTGCACGGCCCGGTCGTGGCCGACCATCCGCCAGGCCTCGTCGAGATCGATCCGCCAGTCGATGCCGATCACCGAGCCACCCGCCTCACGGAGCAGCGGCAGGAGGGCGGGGTTGCCGGTGGCGAAGTGGATCGTCGGCACGCGGTCGGCCACGGCGGCGAGCGCGGCCCGGGAGTGGGGGAGCACGTAGCGACGGTAGTCGTCGGGGGAGAGGCAGCCCACCCAGCTGTCGAACAGCTGCACCACCTCTGCGCCCGCCTCCACCTGCGCCAGGAGATACCGGCTCACGGCCCGGGCGATCCGTGCCATGAGGTCGTGCCAGGCTGATTCGTGGGCGTACATCAGCGACTTGGTGTGCAGCCAGGCACGGCTGGTGCCCCCCTCGATGCAGTAGCCCGCGAGCGTGAACGGGGCGCCGGCGAAGCCGATCACTGGAATCGAGGCGTCGAGCCCGGCCCGCGTGGCGCGGACGGTGTCCATCACGAAACCCAGGCGGTCGACGTCGTCGAGTTCCCGCACTCGGTCCACGTCGGCCGCCGTCCGCACCGGGTTGTGGATCACGGGGCCCTCGCCGTGGGCGAACTCGAGGTCGAGGCCCATCGGCTCGAGGATCGGGAGGAGGTCGCTGAAGATGATCGCGGCGTCGACGCCGAGCCGCCCCACCGTGGCGAGCATCACCTCCGCCGCGAGCCGGGGCGTCTTGCAGAGTTCAAGGAAGCCCACGCGGTCGCGGATCGCGCGGTATTCGGGCAGGTAGCGGCCCGCCTGCCGCATCAGCCACACGGGGGTTCGCTCCACGGGTTCGAGGCGGCAGGCCCGCAGGAACAGCGGGGCACGCGAGGAATCCGGCGAGTTCGCGGAAAGGGGGGCGGGCATCGCGGCGAGTATACGGTGGCCGGCAGCCATCGGCAGGGCGTCCTCGGCAACTACACTACAAGGATCGCCGTCCATGGAGCACGTGCCTCCGGAGTCCGCATGGCCGCCTTTTTGTCGGGCATCTCCATCGTCTGCTTCGCCGCGAGTTACGCCGTGGCGCTGGCCTGCGAGGCGTCACGGCTCGTGTTCCGGTCGGGAGTCCGCGGGGCGGCGATGGTGGTCTTCGCGACGGCTGGGCTCGTGGCGCACACGCTGTTCCTCGGCTGGCGGGCCGTCGACGCCGGCGCGGCGCCGCTCTCGAGCCCGTTCGACTGGTACCTCCTGGCGGCCTGGCTGTTGGCGGCGGGCTATCTCTGGCTCACCGTCTGCAATCCCCGCACGCCGGTGGGCCTCTTCCTCCTGCCGGTCGTGCTCGGCCTCATCGGGGCGGCCACGCTCGCCAGCCGCGCGCCCTTCCTGCACGACGCCGCCTCGCGGTTTTGGGGTGGCGTGCATGGCGGCTTTCACCTCGTGTGGCATGTCGCGGTGGTGCTCGGGGCGATCGCGGGGCTGATGTGGCTCATCCAGGCGGGACGGCTGGCCCGCAAGGAGGCGCCGCTGCGCGGCTTTCGGATGCCGAGCCTCGAGCGACTGGCCCACGTCACGGCCCGCACGCCGTCGATCGCGGCGTGGGCGGCGATCGCGGGGTTCGTCTCGGGGCTCGTGCTCAACGCGGTCAACCGCCGTCGCGGCCTGATGGAGACCGTGCCCTGGACCGATCCCGTGGTGCTGCGGATGGCGGCCGTCGTCGTCTGGCTCGTGGTGGCCGACTGGCTGGCGGCGGCATCGCGGCGGCGACCCGATGCCGGCCGCACGACCGCGTGGCTGTCGTTGGCGAGCCTCGCGGTGCTCGCGCTGTCGATCACGTGGGGCGTGCTCGGTGCGACCCGCCACGGTCGTCCCGCGGCCGAAACCACCTCCGCCAGCGAGGCCGCGCCATGACGCTGGCCCTCGTCGGTGGCACGCACCGGACGGTGCCGCTCGCGCTCCGCGAACGGCTGGCCTTCTCGGCAGAACAGGCCGCCGAGGCCCTGTCGCGGTTTCGCGATCGCTTTCCGGGCCGCGAGGGGGTGCTGCTCTCCACGTGCAACCGCGTGGAATTCTACGCCGCCGGCGACACCAACGCGGCCGCGCCCGCCGCCGAGCAACTCGTGTCGTTCCTGGCGGAGTGCCGCGGGCTCGACGCGGCGTCGCTCGTGCCCGTGCTCTCCGGCGAGCGCGACGACGCGGTCGTGCGGCACCTCTTCGGCGTGGCTGCCGGGCTCGACAGCATGGTGCTCGGAGAGCCGCAGATTCTCGCCCAGGTGAAACAGGCCTGGTCCATCGCCCAGGACAGTCGCACCTCCGGCCCGCTGACGTCGGGGATGTTCCAGGCGGCGCTCCGCACCGCCAAGCGGGTGGCGACGGAGACGGCGCTGGGCCGCGAGCGGGTCTCGATCCCCAGCGTCGCCGTGGCCGATTTCGCCAGCGGCGTGTTCGAGCGGTTCGACGACAAGCGGGTGCTGCTCGTGGGCGCGGGAAAGATGGCGGCGGAGACGCTCCGCTATCTCCGCGAGGCCGGTGCCCGGGACATCGTGATCGTCAACCGATCCGCTGCGCGGGCCGACGACCTTGCCAGCCGGCTCGCGGCCCGCCCGGCGGGCCTGGCGGATCTCGAGCCGGAACTCGTGGCTGCCGATCTCGTGGTGAGCACGACCGGCGCCACCGAGCACGTGGTGTCGCTCGACCTGTTCGGGCGGGTGGAGTCCCGCCGCGAGGGCCGGCCGCTCGTCGTCCTCGACCTGGCGGTGCCACGTGATTTCGATCCGCGGATCGGCGAGCGGCCGGGTGTGTGGCTCTACTGCGTCGACGATCTCGCGGCCGCCTGTGCCGCCAATCGTCGGAGCCGGCAGCGGGAGTTGCCGCGGGCGCTGGCGATCGTCGACGAGGAGACGCGGCGGTTCATGGGCGACCTGCACCACCGCTCGACGGCCCCGGTGATCGAGCAGCTTCGGGCCGGATGGAGCGAGACGGGGGATGCCGAACTCGAACGGCTCTTTCGCCGGCTGCCGCATCTCGCGGCGGGCGATCGAGACGAGATCCGGCAGGCCTTCGAGCGGTATGCCGCGAAGATGCTCCATCCGCCGCTCGCGTCTCTCCGCAACGAGAGCCACTCCGGCCCGCCCCACGGCCTGCTCGACGCGCTCAAGCGGCTCTTCGATCTCCGCGATTGAAGGCCCGCGGAGGATCCCGCAGCCGGCGCGTCGCGCGGCCGCCGGAAGCGACGGGCGTCTCCTCGCGGGGATATTTCGCTCCGCCTCGTTTCCGCTGCATGCGTCCAACGAGCGAAATCTCCAACGCTCGTCGATCGTCCGCCGCCCCCGGCTCGCAGCACTGTTGATCGAGGCGGAGGGATCGGTGCGAGGATGGCGAGCGTGAGCTCCCAGCATGAGGAAGCCCAATCGCGTGAGCGATGGGGGCCGGGGCGAAGCCCCTCGTCAGACAACTCGTACCGTCCCGCAGCCGGCGCGTCACGGCACTGTCATGAAGGAACATTTTTCGCATCTGCGCCTGTGCGAAACGGATCGTCACGATCCGTGAATCATGGTTGCCGAAGTCGGAGGCGTGGCGTATCGTCGCACGATCAAAAGCGTGCGTTTGCGGTCGGGTGGCCGCCGTCGTTGTGTCGAGTGCTTCCCATGTCGATTGTCGTGCGTGGTTCGTTGGTCGTGTCGATTCTGGCCATCGCTCTGGCGGGCTGCTCACGGTTGTCGGACGTCGCCTTCTCGCTCCGCACCGACACGGAGAAACTCGAACTTCCGGCGAAGCATGCGGCGCAGATCGCCGAATACTTGGCGATGTTTCACGGCACGCCGGCGAATCCACGGATGGCGCTGCCGGACTCCGAGGCCGAATCGTCTGCCGCGCCGCCGGTCACGACCGATGCGGGCGTGCCGGGCGTCATGTCCATTTCCCGGATCGACAAGCCCGGCTATGACAGGCGGAAACTGCAGCTGGGCCACTCGGTCTACACGAAGCAGTGCGCCGGCTGTCACGGCACGACCGGCGACGGCAAGGGGCCGGCTGGCGGATACCTCAATCCGCCACCGCGCGACTACCGCAACGGCGTCTTCAAGTTCACCTCGACGCCACGCGGCTCGAAGCCGCGCCGCGACGACCTGCGGCGCATCCTGAAATACGGTGCCAAGGGCACCTCGATGCCGGCCTTCCGCTTCCTCTCGGACGAGGAGGCGGAGGCGGTGCTCGACTACGTGCAGGTGCTGTCGGCCCGGGGTGAACTCGAGGTCAACCTGATTCGCGAAGCGACCGACGAACTCGACGAGGACGGCGACTTCGACCCGGAGACAGTGGCCGGCTTCGTGCAGGCCATCTCCAGTTCCTGGGACCGGGCGGAGTCGGAGATCGTACGGCCCGTCACGGTCAACCCACCCCGCACGCCGGACACGATCCACGCGGGCGCCGTCGCCTTCGCCGAGTTCTCCTGCGTGAAGTGCCATGGCTCCAACGCCCGCGGCAGCAAGTCGGCCGATGTCGGGCAGGACATCTGGGGCCGCACCGCCTATCCCGCCAACCTGGCCATGGGGATGCTCCATGGCGGACGCCGTCCGGTCGACATCTACCGCCGGATTTACTCGGGGATCAACGGCACGCCCATGCCCTCGTCGAAGGATCCCAACACCGCCATCGGCGAGACGCCCGAACAGCGGTCGGAGCGGATCTGGCATCTCGTGCACTTCATCACGGCGGTGATCGAGAACAACGGCGTTCCCGATGACGCCCAGCGGGCGATCGACGACACGCTCCGGAAACTCGCGGCGCCGCCGGCGCCCGCCGGCGAGGCGGCCGGCGACGAGCCGCGGAAAGCCGCCGGGCTCGTTCACGACGCCGGGCACACGGTGGCCGGGCTCGAGGGCCGTCGGTCTCCTGGGAGGGGCGCGCGATGAGCAGCAGCGACGTGACCGCCAAGAAGGCCCGGCTCGCGGAACTGCAGGTGGAAGCCGCACGGCTCGAGGCCGAGGTCGACGCCGAGGAGTTCGGGGCCGCGGTCGCCGGCTGGGCGAAGCGGGGCTACTACCTCACCTACTACGCGACGGCCGGCTTCTTTCTGGGCATGGTGGCGGCACTGGTGAGCCTGATGTTCAACATCATCGGCGCGAGCGTCGCGGGCAAGGATCCACTGCAGTTGATCCGCGTGTACCTGACGTTCGGCCTCGGTGGCCGGGCACTCGACCCGGCCTTCGACGACGGCTTGGCCCTGGCGATGGGCTGCGTCCTCTACATCGCCACCGGGATGCTGCTGGGCATCGTCTTCCACGTGATCCTGACCCGGTATGCGGCCGACGCGGGTCTTTTTGGTCGGCTCGTCTGGGCGACGGCGATCGCGGTCGCCGTGTGGCTCGTCAACTTCTACGGGCTGATCGCCTGGCTCCAGCCGCTGCTCTTCGGCGGCAGTTGGATCGTCGACAACCGTGAGCTTCCCTGGTGGGTGGCGCTGGCCACGCACCTGGTGTTCGGCTGGACGATGGCCCTGATCTATCCATGGGGACTGTTTCATCCCTACCGCCTGCAGACGGAGCAGCCATGAGCAGCCCCGCCGCCTCCAGCCCCGCCGTCCATCCCGCCCACGAGGATCTCGTCGACGAGAAGATCGTGCTCTGCTACTACGTGGCGGCGCTGACGTTCCTCACCGTGTCGATGCTCGCCGGCCTGCTCATGGCCCTGCAGTTGGTGCACTGGAATCCGCTGGCAGGCCACGAACTGCTGTCGCCGGGCCGCTGGCGGATGATCCACACCAACGCCGTGGCCTATGGCTTCCTGGCCAACGCCTTTCTCGGCACCCTGCACTGGGCCGTGCCGCGGCTCACCTTCCACAAGGTCGCCAGCCGGGCCCTGAGCTGGTTCATCTTCGTGGCCTGGCAGGTGGTCGTCGGGCTCACGGCCGTCGGGATCATCGTGGGCCCCACGTTCCAGGATCAGCCCTGGCTGCTCGATCTGGCGAAGCAGTGGCACCTGCCGATGATGCTCGGGGCGCAGGGGCTCGAGTGGGGCGAGACACCCTTTTGGATCGACCCGGTGGCGCTTCTCGGCCTGGCGCTCGTGGCGGTCAACTTCATGGTGCCGATCGGCAGGAGCCGGGGGCCGATGTACGTCACGCTCTGGTACTTCATGGCCGCTTTCGTCTGGACCTTCCTCACCTACGCCATGGGCAACCTGCTCCCCGAATACGCCGTGGCCGGCACGAGCGCCGGGGCGATCGGCGGCCTCTTCATCCACGACCTCGTGGGGCTGTTCGTGACGCCGCTGGGCTGGGGGCTGATGTACTACTTCGTGCCGATCCTCCTCAAGCGACCGATCTGGAGTCACGGGCTCTCGCTCGTCGGCTTCTGGGGCCTGGCCTTCTTCTACCCGCTCCAGGGCATCCACCATTTCCTCTACACGCCGATCCCGATGTTTCTCCAGTACGGGGCGGTGATCTCCACGATCGCCGTGGAACTGGTGGTGGCCACGGTGGTGATCAACTTCTTCGGCACGCTGGGCAAGAAGGGCTCGGAGTTCTTCACGAACCTCCCGATCCGCTACTTCTACACAGGCATGGTCTTCTACTTCATCACCTGCTTTCAATGCGCGCTGCAGGTGACGCTCACCTTCCAGAAACTGATCCACTTCACCGACTGGGTGGTGGGCCATGCCCACCTGGTGATGTTCGGCGTGTTCAGCCTCTGGCTGTTCGGAATCATGACCTACCTGTTCCCGCGGCTCCTCGGCCGGCCCTGGTGGAGCCGCACGCTGTGCGAGTACCACTACTGGCTCTCGGCCGGCGGCCTGTTCGTGATGTTCCTCGATCTCACGCTGGCGGGCGTGTTCCAGGGCTGGTACTGGGCGAGCCTCCAGCCGTGGGATGCCTCGACCGACGGCTCGCAGCCCTTTTGGATCACCCGCGTGTTCGCCGGCCTGGCGATGTTCGCGGGCCTCCTCTGCTTCCTGTTCAACCTCTGGATGACATGGCGCGGAGCCGAGGCTCCGTCGCGGTCGAGCGGCCGGGTGGCTGCGGCCACCACCTGACCGTCGGCCGCCGGCCGGCCCCGGGGATCCGTTTCGGAGCCAGTTCATGTTCGAGAGCAAGTCGGGCATCTTCTTCATCGCCGGGATCGGGTTCTTTCTGCTCGCCTTCCTCGGCAATGGGGCGGTGCCGATGCTGATGTACAAGGACCGGCACGAGCAGACTGCCGAGGAAGTGGTGAACAAGAAGCTCCTCAACCAGTTCGCCGACCTCGCCGAACGGTATCCGGAGCAGTTTCGCGAGGCCTTCGGCGAGGCCTCGGCCGAGAAGTGCGCCGAGGCGCTGCGGCTCGGCCGGCAGATCTACGTGGGTGAGGGCTGCTGGCACTGCCACAGCCAGTTCGTGCGGCCGGTGTCGAACGAGTCGCGGCGGTACGGCCCCGTGTCGAAGACGGAGGAGTACGACAACGAGCTGCAGCGTCCGGTGCTGTTCGGCACCCGCCGCGTGGGCCCCGACCTTTCCCGCGAGGGCGGTCGGCGGGGAAACGACTGGCACGCCGTCCACTTCTACCGGCCGCGGACCGTGTCGAACAACTCGCCCATGCCGGAGTATCCCTGGTTCTTCGACGGTGCGTCCGACAAGCCCAACCGGCGCGGCCTGGCGATCATCACCTACGTGCAATGGCTCGGTTCCTGGCTCGACGAGTATCCCTACTACGAGGAACTGACGGAGGTGACCGGTGAGTGACGCCGTCCGCCCCGTGAGGGCCGGCATGAATCGCCGACAGGCCTGGGTCACCATCGCCATGGCCGTGGTGATCCTGATCCCGAGCATGTACGGCTTCGTCGGCAAGTTCGTGGAGTTCGTCCACATCTACCGCGGCTCCTCCGGGGGCGAGTTCGCCGTGGCGCCGATCCTCAACTACCTCCTCGCCAGCGCCGGCTTCTTCTGCATGCTGCTGTGGGCCTCGTGGAACGGCATGTTCCGCGACATCGAGCGGCCGAAGGAGCAGTTCCTCGAAAACGAACGGCTGCTCGACCGCGACGCGAGCACCTGACCGGAGACCCTGCCCCATGCCCGACCTCTCTCCCCCGCCGGCATCGTCATCGACCCCCGAGGCCGAGCACCGCCACCACGACTACATCGGCAACGAGATTCCCTGGTACGTGCGAGTCATCTGGATCGGCTTCTGGGTGTTCGCAGTCACGTACACGATCCGCTACTTGCTGCCGGCGATGCAGGTCGAGCTGATCCAGCATCCCTAGGGTGAAGTCGCTGAGGCAAGAATCGCCGGCTCGGGGGCGGCAAAAGTCGGTCGGAGGACCGACTCCTCCGGATCGTCGCTGGGGCGAGGATACGCCCAAGGCTCCTCGAGCGTTCACCGACCCCCTTGCCTCGTCTTTTTGCTGCCGGGAATCGCATTCACTCGCATGATACCGCAGGTTGAGTCGTCGAGTGCCTGCGACTACTGCGGCCTGCCCGTGATGGCGGCGGCGGGCGGCCCGCGGTACTGCTGTTTCGGCTGCCGCTTCGCCGCTTCGATCACCGACGCGAGGGGAGATGCCGGCGAGTCGCGGTGGATGATGACGCGGCTCGGCGTGGCGGTGTTCTTCACGATGAACGTGATGGTGTTCACGATGCTGCTCTGGTCGGAGCGGGGCGGCGTCGTGGAGCCCGCCGCTGCCGCCTTCTATGGTCTGGCCCGCCATGCCTGCCTGCTGTTCACCGCGCCGGTGATGATCCTGCTCGGCGGTCCCCTCTTTGGCGAGGCGGCGCGGGAGGTCGCGGCACGGCGGCCGTCGCTCAATCTGCTTCTCGCCTGCGGCGTGCTCGCGGCCTTCCTGCTTTCCGTGCACGCCGTTGTGACCGACCGCGGGCACGTCTACTTCGAGGTGGCCTGCATGGTGCTCGTGGCGGTGACGCTCGGCAAGTGGCTCGAAGCCTCGAGCAAGTTGCGGACGACGGAGGCCCTGCGGAAGCTCCGCACGCT
Source organism: Pirellulales bacterium (assembly GCA_046092585.1). GTDB lineage: Bacteria > Planctomycetota > Planctomycetia > Pirellulales > UBA1268 > QWPN01. Next base: position 6,149 of record JBJTDZ010000026.1, on the reverse strand, counting down.
GTTGCCCGACACGGTTCGCAGGATGGGCGAGCAGGGGGAGGCGTTCGTTCCGCTGGCGAGCGTGCGGGTCGGGGACCGGCTCCGGGTGCTCCCCGGCGAACGGCTGCCGACCGACGCCCGGATCGTGGAGGGCCGCTCCTCGATCGACGAACGGACGGTCACGGGCGAAAGCGTGCCGGTGTCGCGTGGGCCGGGCGACACGGTGGCCAGCGGCACGGAAGTCGTGGATGGCCCGCTGGCCGTGGAGGTGACGGCCGCCCCCGGTGCCGGCACGCTCGAGCGGCTGATCGATGCCGTGGCTGCCGCCGCCAGCGCCGGCACCCGCCACCAGCGGCTTGCCGACCGGGTCGCCCGATGGTTTTTGCCACTGGTGCTCGCCGCGGCCGCCGTCGCCTTGTTCGGCCATGCGTGGCGGGGTGGATGGAGCCGGGATGGTCTCGCCGCCGGCACAATGGCCGCGATTGCGGTGGTGGTGGTGTCATGCCCCTGTGCCCTCGGCCTGGCCACGCCGATGGCGCTCTGGGCCGCGGTGGGCTCGGCGGCGCGGCGGCATGTGCTCGTTCGTGATGCCGACGCGTTCGTGCGGCTGGGCGGTGTTTCCACGTTCTGCTTCGACAAGACAGGCACGCTCACGACGGGCCTGGCGGTGCGGGAGATTCACGACGACGCCGGTGTCGGCGTCGAGGGGGCTTTGGCGCTGGCCGCGGCGCTGGCGCGGGGCTCGACACACGTCCTGGCGCGGGCGATCGACGCGGCTGCGACGAGCCGCGGTCTGCCGGACGTCGCGGTCGTCGACCTGCGGGTGGTGCCGGGGTTCGGCATCGAAGGGAGACTGCCCGACGGCCGCCGGGTGCGACTCGGGAGCGATGCCTGGGCCGGCATGCCGGAGAGCCACGACAACGAGCACGTGCATGATCGGCCGGCCTGTCGGCTCGCGATCGACGGGCTTTCGCTCGGACGGTTCGAGTTCGACGAGGTGCTGCGGCCGGAGGCTGCCGCCACGCTGGCGGCGCTCCGCGCGGGTGGGGCATCGACATGGCTCGTGTCGGGCGATCGCACCAGACGGGCGGCCCACGTCGCCGCCGCCGTCGGCGCGACCCCGATGGCCCCCCTGCTTCCGGAGGAGAAACTCGCATTCGTGCGGTTGCATGCGCCGGCGGTGATGGTGGGCGATGGCATCAACGACGCGCCGGCGCTTACCGCCGCCGACGTGGGAGTGGCACTGGGTTGTGGCGTCGATGTGTCTCGCTGGACCGCCGCCATCTGCCTGCTGCGTGACGACCTCGGCGACCTTCCCTGGCTGGTCGATCTCGCCCGGCGGACCGGCCGCACGATCCGCTGGAACCTTCTCTGGGCGTTCGGCTACAACGCCGCCTGCATTCCACTGGCAGCGACGGGCATCGTGCATCCGGCGGTCGCCGCCGCGGCAATGGTCGCCAGCAGCCTGCTGGTGGTGAGTGGCTCGCTTGCGCTGGCCCGCGACCAGGATGCGGCCGGCTCCGAGCCGGCGTTCGGCAGTCAGTCCATGTACGATGAGCGGGCCGGGGTGAGGGCATGATTCCGACCGTTGCCGTCGAATGGCCCCTGCTCGTCGCCGCCGGCATGGCGGGTGTGGCGCACTGCCTGGGGATGTGCGGGCCCTTTGCCCTTGCGATCGGTGCCGGGACCCGCGACTGGCGGGCCAATCTTCGCAGGCAGGCGGCCTACTCGCTCGGCCGCGTGTTCACCTATGCGGTGCTGGGCGCGGCCGCGGGATTCGTGGCCGCCCGGTTCGCCGGCTCATTGCCGACGTGGGCGAACGTGCCCGCGGCGTTGGCGATCACGGCGGGGCTCCTGCTCGTCTGGCAGGGACTTCTCGCCACCGGGCTGATAAGGCGGCGAGGGGTCGCGGCGGGGGGCGCTTGCCCGGGAGGCGCGGCGCTGCGCGGCCTGCTCGCCGCGCGTGGATGTGGAGAAGTGTTTCTCGCCGGCCTGTTCACGGGCCTGCTTCCCTGCGGCCTGCTCTACGGCATGCTCGCCTACGCGGCAAGTTGTCGGGACGTGCTATCCGGCATGGTGGCGATGGCGGCGTTCGGGACGGGCACCATGCCCGGCATGATCGCCGCAGGACTCGGGGGCTCGATCCTCGGCGTGGCCGGTCGAAGAAGGCTGCACGTCGTGGCGGCCTGGTGCCTGGTGGCGACGGGCGTCGTGTCGATCGTGCGCGGGGCCTCGTTCGTCACGCTCCCCGGCGCCGAGCCGGCCGGCTGCCCGTTCTGCCACGCGGCCGGTGAAGCCGGGGGTGTCAGCCAGGACCCCTGATCGAGAGCAGCGCAGCGGCGACGGTGATGCCGATCACGTTGAGCAGCACGATCAGCAGGCCCACGCCGTAGATCGTCTGCAGGCCACCGTCCACGCGACCCCGGACCCCGCGGGAGAGCCGGGCGGCCAGCACGTTACAGACCCACGACCAGTGGAACATGACGTGTACGAGGATCCCCCCCGCGAGCACCGCCAGCAGCGAGAACTGCAGCCCGTTCCAGGCATCGTAGTCGAGCCCCCAGAGCATCCAGCCCCTGGCGGCCGGCCCCGGTGGAAAGACGAACCGTACGATCACGGCGGCGATGCAGAGCGACACGAACACCACGAGCAGCGCGATGTCGAGCAGGAGGTTCGTGTCGCTCCATGTCCACGCCGTCCTCCCCCGACGGGCGGTCGGGGGTTTTGGCGGGCGTTCGACGGATTCGGCGGGCATGGGCATGGTACGGCGAAAAGGTGCGGCGGTTGCGGACGGGGTGTCCGGAGGGTCTCTATAGATTTATCGTGAAAGTGTCACGCACTGTAACATTGATCATCACGCCCCTTTTCGTTTCCGGAGTCCCCATGGCCGAGAAGTCCGCAGAAAAGAAGCCCGCCGCCGACGTCAACAAGTCCGCCGAAATCCGCAAGCTCGCGACGGCCATGAAGGCCAAGGGGGAAAAGCCGCGGCCGGTGACGATCATCGCCGTGCTGAAGAAGCAGGGCATCGAAGTCTCGTCGCCGCAGGTGAGCATGGTGCTCAAGCGCATGGGCTTCAAGCCGCGCCGGCGCCGGAAGTCGGGCGGGCTGGCAGCTGTCGCCGCGGCGGCCGCCAAGGCCGGCAAGACGGGCCCCGGCGGCAAGAAGGCGAAGATCTCGGTCGAGGATCTCGTGGCGGCCAAGAAGGCGGTCGGCCGCCTCGGCGGGCTCGACAGGGCCCTGGCGGCGATCGAGGCGCTGCGGCAGTTCGACTCCTGAAATCGCCTCGTGACGAATCCACGGGAGGGTGGCCGCTCGCCGGCCACCTTCCTACGATCATCGGGTCCGTCCTTCGGTGGCGGGCCGCAGGAGCCGCGATGACATGATCCAGGCAACCGGTCCCGAGATCGTGGTCATTGGCGGCGGGCCGGCCGGAGCGACCGCGGCCACGCTCGCCGCCCAGCGGGGCAGGTCGGTGCGGCTCTACGAGCGGGAGCGGTTTCCGCGGTACCACGTCGGCGAGTCGCTGATCCCGGAAACATTTTGGGTGCTCGAGCGGCTCGGAATCCTGCCGCAGTTGCGAGGCGGGCCGTTCGTCGAGAAGCACAGCGTGCAGTTCGTCTCGGAGCACGGCCGGCTCTCCGAGCCGTTTTACTTCGCCGATTACAAAGCCCATGAAAGTTCACGCACCTGGCAGGTCACGCGGCAGGATTTCGACCAGGCGATGCTCGACAACGCGAGGCGGCATGGTGTCGACGTGCGGGAGGGCGTGCGGGTGCTCGACGTGCTCTTCGACGGTGACCGCGCGGTGGGCGTGCGGACGGTCGACGAGTCCGGCCGCGAGGAGGCTGTGCGGGCGAGCGTCGTGGTCGACGCGGCCGGCCAGAGCGGGCTGATCCTCGACCGGCTGGGGCTGCGGCAGTGGGATCCGGTGCTCAAGAAGGCCGCGATCTGGACGTACTGGAAGGGGGCGGCCCGCGAAACGGGCCGCGACGCCGGGGCGACGCTCGTGATGCAGACCGCCGGCAAGACCGGCTGGTTCTGGTACATCCCGCTGCAGGACGACATCACCAGCGTGGGCGTGGTGGCGCCGTTTGATCAGCTGTTCAAGGCCGGCGACACGAAGGAACTCGGGGAGATCTTTGAGCGCGAGGTGGCTCGCTGCCCCGGCGTGCAACCCCGGATCGCCGGTGCCGAGCGGGCGGCGCCGTTCAGGGCGGCCAAGGAGTATTCCTACCGTTCGTCGAAGGTCGCCGGCGACGGCTGGGTGCTCGTGGGCGACGCCTTCGGCTTTCTCGATCCGCTCTATTCCTCGGGCATCCTCCTGGCACTCAAGAGCGGCGCCCTCGCCGCGGATGCGATCGCCGACGGCCTCGAGCGGGGCGATACGTCGGCCGCGGTGCTCGGTTCGTGGGGGCCCGACTACGTTGCGGGCCTCGAGCGGATGCGAAAACTCGTCTGCGGCTTCTACGACGGCCTCAACTTCGGCCAGCTGGTGCGGCAGCACGGCGAGGCCAGGCCGCTGATCACCGACATCCTGATCGGCGACATTTTCAAGGGCGACATCGACGCCCTCTGGCCTCTCGTCGACGAGGCGAAGGAGCCGGCAGCGGACGCTCGTGCCGCGGACAGTCCGGTCGCGTGAGTGACGCGGGCTCGGGGCTGCCAATGCCCCATCGCCGGACGTTCGCGGCGGGCATCATGCCCGCCGCTCACTCGATGCTGACTGCGCTCCGGCATCCATGCCTCCGCTGGTCAGCAACGCCGGCGACGGGGCACGGGCAGCCCCTCGCTCATACGGATCGGTCGTGGCTGCGCTCGGTCAGCAACGCCGACACCGGGGCATGGGCAGCCCCGAGCGTGGGACGGTGCCGATGGGGGCGGGCCGGACGCGAGGATGGTGCCGGTTCTGCGGGCGTCTGAGACGAAAAGGGCTCGAAACCGGGTGTATGCTTGAGCGAAGCGGTGTGCCGGAAAAGTTTCGCCAGCCCGCTTGTTTTCCCTTGCCCGCAGGGTCGCCCGGGCAGGTTTCTCCGAACCGCCGCCGCACGCGTCAGCCTGGATCGATGTCCGACAATCACGAGTTCATCGCCGAGTTCCTGATCGAGTCGGGTGAGAATCTCGATCAGCTCGACAAGGATCTGCTCGCGCTCGAGGCCGATCCGGCCGATCCGCAGCGGCTGGCGAGCGTCTTTCGCACCGTCCACACGATCAAGGGTAACAGCGGGTTCTTCGGTTTCTCGAAGCTTGGAGCCATCGCCCACAGCGGCGAGCACCTGCTCGGCAAACTCCGCGACGGCACGCTACGGCTCGACGACCGAATCGCCGCGGTGCTCTATGCGATGGTCGACGCGATCCGCTCGATCCTGCAGGCGATCGAGACGACCGGCTCGGAGGGTGACAGCGACTACCGGGAGCTGTCGCGGTCGCTCGCGGCCGCTGCCGATCAACCGCAGGCCGCCGCGCCGGCAGCCGCCGAGGAGCCTCCGTCCGCACCGGTGGCCTCGATGCCCCCGGCGCCTTCCGCTCCGCCTCCCGCCGCGCCGGCGGCGGTCTCGGAGCCCCATGTGGCCGCGGAGCCGCCGGCCCCCGGTGCGCACCCCGCTCCTGCCCCAGCCCCGGCGGCCTCGACGGCCGCCGCGGCCGGCGAGACGACCGTGCGGGGCGGCGGCGACCTGCTCGCATCGATCCTCGACCTCGTCGGTGAACTCGTGCTCGCCCGCAACCAGTTGCGGAGCGTCGACAGCGACGATCCCGCCGTACAGGCCTGCACACAGCGGATCAACGCCGTCACCAACGCCCTGCAGGAGACCGCCGTGAAGACGCGGCTGCAGCCGGTGGAGCACGTCTTCAGCCGCTTTCCCCGGACGGTTCGCGACCTCGCGGTGTCGTGCGGCAAGGAGGTGCAGCTCGTCGTCGACGGCGGCGATACCGAGCTCGACCGGTCGCTGATCGAGAGCATCCGCGATCCGCTCACCCATCTGATTCGCAATGCGGTCGACCATGGCATCGAGCCTCCCCACGTGCGGGCCGCCGCCGGCAAGCCGCGGACCGGCCGGCTGTCGCTGCGAGCCTTCAACGAGAGCGGCCGGGTGACGATCGAAGTCTCCGACGACGGCGGCGGCATCGCCTTCGAGAAGGTCCGCGAGAAGGCGGTGGCCCGCGGGCTCGTC
>JBJTDZ010000025.1:0-13668 GCA_046092585.1 Pirellulales bacterium | reverse complement strand
CGAGTGTTCGACTCAGCGAGGGGCTGCCGGTGCCCCGTCGCCGGCGTTGCTGACCAGCGGAGGCATGGATGCCGGAGCGCAGTCAGCATCGAGTGAGCGGCGGGCATGATGCCCGCCGCGAACGTCCGGCGACGGGGCATTGGCAGCCCTGAGCCCGCGTCACCGGTGACGCTGTCCCCATCGCTCACAAGAGTGGGTTTCCCGGCGGGGACCTCCGGCGGCAAAGCTCGGTCAAAACCGAGCGACACGGACCAGTTCGCCACGCATGTGCCGTGCCGAACAGGATTGCCCGGAAGGCCGAGGCGAACATCAAGCGAGAGGGCATGCGTAGCCCCGATCCGGGCGTGGCGAGTCGAGCCCCCCGGCAGAACTCACCCGCACTGGTTCATCTTGTCGCGGGGCGTGCCGGCTCCCACGAGTTCGGGCCGCGGGCGGGCCGACGACACCTGCGCGTCGTCCGGGGCGATCGTCACGGAAATGCTCTTGTAGGCCGGCGTGCGTGAGAGAGGGTCGGCCGCCTTGGGCACGAGCACGTTGCTCTCGGGGTAATACATGGCCACGCAGCCGGGACGGATCTGGTCGTAGGCCGACACGATCTGCCCCCGCATCTCGCCGGCCGCGCTCGCGATCCGGCAGCGACCCCCGGCCGTGAGGCCATACCGCCGCACGTCGTCGGGATGGATGAGCACGATGTCTCGCCGCGTCTGGTTGCGGTAGAGATCCTCCTCCTCGTAGACGACCGTGTTGAACTGTCCTTCGCTGCGGATCGTCATCAACTGCAGCCCCGCCGGAGCGGGCGGCAGGTCGTGCACGAAGAGCGTGGCCCGGCCGTCGGCCGTGGGGAACGCGGGCGTGTCGATCGCCCGGCCCGGAATCGAAAACTCCTTCTTCGTCCGGTCGATCTCGGCGATCTGCTCGAGGCCCGGCACGATCGCGGCGATCGCCGTACGAATGGTGCTCGTGTGGCTCATGGCCCGCCAGTCGACCGGCCCGCCCTCGCCGAGCACCCTGAGGGCCAGGTCGGCGATGATCTCCACCTCGGCCCGCGGGCCCGTCTGTTCCGTGGTCGGGTGCCGCGGCGTGCCACCGTCGGAGAGCCGCACGTAGCTGAACATGCTCTCCTGCGTGGAGGGCTCGGGCTCCTCGTCGCGGGCAAGCACGGGGAGGATGATCGTCTCCTCGGCGCCGGTACCCCACGCATGGCCCGTATTGAGCGAGGTGTTGAGATACACCACGGTGTCGATCCGCCCCATGGCCCGCGCCGCGTAGGATGCATCGGGGCTCGAGCCGAAGAGGTTGCCGCCGAGGCATACGGCGAAACGCATCCGCTCCTGGTCGGCGGCGTCGAGGCATTCGAGCGTGTCGTAGCCCTTCGTCGTGGGCAGGGCCACGCCGTAGTGGCTTTCCAGACGGTCGAAGATCGCCTTCTTGAGCGTGGGCGTCACGCCCACGGTGCCCATGCCCTGGATGTTGGAGTGGCCGCGGATCGGCTGCAGGCCGGCGCCGGGCCGCCCCACCATCCGCCGCATCAGGGCCAGCGCCGCGATCGCCTGCACGGTGGCCGCCCCGTGGAGGTGGTGCGTCACCCCCATCGTCCAGGCGAACACCGCCCGCTTCGCATCTCCATACTGGCGGGCCATGTCGTCGATCTGCGCCCTCGACACGCCCGACTTCTGCACGACCTCGTCCCACGAGAGGGCGTCGAGGCGGGCGGCGAGTTCGGGCCAGCCGTGGCAATGGGCGGCGAGAAACGCCTCGTCGACGAGCGGGGCGTCGGCCCGCGGATGCTCCGCATGCAGTTCGCGAAGCCGCTTCATCAGGCCGTAGACGAGCGCCAGGTCGCCCCCCACGTGCGGCTGCACGTAGGTGCTCGCGATCTCCGCGCCGAAGAACAACGCCCAGGGATCGCTCGGCACGGAGAAGTTGACGAGGCCCGTCTCCACGATCGGGTTGACGACAATCACCTTCCCGCCGCGGCGGCGGACCATCATCAGCGTCCGCATCATGCGGGGATGGTTGCTCGCCGGGTTGCCGCCGATCAGGAACACGCAGTCGGCGTGCTCCATGTCGTCGAGCTTGACGGTGCCCGCCCCGGTGCCGATGGCGCTGGAGAGGCCCACGCCGCTCGCCTGGTGGCAGTAGTAGGAGCAGTTGTTCACATGATTGGTGCCGTAGAGCCGCGCGAAGAGCTGCAGCAGGAACCCCGCCTCGTTGCTCGACCGGCCGCTGAAGTAGAAGAACGACTCCGCGGGCCGCGTCTGCTTGGCCTTCGCCGCGATCCGCTCCATGGCCTCGGCCCAGTCGATCGGCCGGTAGTGCTGGGATCCCTTCTCGAGGATCACCGGCTGCACGAGCCGGCCGGCATGCTCCATCTGGTGCGGCGTGAACGATCGGAGCTGCGGGATCGAGTACGTGGCGAAGAAGGAGGGCTTCACGCCCCCCTGCATGTCTGCCACCATCGCCTGGAACGACTTCTTGCAGACCTCGGGGAAGTGGCCGGCCTCGTTGACCATGCCACCCGCCTGACCACCCATGCCGACCGCGCAGGTCTTGCAGGCGTTCTTGGAACGCATCGCCTTCCAGAACCGCCACAGCCCGCCGGACTCGCGGGCCTTCTTCACCGTGTAGAGGACGGCCCGCATGCCGCCCCCGGTTGTCACCCTGCCGAAGAAGCGTCCCATGCACGTGCTCCATCGTGCAGGTTGAACAACCTGCACCTCCTCGTGGCGCCAAGACTGCTGCCGCCGTCCTCAGTAGCGGCGGGTTGGCAACCTGCCGTTCATCACCCCAGGCTCACGGTCACGGTCTTGTGCTCGAGATAGGGATCGAGGCCCTTCTCGCCAAGTTCGCGACCGAAGCCCGACTGTTTGAAACCACCGAACGGCGCGGCCGGATCGAACACGTCGTAACAGTTGACCCACACCGTGCCGGCCCGCAGCCGGCGGGCCACGTCGTGGGCCTTCGTCACGTCGCGGGTCCAGACGGCCGCGGCGAGCCCGAAGGCGGTGGCGTTGGCCCGGCGGATGAGCTCGTCCATGTCGGAGAACTTCAGCACCGAGAGCACCGGTCCGAAGATCTCCTCGCGGGCGATCGCCATCTCGTCCTTCACGTTGGTGAACACCGTGGGCTCGATGAAGAAGCCGCGGTCGCCCACCCGCCTGCCGCCGGTGGCGCACGTCGCCCCCTCGTTCTTCCCCGACTCGATGTAGCCCATGATCTTGTCGAACTGCGCCTTGTCGACCTGCGGGCCCTGCTGGGTGGCGGGGTCGAACGGGTCGCCCACCTTCCGCTTGCGGCTCATGTCGACGACCCGCTCCACGAACTCGCCGTGGATGCGGTCTTCCACGAACAGCCGCGAGCCGGCGCAGCAGCACTGCCCCTGGTTGAGGTAGATGCCCACGTGCGCACCCGCTGCCGCGGCGTCGAGGTCGGCGTCGGCGAACACGATATTGGGGCTCTTGCCGCCGAGTTCGAACGTCAGCCGCTTCAACTGGTCGGCCGCCTGTCGCATGATGATCTGGGCGGTCTCGCCGGAACCGGTGAAGGCCACCTTGTCGACCCCGGGATGCTTCACGATCGCGGCTCCGGCCGTCGGGCCGTAGCCGGTCACCACGTTGATCACGCCGTCGGGCACGCCCGCCTTCTGGGCGAGGCGGGCGAGACGCAGGGCCGTCAGCGGCGTCTGCTCGGCGGGCTTCATCACGATCGTGCAGCCGGCCGCGAGCGCCGGGCCCCACTTCCACGCCACCATCAGGATCGGGAAGTTCCACGGGATCACCTGCCCGGCCACGCCCACCGGCTCCCGCCGCGTGTAGCAGAAGTAGTTGCCATCGATCGGAATCGTCTGGCCGTGGATCTTGTCGGCCCAGCCGGCGTAGTAACGGATGGTGCTGATCGCCAACGGGATGTCACCGAGGCGGGCGTCGCTCACGGGCTTGCCGTTGTCGAGCGACTCGAGGGCGGCGAGTTCGTCGATCTCCGCCTCCATCAGGTCGGCGAGCCGCATCATGATCCGGCCCCGCTCCCGCGCGTTCATCCGCGGCCACGGCCCCTCGTCGAAGGCCTTGCGGGCGGCACGCACGGCGAGTTCCACGTCGGCGGCGTCACCCTCCGCCACCTGCGCGATCACGTCCTCCGTGGCCGGATTGATCGTCGCAAAAGTTTTTCCGCTCCTCGCCCGCACCCACTGGCCGTCGATGAACAGCTGCGTCTGGCGGATTTCCGGGGCGGCGGCTCGGCTGGGGGCGGTGGCGGTGGCCATGGGGGTTCTCGCGAAAAAGGAGGCGGCCGGAACGAACGAGCGTCGGACCGGTGACCAATCATTGCCCGAAAAATCGTATCTGCGGTAGCATCCGGGATGCAACCGCGCCGAGATGGTCGTTCCCGGCCCGGGCGGGATGCCGGAGTTTCCCGTTTCTTTCGCTCCAACCTGCGTTATCCGTTCCCCGGTGATCCGTCCCAAGGAGTTTTCAGCGATGCGTGCACTCGTGATGGCGATGGCGGTGGTGTTCATGACGATGGTGTCGGCCTCGGCCGAGGTCACCAGCGGACCCCAGGTGGGCGAGCGGGTGGGGGCGTACACCGTCACCAAGGTGACCGGCAACCCCGACGACGGCGTGGCCGACGGCAAGACGCTCTGCTACCGCTGCAAGATGGGCCAGCGTCCCGTGGTGATGGTCTTCGCCCGGTCGGCCGACGACTCGCTCGCTTCGTTCCTCAAGGAGCTCGAGGAGGAGATCGAGGAACATGCCGACACGAAGCTCACCGCGTTCGTCAACATGATCGGCGCCGACGAGGAGGGCCTGAAGAAGGCCGCGGCCGACTTCGTGGCCAAGCACGGCATCAAGCGGGTGGCCTTCGTGATTCCCGAGGATGCGAAGAACGGGCCGGAAGACTTCAAGATCTCCCCCGAGGCCGACATCACGGTGGTCTGCTACAAGGAGGGTGAGGTGAAGGCCAACCATGCCTTTGCCCGCGGCGGGCTGACGGCCGAGAAAGCCGAGGCCATCGTCCACGCGTCGTGCGAGATGGCGGAGTGACGTGCTCGTCAGCCGGCTCTGGCGTCTGCTGATCACCCGGTACGCGCCCGACGAGTCTTCCACCACGTATCGTGACCGCGCCGTGACCCGGGACGACCCTCGTGCCCGGGTCACGGTGGCGGTGCCATCGGCCGCCGAGAGCCGCCGGGTCTTCGGCGTCGACGTCGCCAAGCGGGGCATCCAGCCGGTCTGGCTGCGGATCGAAAACCGTTCGTCAGGCAGCCTCCGCCTCCAGGCGGTGACGATCGACCCCGAGTATTTCACGCCGCTCGAGGCGGCCGGCGTCAACCACTTCTCGATCACGAAGCGGCTCTCAGCCTTCGGCGCGATGAGCTGGGTGTTCTACCCGCTGCTGCTCCTCATGCCGCTGAAGCTGCTCACGGCCTGGCTCGCCAACGGACGGATGGACCAGGTCTTCCGCCGGCAGGGATTCCGCCTGCGGCCGGTCCGCCCCGGGGAGACGGCGGAAGGCTTCGTGTTCACGACGGTCGATCTCGGCACGAAAGTGGTGCACGTGCGGCTCACGCCGCTGGAGCCGCTGCGACAAAGCATCGCGCGGCTGCTCCATCCGGCCGCCGGCGGCGACGAGCCGCCCGTCGATCTCGTCTTCACGCTGCCGGTGCCGGGCATCGCGGCCGACTACCTCGACCGCGACTTCGCCGCCATCCGGCCGCCGGCATCGGTGGAGCCCTGCCCGGCCGACGACCTCGGGCCCCGCCTCGAGGCGATGCCCGCGGCCACGACCAACGCCCGCGGCACGAAGACGGGCGATCCGGCCAACCTCGCCGTGGTGGGCGACTTCGACACACTGCTGGGTGCCTTCGCCGCCCGTTGGGACGAGAGCGAAACGATCTCGCTGGCCACCTGCTGGAAGACGGTGAAGGCGTTCCTGCTGGGATCGAACTACCGCTACTCGCCCGTGAGCGCCCTGCATCTCTTCGGCCGCACGCAAGACATCGCCCTGCAGCGCACCCGGCACTCGATCAAAGAGCGGATCCACCTCCGGCTCTGGCTCACGCCGCTCTCGTTCGACGGTCAGCCGGTGTGGGTGGGCCAGGTGAGCCGCGACATCGGCGTGCGGTTCACGACGCGGGCCTGGAATCTCACGACGCACCGGATCGACCCCGACGTCGACGAGTCGCGTGATTACGTGATCGAGGATCTCGTGGCCGCCGGCCGCGTGCGTGCGGCCGGCTACGTGGGGGGCGTGGGGCCCTGCCCGCCCGCCGCGCCGCGGCACAACCTCACGGGCGACCCGTTCTTCACCGACGGCAACCGGGCGGTGATCGTGCTCGCGCCGTCGCGAGCCGGCGGAGGAGCGCCCGCGTGAAGGCGACCCCCGGTCAGAACGCACCGACGGCGTTCCCCACGAACGTGCCCCACGGACCGACGCCGATCACGGTCGGGCTGCCCCACGCGTCGGCGAACGGCGGATCGGCGACTGGCTGACCGCGATACGGCGAGAACGACACGTCGCCCCTGCGGATGCGCGACATCCGTGACCTCGTCATCTCGTCGGCAGCCCGGCGCTCGCGAACGAACGCGCCGAACTCCTGCCGGCCGCGAACGACTCGCCGGGATTCACGCTCGACGGCGGCCCGCTTCTCCTCGACCGCACGGAGGCCCTCGAGGAGTTCACCGGCGGTCATCTCGACCACGTCGGGCAGTTCCCCGAGAGCCGCAGCCCGCCTGTCGTCGGCCATCACGGAGAGATAGCGGCCCAGCCACTCCCTGGCCTCGATCGCCTCGGGGCTCTCCAGCACGCGCAGCTTGAAGTCGAGCGTGTCGAGCAGGTAGTCGAGTTCGTACGACGACATGCGCGCCACTCGCTCGGCGAGCGCGGCCTTGATCTGCCGAACCTGCGTGGGCGTAGAGACGGGCTGCACGGCCAGCCACTGGTCGAGTTCGAACATCGCCCGTCGCCATCTCGGGCTGGCGAGGATCTCCGCCTTGCGATATCGCTCCTCGAACCCTTCGCGGGCCTCGTCGGGAGTCGAGGAGGGAGCCTCGTCCTGGCCCCGCGCGGCCGGCGGCCCCACCGCCCCGACGATGCCCGTAAGCAGGATGGCGACGTGCCGCCGCATCGATCGCATCGCTGCTGCCGGAATCATCGCTCTCGCTCCCGTGGAACGCCGGCCCGCCACGCCCTCGGCCACCGCGGGCCGCGCCGGAATGATCCGGGGCCTCGACGACGCCGGGCCACAACCGTCCGTTTTCCCGTCGGGCGCCGATGCGATCATCAAACGACACGCGGGCCGCACGGCAGGATTGGGGGTCTTGGTCGCTCTCGAAATCCTCGCAGCCGACGTTGCCCGGGAACTGACTGGGAGTTTTCCGGAGTGCACCGTGCTGGGAGTCGGGTTGTACGGCAGTCGTGCTCGCGACGTTCAGCAACTCGCCAGCATGGCAGGATCCCGATCACACGGATCACGGGATCGCGGGCATGAATCTCCCCCCGGACCTCGCCACCCTGCTGCGGTCGCTGCTGCTGGATCGCGCCATCGGCAGCCTGGCGACCTTGCGCGATGGCCGGCCATTTGCCTCGATGGTGCCGTTCGCGGCCACGACGATCCGCGGGGGGAGCCGCCGATCGGCTGAGTGACGGCGCCCCGCCCGGTGAAACACGGCATCCCGACAGACCGGGAGATGCCGCGGGGTTTTGCGGTGGCCACTGACGCCGAGCGCATCACGGGCTATAGTTTCCAGGTCAGGGCGGCGTAGCTCAGTTGGTTAGAGCACCGGCTTCATAAGCCGGGTGTCGCCGGTTCAAGTCCGGCCGCCGCTAGTTCCAGTTGTGCACGAGACGGAACAATCCCCTCGGGGACCGTCCCGGTGGGCCGACTTTCCCGTCCGTCGCCATGGGCGGGCGGGTCGGCAGCATCCACCGAAACATCGTCGCGGCGACGCGCCGCGACTTCTGAAACGTGGTGGGCATGGCCGTGACCATCACGGCAGCATGCCCCAGAATCGATTGCGGGGGCGGCAGCCCCCTGCTGGCCGGCAGCGGCGGCCTCGAGCTCGGCGGCCAGCCGTCGCTGGAGCACGGCGTCGAGGGCAGCCGTCGGAAGCACCCGGGGCTCTCCGTACGGCGGGACGGGCAGCGGGAAGTCGCCCAGGGCGATGATGCCCCTGGCCACCTTCCTCACGGGCCTCGTGCCCTTCCTGCCCTCCTCAAAATAGAGACCGATCCGCAGGCCAATCCGCTCCAGCATCGCGTTGATCGCCTCGTTGGCCATCGGCGTCTCCGCCAGCCGCTCGATCTCGTCGAACAGCAAGAGGGCAGCCTCGACCTCGGAGTCGATGTCTGCCGCCTGCCGGTTCGCCGGCGGCGGCAGCTTCGCGATCTCCGCCTCCGTCGCCCGCAGCTCCCGCTCGTCCTCGGCGTACCGAGTCTCGAGTGCCTTGATGAGCGACGGGTGCTTGACCTCAAGGATGTTGCGGGTGGCCTGTTCGAGTTTCTGGCGTAGGTCTGCCGCCTTGGCCTCGAGGGCCGTGCGGGCGAGTTGGTTGGGATCGGATGGCTGCCCCGCCTCGCCACGCGCCAGCGCCTCGATTCGACGCCGGACGGCATCCCGGCCACCGATCTTGTTCACCTGCTCGCGGAGCGTCGCCAGCGTGAACCGGGTGAGCTGCTCGCCGTCCACGGTATTGCTGTGGCACTCTGTCCGACGCGACTTCATGTACCGCCCGCACATGTACTCGGGCTTCCCGTCCCGCATCTTGCCGTAGAGGGGATAGCCGCAGCCGTCGGTCTGGTCGTACACCCGCTTGCCGAGGGCGTAGCGATCAACCTTCTTGGGCCGCTGCCGGCCCTCCTGCGTCGCCCCCCGCCGCCGCGACCGCTCGACGAGCGTCTCCCATTCCTCGAAGGGAATGAGGGGCTCGAAACCGCCCTCCTGCCGGATGCGGTCCTCGGCGGCGTTCACCTTCGGCTTCGCCCGCCGCTTCTTGCCCCGGCCTCTGACTCGCCGCTCGGCGGCATTCAAGTGCCGCGGGCCGCTGCGGCTCGTGCGCCGCAGCCTGCCCTCCGAGCGACGGCCATACTCCTGTCTGCCCGCGATCCGCGGGTTGAGCAGGATGTTCTTCACCGTGTTGACCTGCCATTGGCCGGACAGCGGGTGCTTCACACCCTGTTCGGTCCGCGAGTGACCGGCGTCGGGCGACGGCACACCCAATTGGTTGAGGCGCGTCGCGATCGCACCGAACCCCAGCCCCTGCCGCCACCAGGCGATCATGGCCTGCAGGGCGGCGAACCGCACTGGGTCCTCGCGGTCGGGCAAGACCTTCACGTGATAGCCGGCGGACCGTGTGCCCATTCCCCGCTCGAGTTTCACCGGCGGTCCGCCGTTTGGCGGGAACTCGTAGCGGGCAAACCCATAGAGCGGCTTGCCGCCGGTCCACCAGCCCTCGCGAGCGAGACGCTGCTGGGCCGTGATCACCCGCTCGGCATGCTGCGCAAGAAAATCACCCGCGCCCTTGTACTCGACGGACGACGTGATCATCCGGGTGAAATAGTCCCGCTCCATATCAGCGGGCGTAATGATCTGGTCGCTGAACACCAAGGTGATGCCATTCTCGGCAAAATCGGCTTCCGTGATCGCCATCCTGAACGAGCCGATATTCTGCGGACGGCCCAGACGGTCGCGGCGAGCGCAGAACAGCCAACCGACTGTGTCGCTCGACAGCAACTCTTCGCACATCTGCTTGAACGCAGGCCGCTCGAGATCGTCGCCCTTCAAACCATCATCGAGATACAAATCCTTGTACCGCAGCAGACCACGGGACTGCATGTGATCGATGTCCGCAGGGGTCGCCTGGATCGAGACACCCAACTCCGCAGCACGCCCGAGGGCAATCCTCAACTGGTCATGCAGTGACATCTCCTGCTTCGTCTCGCTGCGACGCAGGTAAACCCGCGCCTCATCTTTTTGTTCGGCCACCATCACCTACTCCTGTTCCATTCGTTTTTCCATCCGCCGCAGGCTCCACACCAACTGAGCGAGTTCATCGACGACCGCATCGGCCACATTACCCCGCACGAGGACGTCCGCCTCGATATGTTCAGGGGCGTGCCGAGCACAGTTGTCGCGCCACCACAAGAACATCGCTCCGACCGTCGGCGCCAGCGCCTCCGAGGTGACGTACTCCTGCCGTGACTCCTCCATCCGCCCGATCAGGCTGGCAATCAATTCGCGGGGCGCCGGAACGCCGATCACCAATGGATCGACGAGCTGGCTTCGTTGCCACACGAAGAGCTGTACGATGACTCGTAGCTCAGCCACATACGCCGCATGCACTCCCTGCATCATGCGGGTCGACCCGCGGCCCACGAACCGGTAGCGTTCGAGGATCTGCTGCGACGTCCGCAGCACATGGGACTCAAACCGGCGTTGTGCGTCCCGAAGGTCGGCGTCTTCGGCAGCCGGGCCGGGCGGTGGGGTGCGACAGACCATGCGAGCCTCCGTTCTCCTTGCCGAATGACGCCGCCGAATGCTCCGGCAGCCGCATGGCCTCCGCCACGCGACCCGCCATTGTAACAGTTGCAGGCCTGTGACAATAGTTTTACACCTCTCCTGTAGCAGCCGCTTTACGGGCTGCCTGCCGCGTCACGCCGCTGCTTGACGATTCGCCTCGCAATCAGTTCTGCCAGGAGCCGCCGAAACCGCTCCACTTTGGCCGCAAATGGCTCCTGATCCAGCGGGCTCTCGCCCTGAGGGCGCTGCCGGCCCTTGCTGCGGCGACCGGTTCTGCCGTTCCTATCGTTCGACTTTGACATTGTCCTTCATCCTGTTGGTAAACACCGGTGGCGTACCCGGGAGCCACAACGGCCCCAGTCGGCACGCCACCGGTTGCATCAGCCCGATCAAGCGGCCCGCGGGCGGCCGTAGCCGTCGCGGCGCAGGTAGCACCGCGGCTCGACGTCGTCATCCCAATCGAGCCCGCCGGTCAATGCGGCGAGGTCGACGACATCGGGCTCATCGTCGTCACCTTCGACCTCGAGGATGTGGAAGCCCCGCTGCCGGATGTACTCCACGTCCTCGCCCAACAGCCTCGCCACTGCCACGATCAGATCACGGTCGTCGTCATGCTTCCGAAAAACCATCTGCGCACTCTCCCCCGGGCAGCCCGGGAACAAAGGGAAACCGCCGCCGGCGAGCATCGCCGGAGGCTAGAGAACTGGTGAGCACGGCGGACACGCGTCCCCGTGCTCGGGCATGCGTGGTCAACGCGCTCCACGCATCCGCAATCGCATTACGCCACCACGGTGGTGGCGATCATCATTCACCCATTCAGGATCCGCACGTCGCGAAGCAGATTGCCGACCATTTGGCTGACATGCTTCACGAGCATCGCCCGCACGATTGGTGGCAGCTTCGCGTACGGCACGAATCGTTCACGTAGATCGGTCTGCTCGCCGTAGGAGCAGTTCCGATATTCGTTGAAGTCATCGCCGCTCCACGTCGCCGCACCGATGCCGCCGGGCATCAGCAAGACCGCCTGGAAGACGACGATCGCATCGTCCGTGTCATTGGACAGGCCGGCGGGCCGCGCGTAGACGCTCGGCCCCTCGACCTGGTGATGGGCAACTCCCAGCATGGCCAACTCGCTGAGTTGGTCGTTGAGGGGATGAATTATGGCCTCGGCCTCTTCAAGGCCGGACCGAACCGTCGCTGCGAGCCGCGCCAGTTCGGCGGCACGCTCGGAAAGAAACTTGTGCATGGCACATTCCTTGGTGGGAACGGCGGCCAATACCAAATGGCCGTCCAAGGAATATGCCGTGTTTTTTGCGATTATTTAGGCAGGGTACAGCAGGCTTACGCATCGCCGCCGAAACGAATCACGGCACACACTCGCTCCACAAGCTCAGCCAGCTTGGACGGCGTGAGCGTGCCGGCCGACCGCAAGATGACCGCCTCGTGAACGGTGACGAGTCGGTGGGGAAGAGCCACGCTCGGCCGATCGATGCCACCGCGTAGAAAATCATCCGTGCCGATGGCGACCGCAGTCGGGTGGGATTCTGATCGACTCGTTATTTGGCAGATCAGTAGGTCGCCCCGTGCGAACGTCGCGAGCACGACGGCGGGTCGACGCTTGCTCGACTCAAGATCGGTGAACGGAAACGGCACGACGACTACGTCGCCGCCTACAAATTCCGCCACGCCTCATCCTCTTCAGCGGTATCCCAATCCGCTGCCCAGGCTGACTCCGCGAGCGGCAGCAGGGCATGCGCGTCCTCGCTCCCATCATTGCCGGCGCCGCGTGCCCGCAGATGCCGCAGAAAAGCGAGCACCTCCCGCTGCACGCTCTCCGGGGCGTGCTCGAGTTCCTCGATCAGGGATTTGGTTATGGGTGACATGCTGTAAGTGGTAGGTCGGCCAATAAAGGATAGGTCGGCCAATGGCACTTCGGCAAGCGTCGGCCTGGCGGGGCGGATCATGAGGAGCAACCGCCGGAGCTGGCTGGGCCGTATGCGGCCCGGTCGTGGAGGCGCCGCGGCGGAGTAGTCGAACGCCTGCTTCAGCCGCGCGATCTCGGACTCGATCCAAGTGGCGTGCGATTCGACGACCTCGTCGGAAGCCTTGTCGATGAACGCCTTCACCGTGGAACCAAGCTACGAAAGCACACCGGTTTTCTCGCTCTTCGACATCGCCACTCTCCCTCCGAAAGACGCGATGGTACCCCACCACAGCCACGGGCCTCGGCATCGCAGCCGCCGCCCTCGCTTTCGTCCGCTCGCGACGCCGCTGGAAGATGCCGCCTTCGCCCGACCGCGTGGGGCACGGTACGATGATCCCGGCGGAATGACGGAAACGGGTTCCGAGGATCGAGGTGGTTGCGTGGCGGTCGAACTTCGTGATTTCTCATGGCAGAGGATGATCGAGGCCGTGCAAGCCGTCCGTGAACGTGCCTTGCGAGCCACCGCCGCCCTCGAACGGGCCGGCATCCCCTACGCCGTCGCCGGCGGCAATGCCGTGGCGGCCTGGGTATCGCGGGTCGACCGTGCCGCCGTACGAAACACGCAGGATGTCGACATCCTCGTCCGCCGTGCGGATTTTGAGGCCGTCAAGGCGGCCCTCGAAGCAGCGGGCTTCGTGCATGCGACCGTGATGGACGTGACCTGCTTCATCGACGGCCCCGGCGGCAGTCCGCGAGACGCCGTGCGTCTCCTGTTTGCCGGCGAGAAGGTCCGCGAATCCTATCCACTGCCGACGGCCGACGTCACCGAGCGGGAGCTGGCCGACGACTACTACGTCGTGTCGCTCGAGCCCCTCGTGCGCATGAAGCTCAACTCGTTTCGTCGCAAGGATCAGGTTCATCTCCAAGATTTGATCTCGCTCGGGCTCATCGACGCCTCGTGGCTGGCGAGATGCATCCCCGAACACGCGGCCCGCCTCCAGCAACTGCTTGACGACCCGGACGGCTGAGCCGGTCAGCCGCGGAGGAACCCGCGGGCCACGAGCGTGGGCTCGTACTGGCTGCCGCGGAGCATGCGGGCCGCGAGAGGCGTGGCCATCAGGGTGGTGCCGATCGCCATCAGCACGAGCATGCTGTACACCGCCGGCGGGATGACGCCGAGTTCGAGGCCGACGTTGATCACGATCAGCTCCATCAGGGCGCGGGTGTTCAT
>JBJTDZ010000024.1:0-16009 GCA_046092585.1 Pirellulales bacterium | reverse complement strand
GCACATGGTCGGCGGCCCGCCGCAGCAGGACATGTTCGACTACAAGCCGCAGATGGACGACTGGTACGACAAGGACCTGCCCGAGAGCGTCCGCAAAGGCCAGCGGCTCACCACCATGACCAGTGGCCAGTCGCGGTTCCCGATCGCCCCCTCGAAGTTCAAGTTCTCGCAGCAGGGCGACTGTGGCATGTGGATGTGCGAGCTGCTGCCCTGGACGGGCAGGGTCGCCGACGAGATGTGCTTCATCCGCTCGATGCACACTGAGGCGATCAACCACGAGCCGGCGATCACCTACATGCAGACCGGCAACCAGATCACGGGCCGGCCGTGCCTGGGCTCGTGGACGAGCTACGGGCTGGGGTCGCTCAACGCCGACCTTCCGGCGTTCGTGGTGATGGTGGCCCGCTCGACGGTGCCGGAGCAGGCCCAGGCGATCGGCGCCCGGCTGTGGTCGAGCGGCTATCTGCCCGGCGAGTATTCGGGCGTGAGTTTCCGCAGCGCGGGCGACCCGATCCTCTACCTCAACAACCCGCCCGGCGTGCCCGGCGAGGTCCGCCGCCGGACGCTCGACGGCCTCCAGGCGCTCAACCAGCGGACGCTCGAGCGGGTCGGCGACTCGGAGACGCGGACGCGGATCGCCCAGTACGAGATGGCCTTCCGCATGCAGACGAGCGTGCCGGAACTCACCGACATCGGCGGCGAGTCGCAGGCCACGCTCGGCCTCTACGGCGAGCAGGTGACGAAGCCGGGGTCGTTCGCGAACTCGGCGCTCATGGCCCGCCGGCTCGTGGAGCGCGGCGTGCGGTTCGTGCAGATCTACCTGAACCACTGGGACACCCACTCGAACGTCTCCGGCCGCCTGATCAACGGCTGCAAGGACATCGACCAGCCAACCTACGGCCTGATCAGCGACCTGAAGGCCCGCGGCCTTCTCGACGAGACGCTCGTGATCTGGGGGGGCGAGTTCGGCCGCACGGTCTACTCGCAGGGGGGCCTCTCGAAGGAGAACTACGGCCGCGACCACCATCCGCGCTGCTTCACGATGTGGATGGCCGGCGGCGGCGCGAAGGGGGGCGTGATCCACGGTGAGACCGACGACTTCTCCTACAACATCGTCAAGGACCCGGTGCACATCCGCGACTTCCACGCCACGGTGCTGCATCTGCTCGGCTTCGACCACGAGCGATTCACGTATCGCCACCTCGGGCTCGACCAGAAACTCACGGGAGTGGAGCATGCCCGGGTCGTGAAGGAACTACTGGCCTGACGCCGCCGGCGGCCTGATGGGCGGGAATCCCGGGCTGGACCGACTGATCCTGCCCCGATCCGGACGGCACGACGTCGGCCATTCACTCAGGGGAAACCAAGATGACTCGCCAGGCCGCCTCTCGCCCCCGTCCGCAGGTTTCCGTCGCGGCGCTCGCGATCCTCGCCTCGCTCATGCTGGCCGCCGGAGCGCTCCTGCCGGCCGCCGACGACGACAAGAAGGCCGATCCCCTGAAGACGGCCCGCGAGCTGCTCGCGAAGCCGCCCCGCCCCGCCCGGCCGCCGCTGCCGGCGAGCAGCCTGCCACTCGCGTTTCTGGAGGGGGAGCGGGTGGCCCTCCTCGGCAACTCCACCGCCGAGCGGATGAACCTCTTCGGCCACTTCGAATCGCTCCTCCACCAGCGATTTCCGGACAGGCGTCTCGTGGTGCGCAACTTCGCCCGGCCGGCCGACGAGGTCGCCAACCGGCAGCGGCCCAACGACTACACCAAGCTCGACGACCCTCTGGCCGCCTTCGGCGCCGACACCTACCTCCTCTTCTTCGGGTTCAACGAGTCGTTCGCGGGCCCCGGCGGCGTGGAAAAGTTCAAGGCCGATTATGCGAAGCTACTCGACGACCTCGCCGAGCAGTACCCGCGTGACGACACGAACGCCGCGCCCCGGTTCGTGATCGTGTCGCCGATCGCCGTGGAGGCCAGCGGCAACCCGCTGCTCCCCGACGCCGAGGCCCAGAACTCCGCCCTCGCCCTCTACCGCAACGCCGCCAAGGACGTTGCCGAGAAGCGGGGCATCGCCTTCGTCGATCTCTTCGACGCCACCCGCAGGGAGTTCGCCGCCCAGCCGGGCCTCCAGTACACGATCAACGGCTGCCATGTGAACGAGGATGGCGACGGCTTCGTGGGCGGCATCCTCGACCAGGCGCTCTTCGGCGCGCCGGCCTCGAGCCAGCTCGGTGTCGACGCCTTCGAGAAGCTGCGGGCCGCCGTCAACGACAAGTCGTGGGTGCACGTGCAGGACTACCGCATGGTGAACGGCTGGTATGTGTATGGCGGCCGTCGCACGTTCGACACCGAGACGTTCCCCCGCGAATACGTGAAGGTGCGGAACATGGCGGCGGTCCGCGACGGCTACGTGTGGGACATCGCCGCCGGCAAGCCGGTTCCCGCAAAGCCCGACGACTCGGGCACGGGAGAGTTGCTGGTTCCCGACACCCGCTTCGGACAGGTGCAGAAGAGCGAAAACGCCGCAGGGGGCCCGGTGATCCTCCCGCCAGCCGAACTCATCAAGACCTGCACGGTGCCGCCGGGCTTCGAGATGAAGCTCTTCGCCGCCGAGACGACGTTTCCGGAGATCGCCAAGCCCGTTCAGCTGGCCTTCGACTCGAAGGGCCGGCTCTGGATCTCGACGATGCCGAGCTACCCGCAGTGGAAGCCGGGCGACCCGCCGCCGTCCGACAAGCTCGTGATCCTCGAAGACACCGACAACGACGGCCAGGCCGACAAGAGCACCGTCTTCTACGACAAGCTCCACTGCCCGACGGGCTTCCAGTTCTTCGACGGCGGCGTGCTGGTGATGGACCAGCCGCGGATGCTCTGGCTCGAGGACACGAACGGTGACGACAAGGCCGACGAGGTGGTGCACGTGCTCGACGGCTGGGCGACGGAAGACACGCACCACACCGCCGGCGCCTTCGAGATGAGCCCCGGCGGCCTGCTGCACATGCTCGAGGGCGTGGCGATGAGCACCGCCGTCGAGACCCCGTGGGGTCCCTTCCGCAACTTCGGCTCCTCCGGGGCCTACGTGCTCGACCCGCGCACCTGGAAACTCCGCCACTTCAAGACCCCCGGCTACGGCAACCCCTGGTGCTACGTGTTCAACGAGTGGGGCCAGGGCATCTGCGGTGACGGCACCGGCGCGGCGCAGCACTGGGATACACCCCTCTCCGGCGCCCAGTACGATGCCCGCAAGGGCCTCAACCCCGTGTTCGATACCGAGGGCATGCGGCCGGTGGTGGGGAGTGAGTATCTCCGCACGCGGCAGTTTCCCGACGATGTGCAGGATCAGTTTCTCTACGCCTGCGTGATCAACACCAACGGCATGCCGCGGTGGCGGATCTCCGACGACGACGCCGGCTACAAGGGCGACCGGGTACGTCACGATCCGAATGACCCGAAGACAGCCTTCGACCTGATCAAGAGCACCGACAAGCACTTCCGCCCGGTCGATCCCCAGATCGGCCCCGACGGCGCGCTCTGGTTCGGCGACTGGGCCAACCCGCTGATCGGCCACATGCAGTACAGCCAGCGTGACCCCAACCGTGACCACGTTCACGGCCGCATCTATCGGCTGGTCTACACCGAGAAGCCGCTGCTCACGCCCGACACCCAGGCAGGCAAGCCGATTCCGGAGGTGCTCGGGCAACTGCGGAGCCCCGAATGGCGGACGCGGTATCGCGTGCGGGCCGACCTGCAGGCGAGGCCGCAGGCGGAGGTGCTCGCCGCCGCCAAGGCCTGGCTGGGCAGCATCGGCGGCGACCCCGCGGCCGACCGGCTGCGAACGGAGGTGCTCTGGCTGCAGCAGAGTTTCCATGCGGTCGACGCGGGCCTCCTGCGCGAGTTGCTCGAGGCCGGCACGCCCGACGCCCGGGCGGCGGCCACGCGGGTGCTCGCCGACGAGCGGGAACGGATCCCGGAGGCGCTCGCGCTGCTCTCGGCCAAGGCCGCCGACTCCAACCCCCGCGTGCGGTGTGAGGCCGTCCGCGGCCTGAGCTTCTTTCCCACGCTCGAGGCCGCGAAGGCGGTGGTCGTCGCCGCCAACGTCGAGCCAGGCGACCGCTACGTGACCTACACCTGCGATGCCGCCCTCGGCGCCACGCTCGACGTGTGGAAGAAGCTGCACGCCGAAGGGACGTTCGTCGCCCGCGGCTCGCCCGCGGCGAAGATCGTCGACAGCGTGGTGGGGCTCGAGAAGAAGGCGCGGGAGATCGTGCCCTTTCTCTCCGTGCTCACCAGCAAGGATCCGCAGCCGGAGGAGGCCCGCAACAAGGCGATGCAGGCCCTGGCCGACATGAAGGGGGGCAGCGCCGACAACGGCAAGGCGGTGTTCCGCCGCGTCTGCGCGGCCTGCCACAGGGTGTTCGGCGAGGGCGCCGATCTCGGCCCCGACATGACCGGCGTGGGCAAGCGGCTGGCGCCGTACAAGCTCGTGGAGTCGATCATCGACCCCAACGCCGACATCGACGACAAGTACCTCTCCACCTCGGTGCTGACCAACGACGGCCGCAGCATCGTCGGCCTGCTCGTGAGCGAGACGGTCGACGAACTCGTGATCTTCGACGGCAAGGAAAAGAAGACGATCGCCGTCGCGGACATCGACGAGCGAAACAAGCTGCGGCAAAGCAGCATGCCCGAGGGGCTCGCGGCGACGCTCTCGCCCAACGAGTTCCTCGACGTGATCTCCTTCCTGAAGACGCTCCAGTAGGGCTTCGGCCCGACGCTCCCCTCAACTCACCCCCTTCCCTCCAGGTGACATCCGCATGGCCTCCGCCATCGGTCGGACCTCCGTGCTCCTCGGCACGCTCGTGGTCGCGATGGCGGGCGACGCGCCACCGGCTGCCGCCAACCGGCAGGCCGACCTGCTCGCCCGCTGCATGGCCCTCGAGCCCACGCGTCCCGCCTTCGCCAAGGAGGCGATGGTGCCCCTCGTCGCCCGGCTCCTTGCCGGCCACGACACCGCGCGGTCGGTGGCCGGCTGGCTCGCCGCCGCCGAGGAGGCCAACCGCACCGCCACGCCCAAGCCCCCCTCCGCGATCCCGGATCCCTTCAACAAGCACGCGCTCGTGCACGGCTGGATGCTCTGCCGCGAGAGCCCGCATCTGCCGGCCGACGCAGCGGCCAGGATCGCCGCCGCGACGAAGGAATACGTCTGCCGCTACGGCCACCGACAGTGGAAGGGCTACGGCGCCCTCAACTATCGCCTCATGAGCGACGGGGCCGCGTTCATCGCCGCCGAAGAGTGGGCCGACCTCCGCGATGCCGACGGCCTCGATTCCACCGGCATCCGCGCGGCCACCAGGGGGCGGCTGCTCGGGTATCTCGACGAGATCGTGCACCGCAACAACGCCGAATACGGGGCCCCCACCTACCTCGGCGTGAACCTCGCGGCGATGAAACTGCTCGCCGACTTCGCCGCCGACGAGACCGTCCGCCACCGGGCCGCGATCACGCTCGACACGATGCTCCTGCACGTGGCCTGCGCGTGGCACCGCGGCTACCACGTGACCCCTGCCAGCCGCGCCAAGGGCTTCGGCACGAGCATGACGGGCCCCGATGCGATGGACTGCACTGCCGCCATCGGCTGGCTCTTTTTCGGCGCCGAACGGCCCGTGAACGGGCTCTGCGAACACCATTCGGGATGGTTCGCCTTTCCGGCCTCCTACCAGCCGCCGTCGATCCTCGCCGCCCTCGCCGCCGACCGCACGGCACCGTTCACCCATCGCGGCAGCCGCGGCGAGACGATCCGCTTCACGATCCATCACGAGCCGGCCTATGCCCTGGCCAGCGAATGGACGCTCCTCAAGACGCCCCGGGACGGTCACTGCAAGGAGTCGCGGCGGCAGATGCTCAAGTGGGTGTCAGAGCATCCGCAGAGCTCGTTCATGCCGATGCAGGACAACCCCCGACGACCCTACAACCTCGCCGAGAACCAGGCCAACGCCTTCGGCTACGGCGAGAATCCCTTCGCCCAGAGCCTGCAGCACGCCCGCTCGCTCGTGGGCGTGTCGGCGGTGCCCGACGACTATCCCTACTGGCAGATTCACGCGCCCTTCGCCACGACGGGCTCGATCGTGAGGCGGATCGAACGCGATGGCTGGGTCTGCTGCCACGCAGGCTCGATGCTCTTCGCCTTCTGGCTCGGCGGCGAGCCGCGCTGGAGCGGCCACCGCCCCAGGGAGCGGTGCGACGTGCTCACGAGCGATGCCCGCCGCACGGGCTGGATCCTGGAGACCTCGCCACTCGAGCCCTTCGCGGGCGATGGCGTCGACGCCGAACTCGGGCGGTTCGCCGACGCGATCACCACCCGCACCCGAATCGATGCCTCGGAACTCGAGGCCGAACGGCCCCGGCTCGTGTTCACGTCGCTCGACGGGCACATGCTCGACATCACCTACCGCCCGCACGGCGAGCGCCACGCCCGCCAGCACCTCGTGGATGGCGAGCCCGTCGACTACGCTTCGTTCCCCCTGCTCGGCAACCCGTGGGTGCGGCAGTCGCTCGACGGCGACGAGCTCGTGATCGAGCACGACGGCCGCACGCTCCGCTACGACTTCCACACCTGGTCGCGCGACGACGTCGCGGAGCAGCCGTAGCGTCAGGAAGCCCAATCGCACAAGCGATGGAGACCTCGCCAACCCTGGCGCAGTCGTACCGCTTACGCGGTTACGCTTCCCGAGGAAGCGTCCCTCGTCGCATCAGGAAGCCCACTCGCGTCAGCGCGCGGGAGCACGCTGGACGATGCTCCACGCCGCCACGAGCGCGGGCGCCGCAAGGCACCCCGCTGCCGCGACGAGCAGGGCCGCCGTCGCCGGCGTGACGTCGAACCGCGCCCGGCCGAGGGCCACCTGCACGAGCGCGAACACGAGCAGCGCCGTCGAGCCGGCGGTCGCCAGCGCCACGAGCCGACGGCGTCGCGGCTCCGCGACCCCGCCTGCGCGAAGCAACCCCGCCACGAGCGGCAACCACTGCACCGCATGGATGACCACGCCGTGCGGAAACTTCGGCACTCCCGCGGCGCCCAGCCGGGTTGGATCGAGCCCCGCCTGCATCCGCGCCTCGCCGTGCATGCCCAGCCAGATGCCGAGCACGCAGGAGACGAGCAGGAGCAGCATCCCCGCGCGGGCCGCCAGCAGCATGTCGGCCGCGATGGCGGGCCGCGTGCGCAGCAGCCGCAGCGTGAGATCGGCGATCACGAACGTCACGGCCACGATCAAGGCCCCCAGCGCATCGAACAGGAACGAGTCGAGCGGCGTGTCGCGATTGAAGTGGCTGCCCACGCCCCGCCACCGCTGCAGGTCGATCAGCGCCACCTCCACCGTGAGCGCCCAGGCGGTGGCCGTGGCCAGGATCGCGTCGCCCGGGCGTGGCGGCAGGAGCGACCACACCCAGCCGAGCGAGAGGGCGGTGAGGCCGCCCGAGATGCCGAAGAGAATCGGCTTCCGCCACGTGACCGCCCCCTCCCACGGGCCGCCGAGCACCGCCCACACAGGCAGATGCGCCAACCCGCTGGCCACCATCGCCAGCCCGAGCACGGCCAGGGGCCATGCGCGACGGTCGTGCCACCAACGGCGAACGGCGACGGCGGCGGCGTGGGCGTGCATACCATGGCAGTGTAGGCCACGATCCGCGAAACTGGTCCGGGTTCCTTCGCCCGCGCGACGATTCGGCAGGCCGACACACGATCGAGCATGACGGCACTGCCCCGCCCCACCGCCGCCCTGCCTGACACCGCCGACATCCTGATCGTCGGCGCCGGCGCCGCCGGGCTGTTCGCCGCCACGTGGGCCGGCCGCGAGGCGCGTGCAGCCGGCCGCGAACTGTCGCTCGTGGCCGTCGACGGGGCGCGGAAGCTCGGCGCCAAGATCCTCGTGGCGGGTGGCGGCCGCTGCAACGTCACGCACCATGCCGTGAGCGAGCACGACTACGCCGGCGGCACCCCCCCGGCCATCCGCAAGGTGCTCAAGCGGTTCGAGGTGGCCGACACGATCCGCTTCTTCGGCGAGGCGGGCGTCGAGTTCTACCGCGAGGCCGACACCGGGAAACTCTTCCCCGTGACCGACTCCTCGCGCTCGATCCTCGACGCGCTCGTTCGCGAGGCGTCCACCGCAGGGGTGCGGCTCGCGCATCCCGCCCGCGTCGAGCGGCTCGACCGCGACGCCCTCGGCTTCACGGCGACCACGCCCGCCGGCCGTGTCCGAGCCCGCCGCGTGATCCTCTGCACGGGGGGCCGCTCGTTGCCCAAGAGCGGCTCCGACGGCGGCGGCTACACGCTCGCACGGCACCTCGGGCACTCGCTCACCGATCCGATCGTGCCGGCACTCGTGCCGCTCGTGCTCCCCGTCGGCCACTGGATCACGTCGCTCTCGGGCCTCGCCTTGCCCGCCACCCTCACGCTGCGCTCCGGCGCGGGCCGCAGGCTCGCCGCCACGACCGGCAGCACGCTCTGCACCCACCTCGGCCTCTCCGGCCCCGCCGTGCTCGACATCAGCCGCCACTGGCTCGTGGCCCGCCATGCCGATCCTGCGGCCATGCTCTCGATCAACTGGCTGCCGGGTGAGTCGGCGGAATCACTCGACCGCCTGCTGCTGGAACGCCCGGGGCGCGGCGTGCTCGCCGTGCTCCGCGAGCGGCTCACCGAGCGGCTCGCCCGTCACCTCTGCGAGCAGGCGGGAGCCCAGCCGAGCGGGGACCTCACCCGCGACCAGCGCCGGGCCCTCGTGGACATGGCGCTGGCCACGCCGCTGCCGATCTCGGGCGACCGCGGCTTCACCGTCGCCGAGGCGACGGCCGGTGGCGTGCCACTCACCGAGGTGCGGCTGGAGACCATGGAGAGCCGCGCCTGCCCGGGGCTCCACCTCGCCGGCGAGGTGCTCGACGTCGACGGACGGATCGGCGGCTTCAACTTCCAGTGGGCCTGGGCGAGCGGCTTCGTGGCGGGCACGGCCGCCGCGAGGGCGGCGGCTCGGGCCGCAGCCACGTGAGCCTCAGGCAGCCGTACCGCTTACGCGGTTACGCTTTCGGAGAGCTTGCTTGCGTGGGTGACGGCGGCAGGCGACTCGACCGGTGCGGCGCCGGGCGACGAGATCACCTCGTAGCGGAACGAGCCCGTGGTGAGATCGAGCGTGCGGAGGCCGCGATCCGGCAGCAGCCGATCGACCGCCGCGAGCACGTCGCGGATCGTGATGCCGGCCATCTCCCCCCGGCCGAGCGGCCAGCGGAGCGAGCCGACGCGGCCGTGGGCGGTGAGCAGCCGCTCGCGCATGGTCGATCGCACCTCGGCCGACCGCAGCACCTCGGCGGCGACCCGCCAGGGCGCCCAGCGGTTGGGATCGGTGGGGCCGACGAGCACGGTGCAGGGCACGCCGACCGAGGCCGCGAGGTGCACGAGCCCGGTGTCGACTCCCACGCACAGATCCATCCGCTTCATGAGCGCCGCGACGTCGGCGAGCGGTACGGCCGCGGAGCAATCATGCACGTGACCCGCTGCGAGCGGCCCTGCCGCCTCGACGAGGTCGGCATGGGCCGCCGCATCGGCGGGACCGCCGCAGAGCACCACCTCGCAGTGACGCTCCACGACCAGCCCGCGAACGACCTCCGCCCAGCGGTCGACGGGCCAGTGCTTGCAGCCGTCGGTCGAGCGGACCGCGAGAAACACCCGGCGGCGGCCGGAGGGCAGGGGGGCGAGCAGCCTGTCGACCCGCCGCGTGGCCTCGGGCGTGACCCAGTTCTCGAGCCGGGCGTCGTCGATCGCGACGCCATCGACGCGCAGGAGGTCGAGGTAGGTCTCCACCTGGTGGCGACCGGGCCGCCGGCGCACCCGCCGGGTGAGCAGCGGGCCCGCTTCGCCCGTGAAGCCGACCCGCCGCGGAATGCCCGCGAGCATCACCAGCGCCGCCGCCGACAACGACGGCTTCAGGAGGTAGGCGCGATCGTAGCCCCTCGAGCGTATCCAGGCGGCCTGCCCGACGAGGCTCGACAGGCCCCCCACGAGGCCGCGACGGCCGCCCGCGGGACGCTGCCAGGCGAGGAGTTCGTCGATAGAGGGACATGCGGCGAGCACCGACCGACCCGTGCCCGGCGCGAGCACGTCGATCGTGGCATCGGGGAGCGCCCGCCGCAGGTTTCGCAGGAACGGGATCGCCAGCAGCGTGTCGCCGATGTACTGCGTGCACACCACGACTACCCGCTCGCGGCGGACGGCGGCGTCGACCTGTCGGGGCGGGTTCATCGGGCGAAGCCCACGAAGAAGCTGAAGAGTTGCTTGCTGTCGTACGGGGCGTAGGCGACCGGGACGGCGAAGTCGAGCGCGATCGGCGCCGGGCCCATCGCCGGCAGCGTGATTCGCAGGCCCACGCCGGGGGCCACCCGCATGTTGTTGATGGAGACGTTCGACTCCACCGTGCCGACGTCGGTGAAGACCACACCGCGGAGCGTGTCGTCGGCCGTGATCGGAAACATGTATTCGATCGTGTTGAGCCACTCGAACGGACCGCCGACGATGGCCGCCGGCTGGCCGGGGGCGGGCTCGGTGCCGCCGACCGTCTGGCGGGGGCTCGCCCCACGGAAGACGAAGCCGCGGATCGTGTTGTAGCCGCCGGCGAAGAAGTTGTCGTAGGCGGGCGTGTTGGGGCCCGAGAAGCCGAGCACCGAACCGATCGAGAGCACGTGGCGGCCGGATCCGTCGGGCCGTTCGTTGAGCAGGAAGTACTGGCGCGCCTCGCCGATCACGCGGGGATAGACGAAGGTGCCGATCACCTGTTCGAACTCGGCGGTCGCGAGGTGGCCCTGCGTGGGCAGGAACGGGCTGTCGCGGGTGTCGTGGATCAGGCCAGCACTGAAGCCGTAGACGGAGTTCGTGCCGAGCATGTTGACGATGTCGGGAGCGAGGATCCGCGGGTTGAACACGTCGACGCTCTCGCCACGGAAGCCGGCGTTGACCGAGAGGTCGGGGGCGAACTGGAACTGGTAGCCCAGCCCCACCCGGCCGCCGGTGCGGGCCTCGGCCCAGTCGTAGAAATAGCGGGTGAAGTACGAGGCCGAGAGCGACAGGCCGATCCGCGTGTCGAACAGGTACGGCTCCTGGAAAGTGGCCATGTAGCGCTGCAGCTGCGTGCCCGGGGCGGCCTCGAGGCGGAACCGCTGGCCGGCGCCACGGAAGGCGGTGCCGTTCTTGATGTCGTCCCAGCTGCGGGGCAGGCGGAGGATGTCGAAGTTCTGCTCGTCGACCACGATGTTGCCCACGAGGCCGGCGTTGGAGTTGACGCCCGCCCCGATCATCAGCCGGCCCGTCTGCGTCTCCTCAGCGTCGACGTCGACCATGACGTAGGGCTCGTTGCCGGGAAACACCTGCATCGGATCGGCGGCGAAGTCGGGCACCATCCCGGGCTGCTGGAAGGCGGGGGGCTGGTTGGGGTCGAACTGCGCCACGGGCATGGCCGGGGGGGGCCCACCGCCGATCGCCGGCTGGAAGACCTGCTGCGGCACGGGCGCCGCGAAGCCCGGGGCCATCTGCTGCTGCACGGGCATGACGGGCGGCGCGACGGCGGCACCACCCCACACAGGCTGCTGCACGGGCACGGCAGGCGCCCAGCCGGTCTGTGGCTGCGGCTGACCGACGACCGGCACCTGGAAGCCGCCCTGCGGCATGCCCGGCTGCTGTGCGAAGGGCTGCTGCGCGTAGGGCTGCGGGACCAGCGGCTGTGGCTGCATCACGACCGGGCTCTGCCCGCGCCAGACAGGCGGTGCGGCCACGATGGGCGCAGGGCTCGCCGCCGCGGGCGGAGCGGGTTCGGGCGGCTGCTGTTCGTCGCCGAGCCCGCCATCGACGACGAGATCAATCACCGCGTCACCTTCGTCGTCGGGGCTCTGCCCACGGAAGCCGGGCCGCGTGGGCTTGGGTTCGGAGGCCACGCGGGTCTCCTCGGCATCGGGCTTCGAGAAGACGATCTTCGGCCCCTCGCCCTTGGCCGCGTCGGCGAGGAACAGGCTGCTCGACTTCAGCCGCCGCTCGTCGTCACGCAGCTTGCGGATGTCGAGGATGTCGCCGGGGCGGAGCGAGAGCCGGTTGAGCACCGTGCTGTGGCGGGTGTGGGGATTCTCGCCGCGGATCCGCACGTTGATCTTGCCGACACGATACCGCTGCCCCTCGGTGACGTTGTAGACGAGGTCGAGCTGACCGGGCTCCTCCAGAAACCGTGGATCGGCGCGGATGTCGGCGAAGACGAAGCCACGGCCGCCGTAGATGTCGCGGATCAAGTTGAGGTCGGCGTCCATCTTCGCCTGGTTGAAGAACTCGCCCCCCTTGAGCTTGACGTCCCGCTCGAGAAACTCCGTCTTGAACTTGCTGTTGCCCACGAACGACACGTTGCGGACGGTGTACCTGGGCCCCTCGTTGATCACGAACGTGAGGTGCGTCCAGGCCCGATCGGCCTCGTACACCACCTCGATCTCCCGGCCCACCTTCGCCTGGAAGAAGCCGAGGCTGCGGTAGTAGGCGGTGAGCGCCTCGACGTCCTGCTCGATCTTCTCGCGGTCGACGTCGCCCCCGATCAGCCAGAGCACCCCCGGCTTCGACTTGATCTGCGTGAGCAGGCGGGCGTCGCTGGCGATCGTGTTGCCCACGAAGCTCGTCCATAGCGCCTTGCGGTTGAGCCCCTCGTCGATGAGGAACACCGCCCCCTTGTCGCCCGGCTTGTCGCCCTCGACCGTCGTCACCCGGGCCGACTCGTAGCCCTTCTCCTGGTAGTGGGCCTCGATCCGCCGGCGGGCCTCCTCGACCACGTAGGCGTCCATCGCGTCGCCGACGTCGATCTCGGCCTTCTTGCGGAGGGTGCGGGTGGTGACCCGCTGGTTGCCGACGTACTTCACGTACCGCAGCATCGGCCGCTCGACGACCTGGAAGATCACCACCACGCCCTCGGCGACGCGAACGTACTTGGGGTGCACGTCCACGAACTTCCGCGAGCGGTGCAGCGTGCGGACGTCCTCCTCGATCGCCTGGGCGTCGAAGATCTGGCCGGCCCGGGTCACGAGCTTCGGCAGCTTGGAGACGTCGGTGGCGTGATTACCTTCGATCCGCACCTCGACGATCACGTCGGACGGTTTCGTCGTGGCCGCGGAGGCCCCCTCGACGGGCGGCAGCGGGCTCGGTTCCGCCGCGGACTGCGCCGCCACCGGCACGACCCAGAGGCAGACCGCCAGCGCGAGCAACAACCGCGGCGGGAGCGGGAGCGTTGAGACGCGCGTGGCCATCGAGGATGCGGCTGCCAGAGGGTGCGGCTGCGGTGGGCGGGGAGAGATACCGGAGCGTCGCCGGCCGCCACAAGCCGAAAAGTGTCCTGCCGCCACGGCGGCCCCGGGCGGGCCTGCACGGGCTGCGACCCGCGCGGCCCTCTCACGCCATTTTCGCGTCTTGCCCAGACGGCGATCCTTGACTCGCCCCGTGAAACCGCGGTAGTTTTCCAGGGAATTCACGCTGACCGCCGGGTTTCCCGGAATCGGCATCCTCCGGTCCCGGCCGTCTCGGCCGCCGGCTCATCCATGCCGCCGATGGTCATCGATCTGCGCCGCACCGACGACGCCCGCGACGTCGTGCACCGGGCCGTGCAGGCCCTGGCCGAAGGCCGCTGCGTCGCTTTTCCGACCGAGACGGACTACGTGATCGCCGCCAGCGGCCGCGCCGCCGCCGCGGCCAGCCGGCTGGCGACGCTCGTGGCCCGGCGGCCCGGAGAACCTCTGCTCACGCTGGCGCTGAAAAGCGCCGACGAGGCGCTCGACTGGGCTCCCCGCATGTCGGCGCTGGGCCGCCGGCTCGCACGCCGCTGCTGGCCCGGGCCGGTGGCGATGCTGGTGCCCGACGACCATCCCGAGAGCCTCGTGCACCGGTTGCCCGAGGCGACGCGGCGCACCCTGGTGGCTGCGAACCTCCTGCGGCTGCGCATCCCGGGGCACCGGATGCTCGCCGACTGCATGCGGATGCTCGCCGGGCCCGTGGTGCTCGCCGAGCCCACCGCCACCCCCGCGGAGGCGACCGTCACCGCGGCCGACATCATCGGGCTGGCCGGCGACGCGGTCGAACTGGTGATCGACGACGGCCGCGCCCGCTACGCCCAGCCGCCGTCGACCGTGGCCCTGGAGGGAAGCTCGTTCCGGGTGGTCCGCGAGGGGGTCGTCGGTGGCGACACGCTCCGGCGGCTTTCGAGCCTGATGGTGCTCTTCGTCTGCACCGGCAACACCTGCCGCAGCCCGATGGCCGAGGCGCTCTTCCGCCTGCTGGCCGCCGAGCGGCTCGGATGCCGGCCTGACGAGATCGAGCAGCACGGCGTGATGGTGGCCAGCGCCGGCCTGGCGGCCTGGGGAGGCGGACCGGCCAGCGGCAATGCCGTGGAGACGATGACCGAGATGGGGGCGAGCCTCGCCGGTCACGAGAGCCAACCGCTCACCGAGGATCTCGTGGCGCAGGCCGACCTGATCCTCACCATGACCGCCGGCCACCGGGCCGCGATCGTCGGACAGTTCCCCGAGGCGGGCGGCCGCGTGATGCTGCTCTCGCCCGACCGTCGCGACGTGCTCGATCCCGTGGGCGGACCGCTGGAGTCCTATCGCTCGTGCGCCCGCCAGATTCGCGAGCATCTGCTCGCCAGAATGGATACACTCGGTCTTCCCGAGCGGGGCGGGTGAGTCCGTCCGCCGGCAGCGGCCAGGGAGTGTCGGACGACATGCGGATTGCAATTGGCAGCGATCATCGGGGCGTGGCGGCCAGGCGCCGCCTCATCGGGCTCTTGCAGCGACTCGGCAACGAGGTGGTCGACTGCGGGAGCGACGGCGAGCAGGCGGTCGACTATCCCGACATCGCCGCCGACGTCGCCCGCCGCGTCAGCGACGGCAGCGTCGACCGGGGCATCCTCCTCTGCTGCACCGGCGTGGGCATGGCGATCGCGGCCAACAAGTTGCCGGGTGTGCGGGCGGCCACCTGCCACGACGAGGTGACGGCCGAGATGAGCCGCCGCCACAACGACCTCAACGTGCTGAGCCTGTCGGCCGAACTGATCGGACCGGAGGTGCAGGACAAGATCATCCGCACCTGGCTGACGACGCCCTTCGAGGGGGGGCGGCATGCCCGCCGTGTCGCCAAGATCGCGGCCCTCGAGTGCCACAGCAAAGACGGCGCCGCAGCCGGCGGCTAGAGCGCGTTCGAGATACGTGTATCGCCGGTTCGGGGGCGGCAAACGTCGGTCGGAGGAGCGAATCCTGCAGATCGTCGCCGGGGCGAGGATACGCCCAAGGCTCCTCGAGCGTTCGCCGACCCCCCCCCTCACCTACCCTCTCTGGGTTGCCGCTGCGCATAACCGGGATGCAATCTAGGGACGCCGCCAGCCGCGGGCATCGGTGACGCAGGCCCGGGGCTACCCCTGCCCCGGGAGCCGGCGTTGCTGGCCGAGCGAAGCCACGACCAATCCGCTTTTGGCGGATCGGTGCCCGGCGAAGCGAGGGCAGCATCGAGTGAGTGAAGGGCAGGATGCCAATCCTGTTCGGCACGGGATTTGCGCACCAGAAGCCAGACAATTCTGGCCGACTGAGGCGAGTTGCGCTCTGGCCGGCCGGGCGATATCGTGCCCGTCATGTCCGAAGCGACGAAGCGAGAGATCCGCGACCAGGACGTGCAGGGACTGAAGTGCCTGCGGAAGATTCGTCCGCTGCTCTCACGGCTGCGGACGGTGGGCACCGAGCGCGACCGAGCCGGCATACGCCGGCTTTTCATGGATCACTCCTGCGCGTTGATCCTGATGTCGCTGTTCAGCCCGGCGATCGAGTGTTCGACTCAGCGAGGGGCTGCCGGTGCCCCGTCGCCGGCGTTGCTGACCAGCGGAGGCATGGATGCCGGAGCGCAGTCAGCATCGAGTGAGCGGCGGGCATGATGCCCGCCGCGAACGTCCGGCGACGGGGCACCGGCAGCCCCTCGCTGAGTC
>JBJTDZ010000023.1:0-44648 GCA_046092585.1 Pirellulales bacterium | reverse complement strand
GTCTGGTTGCCGGCCCGGTCAGGGTCGCCGTCGAGTGTGAGCTTCCGCACGCCCGCCTCGGGGGCGAAGTCCAGATCAGCGAACTTCACCCACACCACGCTTGGCGAGTAGGTGCTTTCGTAGTAGTAGACCCGCTGCTTCTGGTCGGACACGGTCCGCCAGATCGTCGAGGAGATGTTGGGCTTGTCGGGCGTGGTGATGCCACGGGGCACGCTGACGTTGCGCATCACGCTGAACACGGCGGCCACGGCCTCCCGCGGGTCGGCCGACCGCTGGCAGGCATTAATGTAGAACGACGCTCGTGCGAAGCGGTCGGCGGCCCGGTTCGGGCCGGGGAGCATCACCGTGCCGCCGATCTCCTGCCAGTAGCGGTTGAGGGCGATCTGCTCTTCGAACAGCGGTGAGTTGGTCATCACCTGGTAGTCGCGGGAGTGGTGGATGCGCAGCTTGCCACCGACGTATTCGAAGATCGCCGAGTCGCCCGACGGATCCGAGATCGCCAGGTGCACGAGTCCCGGGCGGCCGTTGGGCGCGGTGATCGCCACCACGCGAAACGTCTCCTTGCGGAGTTCCGCCACGGCCTCGGCGACGGTCGCGAACCGATCGAGCACGTACTGCGTCCAGGCGCAGATCGTGACCGCGGGGCGGGTGTCGGTGGCGGCCGGGTATTCCGACTCCACCAGGTAGAGCAGGTTCGCGACGAGCCCCTTTTCGTTCATGCCATCGGCCGTCGCACCCTCGTAGACGCTCGCCACGACGCTTCCATGGACACTCTTCCACTCGAGCGCGCCGCGGTCGAGGCCGCCGTCGCGGGCCATCCCCCGGGGGAAGATCCACAGGTTCGTGTGCATGTCTTCCTGCCAGTCCATCGAGCGGCCGGTGACGGTCTGGCCTTCAGGGCCGAGATAGACCGCGCGGGTGCAGGCCGCGGCGGGAGCGGTAATGATGCAAGCGACCATCGCTGCGATGGGTACAAGACCGTGCATAGAAGCACTGTGGCGACGGGATCGCATGATCCGGTTCTCCGAGCGTGGGGGCTGGCCGCGATCCAGCCCTCGACAACATATCACCCGACGGGTATCGCCGGCATCACCTGATCTGCAGCGTGAGCGCCGGTCCAGCCGATCCGGCCTGTGAGTTGAGGTCGATCACCAACCTGAGAACCTCAAGCGTCGCCCACGACCGCACATCATTTTGACGGCGAGATCGCTCCTCAGGGGTTTGTGTTTCCGGACGCAGACGTGGAACAGGCCCATGGTGAGTTGCCGGGCATCGAACGGCTCTCCCGCGACCGGCTTGAAGCCTTCGCCCAGTCTGCCAAGAACCCGTCGCCATGGTGCCGCGGGAAATCGCCCGTTAAAATCGTTGCCGCCTCGGAGGGCCGGTCATGGATGCACTTACCTTTGCTGCGTTCGTCTTCATAGCCATGTTCCTGGCAGCCCTGGCAGGGCTCCGGTTCCAGCGAATGCTGCCGGAAAAGTTCACCGATGACGCCAACGAGGCACACGTCAAGACCGTGCTCGGCATGCTGTCGATGATGACCGCCATTGTCCTCGGGTTTGTGACCGCGGACGCCAAGAACTCCTTCGACAACGCGTCGAAGATCGTGGCCGACACGGCTGTCCGAATGGTATCGATCGACCGGGTTCTGGCCGACTTCGGCGACGACGGCGAGAAGATCCGCGACCGGCTGAAGCAGGGTGCCGAGGATTGGATCGCACGCATAAAGTCGCCCGCCGGCGACGCCCACGCCGACCTGCGGACGGTCCAGCGGGCCGAGGAACTCGAAAACTTGGTCGAGGACATCCAGAAGCTGAAACCGACCTCCGATGTGCAGTCGCAGGATCAGTCCCGGGCGGTCGACCTGGCGATCGGCATCCTCCATGATCGCTGGGTGCTGAAGACTGAGCGGGCGGCATCGACGCCGACGGTTTTCTTGCTGGTCCTCTTGGCTTGGCTGGGACTCGAGTTCTTCATCTTCGGCCTGTTCGCCGACCGCAACTCCGCCATCCTGTTCGCAACGTTCCTCGGCGCGGTGATGGTCGCCAGCGCCTTCTTCATCGTGCTCGACCTCGAGGGCCCGATGACGGGACCGATGCGAATCTCGACCGACACGCTCGAGCGGTCCGCGGCCATCATGGGCCAGTGACACCAGCGCCCCTGCCGGCCGTTCGGATTCGACCATGCTCGAGACACTCGTCGTCGGAGCGGCGCTTTTCACCTCGACGAACATCGACGACGTCTTCCTCCTGATGGCCTTCTTTGTCGATCCACGGCTCGACCGGCGGGCCGTCGGCCTCACGAAGGAGTCGAACCAGGGCTTGAGGTCGAGCGTCTCCCAGAACCGGTCGCGGCCGTCGCCAAGAACTCGGGCTGTAGCATCTCTGGGGCAGTTGCCGGAAGGGCGGCACCTCCTCCAGCCCGAACACGGTGCCATGCTGGTAGCTGAGGAGCGGGTGCGACGAGTTGCCGTCGTCGGGGATCGCCAGCAGGCCGCCATCCACGGTCGGCTCGTTCTCCCACTCGGGGATCACGGAGTCGAACTGCACCTCGTAGAGAGTGACGGCATGCCGTGGCGCTGCGAACGTTCCCTTGAACTCGCTCCGCGTCATCGTCGAGCCGGCCAGGAACGCATCGAGATCGCGTTCCTGGATCGCGGCCAGCCGGGCCTTGTCATACACGCCGATCTTCCGGTAGCTGATGCTCGACCGGACCGGCGTGAAGGCCTCGTCGGCCCGACCGGGGCACACCTTGGCCACGGCAACCACCAGGAGCAGCCCCATGGTGAGCGTGCGGCGTGCATTACGGATCATGGTTCGGCCCTCACCAAGATGATTGATGCCGCGATCACCGGTCTTCCGGCAGGCAGTTCCGTAACATCCACCGCCATCATGTCCATCGAAATCCGGCCAATCACCGGGCAACGGGCGCCGTTGATCGCCACCTCAGCCGGCCGGTCGCCCAACCCTGACGAAAAGCCGCGGGGGATCCCGTCCTTGTAACCGGCTCCGAGCAGGGCGATGCGGCTCCTGCGTCTTGCCTGCCATGTCGCGCCGTAGCCCGCGGTTCCGCCAGGCTCGACATCTCGGACCTGCATCACCACGCCCTCGAGGAGCACGACCTGACGCATCGGGTTCAGCCGGCCGGGCGTGGGGTTGCCGCCGTAGATCGCGAGCCCCGGGCGGACGAGATCCATCGCGTAGTCTTCCCCGAGGAAGATGCCGCGGGAGTTGGCGAGGCTGGTCGGCACACCGGGCAGCCGTCCGCGCAGCTCGTGAAAGGCGGCCAACTGCCGGGTATTCATCGGCTGGGCCGGCTCGTCGGCACAGGCGAGGTGGCTCATGAGGAGCGAGACTTCCAGCCCCCGCATGGTGGCCTGGTCGTCGAGCAGCGCGGGACCCGAGGATCCGCCAGTTCTCCTGGACGGCCGCGAGGTCGATCGTCAGGATCGCGCCGGTGAGGTCCACGTCGCGAAAGTCATCGACCCCCGGCTCGTTGGCGGCGGGTTCCGCTTCCTCGTCTGCAGCCGCCGCAAGGGCAGCGAAGCCGGGGCCAAGCAAGCCGAGCAGGTGCCGCCGATGTAGGTCCATGGCCGGAGGAAAGCCACCGTCAAGGGAGTGAGCAGCCGGTTGCGAGTGACCCAGGCTATTTCCGAACGAGTGTCGCCTGGAAGGCGACGAGTTTCCACGTGCCTCCCTGTCGCAGGAAAATCCGCGTCCAGCGGGTCTCGCCGTTGAGCGTGCCGGTTGCATCGTTGGACGCGATGCCGGATCGCCCCGTCAGGATCGCGGTGTCGCCATAGAGCCTGACCGTGATGTCCGCGGACGTCAGTTTGTCGTAGTTGATGTTCGGCTCCGCCTCGTCCTGCTTGACGCTCGCAAGGAACTGCGCGCGGTTCGAGACGACGCCGTTCGGACGCGTGTGAACGTAGTCCGGATGGAGCACGCCCTCGAGAAAGGCGAGGTTTTCGTCGACGACCGCGGCCTGGATGTCGGCGGTGAGTTGCTTCAGGTCGCGCTCGTCGCCCACCACGGCGGCCAGGGTTGGCGTCGCGAGACCGAGGAGGATGACAGCTGCCAAAAGGAAACGATGCATGGTGCACCCTGTCTCGGAGAAGTGGAAGCGGACTCAGACAACTCAAATATGA
Source organism: Pirellulales bacterium (assembly GCA_046092585.1). Classification (GTDB taxonomy): domain Bacteria; phylum Planctomycetota; class Planctomycetia; order Pirellulales; family UBA1268; genus QWPN01. The sequence goes on along the minus strand of JBJTDZ010000023.1, from coordinate 40,501 downwards.
GCGACCGGAAATCCACGGTCAACGCGTGGGCGAGATCGGCGGTCGGTGGCCCAATGCAGGGCGTCAGTACTGGATCGCGATGCCGGCGTCGGAGGCAAACAGCGCGGCCGCGGCGGAGAGAAGGGCCCACTGATGCTGGGACTGGGGGCGCAAAGGCCTGCCTCGGCATCCACGCGGGATGCACGGGAGGTCGGCCTTCCCGGGGGGGCGCGGGCAGGGTTGCGCGGCGAATCCTCGTTTTTTGTACGACGTGCCACCCGAGTTGCCCCAGCCGACGGCTCGCGGATCTGAATGGCCGAGCAGCGTGGAGGCGTTTCGGCAAGTTGGCCAATCTCCTGTTCTCCCCGGCAGCGTCGTGGCGGGTTACCGCGCCGCGGACCGCATGTCACTCGTGAGCAGTGCCGCGCGAAACGACCTCGATGTCTTCATCCATGTGAAGGATGTGCACGACCGGCTCTTGGCCGGAGAGACCGAATACGACTCGCTTCGCCCCGATGCCTGGAAGCAATCACACCCAGAGGCGATCCGTGTCTACCGCCAGCAAGAGCGGCGATCGCGGGCCGACGCCAAGGCGGTCAAGCGAGCACGGCGACGCGTCGCCCGAAAGGGCTGAGCAGCCCCACACCATCGGCACCCACTTCGTGGTGCCCGCCGGCTCCGGCAGGATTCCGCTCCCGGCCCACCGCGTGGAACAGTCCCGCTGGTTACGCCGCTCGTCCGAGCCCGTCGCCCATTTCTCGGCGTCGAAGGAGTTTGTGTCGTCGAAGAAGGCCCGGCTCGCCGTCCAGTTCCTGAAGAACCAGGGCGAGGTGTGGAAGAGCGTGGCGGAGGAACAGCAGAGCCTGGCCTTGGCGCTCAACGACGAAGTGCGGTCGGCCGAGTGACACCGACCGCGACTCCCTTCTCCGCAGGAACATCATGGCCAGCCACCAAACGCAAACGTGCGATTGAGGACAGGCCTGCAAGCAAGCCGACGACCGCTTCATGAAGATGCGGGGCAGACGATCATGCTCGCGGCCAAGGCCAAGGCCATGGGCCACGACTCCTGCCCGATGCTCGGCTTCGACCCGGTGAAGTTGGCCGAGATCATCCACCTGCCGAGCGACCACGTGATTGGCTTCATGATCCCGGTCGGCACGCCGACGCAGGCGAGGGGCGTATCCTTCCCACTGGCCGACGCTTGCCGAAGCGCCGTTGGCGGACCTATCCTCCGGATCGCCCGGGGCTTGTGCAGATGAGCCTTCGCGAGCGGCCTGCTTGTGCTTGTCCGTGCGGAAAGCCCCGCAGCCACAAGGCGACATCCCATGCCATCGACGGAGGTGATGTTGGCCCTACGAACGCTCATGCAGCGCCTGCGGCAGAGGATGAACAAGAGGCATCCCCGCGGCCCAGTGGCACGGCCGCTGGGGGCTGATTGGGCTCCAGGCCCGCCCTGCCCCAGGGCTCTGCTCGATGCCGGGGGTGCTCAGGTCGGCGATCGGCTGTACGTCGTCGGCGGCTTCGAGTCGCAGGCCGTCGTCAATCGACGGCTTCTCGTGCTCGACCTGCGGACGGGAAAATGGCGAACGGGCCCGCCTCTGCCGCCACGGCTGCCCGAATCCCACGCTGCGGTCTGCGCCGACGACGCGCGGTTTCTGTATGTGGTTGCAGGCCAATCGGGCCCCCATTGCCGGCCCGCGGTTCCGGACGGCTTTTCCTACGACACCGTGACCGAGCGGTGGGGACGGCTCCCCGACCTGCCGGCACCACGCTACGCCGGGACCATGCAGCTGCTGGGCGAACGTCTGCACTTCGTCGGCGGGGCGCAGCCGGATCGCTTCACGCCTGCCGCCGATCACTGGAGCCTCGCCGTGCACAACGGCGCTGCCATGGAGCTGAAGTGGCGGGAGGAGGCACCCGCGCCCCTGGCCGCAATGCATCGAGGCAGCGCCGTCGTCGACGGTGAACTCTTCCTGTTTGGCGGGCAGCAGGGGGATTTCGTCGCGATTCCCGGAGACGGTGAGTGCGCCTGTCGGGGCGACACACACGAGACCTATTTCGCCGAGTGCTACCGCTACCAGCCACGCGACGGCACGTGGCGCCGGTTGTGCGACATGCCGATCCCGGTGTCGCACACCGACGTCTCCGTGGTGGTGCTCGACCGCATCGTGCACGTGCTCGGCGGCCAGGTGCACAAGGCCCGGGAAACCTTCGTGCTCTCGCTGACCGATGCGGTGCAGTCGTACGACATCGACGCCGACAGCTGGCAGCTGACGACCTGCCTCCCGCGACGAACCAAGACGCTGGTCTGCGGACGAAGCGGACGCGTCGTCACCTGCACCACCGGCCAGCAGGATCAAGGAGCCCACAGCGATGCGCCGGGGGCCATCGTGGGCACGACCTGGCGTTGGACGGTGCCACCGTCCGCCGGGGCGACGGTACGCCCGCAGCCGGCGGGTCACTTCGACGCCTGGCGGGGGCGATCGGTGCTGCTCGTGACGCATGAACTCACGTGGACGGGAGCGCCGATGCTGCTCTGCGAAGCCGGCGCCGCCATGCGCGAGAGTGGCGTGCAGGTGCGCGTGGTTTCGCTTTCCGCTGCGGCCTCCGGCCACGTCGCCGAGTATCACCGGCTCCCGGTGATCCCCGGCGAGGCAGCGCTGCCCTGGGCGGAGCAGGCCGCCCTGGTGCTGGCCAATACGGCGGTGGCCGGTCCATGGATCCGCGATTTCCTAGCGGCCTGCCCGCATCGCCGCGAGGCATTGGCGTGGTGGATCCACGAGAACGAGCCCGAGGCATACGGCAGCCACGCCACGGCAGCCCCCCGCGTGGCACGCGTGGCTTTCGACTCCTGCGATCAGCAGGCCGCCTGGCGAGCCGCCGGTTTCCAACTGGGAGACGCGGAGGCCGTGGTGTGGCCGGGGAACCGCGAGGCGTTCATGCGGGCCAGCGACCAGCCGCTCGTGCCGTGGCCGTGTGCGGGGCGGGTCGACCTGGTGGGCCGCGACGAAGCCCGCCGCCGCCTCGGGGTAGCGCCCGATGACTTCCTCTGCTTGAGTGTGGGGACGATCGATCCACGCAAGGGCCAGCAGCAGCTCCTCCGCACGGTCGCCGAGCTCAATGCGCGGCATCCCGCGGCGCGATTCCGTCTGTTGCTGGTCGGGTTCTTGGACGATGCGCACGTGCGGACCGCGCGGAAGCGACTGTCGCGCGAGCAGCGGCGCGTCGTGGGCGACGGACGGCTGCTCATGATGCAGACTCCGGCGATCGAGCGGTTCTACCGTGCGGCTGACGCCTTCGTGCTCAACTCGCAGGATCGCGGCGAGCCCTTCGGGCGAGTGACGATCGAGGCGATGGCGTTCGGGCTGCCGGTGGTGGCAACCGGCGCCGGCGGAACCCTGGAGATCGTGCGGGGTGGCGAGACGGGCCTGCTCTATCCGGTCGGCGACGCAGGCCAGGCGGAACTGCAGTCGCACTTGTCTGCGCTGCGGGCCGACCGCGGGCTTGCCGTGCGTCTGGGAGAGGCCGGGCGGCAACGGGCCGCGGCAGAGTTCACGGCCGCACGCTGCTTTCGCGAACTGGCTGCCTTCCTCGCGTGAAGATCGAGGGCGAGGACTGCCCCGGCGTGGGAGTCCTTCCGTCGGCGACCGGTGGGGCATGAAAAAAGCTGCCGCCCCACGAGGGGGCGGCAGCCGTAGGAACCATGTGGTGGGCTGCATCAACGGCAGGCCCGTCGACTCGCCGCTATCGGCGCAGCCCTCCGGTACAGTCGTGCGTCAAGTGACCACCTCCTTTGCTACGAGGAATCCCAGCCGTCGCGAGCACTGCGAGACCGCCGCCGGGCTGTTATCTCCCCGGCCGTCACCGGGGAACGCATCCAGATTGTAGGCGGCCCGGCGATTCTGGCCGCAGGCCCGAAGGCGGGGCGGCTGCTCAGCGGCGCCTGCCGGCCTCAGCCTGCCTGACGGCCGCCTCGGCTTCCTCCGCTTCCTTGACGCGGCCCGTTTTGCGGTAGATCACGGCTCGCAGTCCGATCAGATCGGCAGCCGCATCCCCCGTGCGCACGTCCTTGGCGGCCGAAAAACGCTCCAGCCCGTCGTCGACGATCCGTTCCGCTTCGGCAAGGTCGTCCGTCACGACGTACGTGACCGCCAGTCGATACATCGCGTCGAGGGTCTGCCGGCTACCCCGGCCCGTGGCCTTCTCGAACAGGCCCACGCTCTGCTCGAGCAGCGACCGCGCTTCCTCGAGTTCGCCGATGGCGAGCAGATATTTGGCAAGCGCGTACCGTGCGGTGACGGTGTCCAGGCGAGCGGTGTCATCCTGCTTCGCCATCGACGCAAGGATCGCGCGGCCCTCCGCGACGGCCTTGTCTGGCTTCCCCTCTGCGTAGAGCGCCTCCGCCAGAACCTGTCGCATGGCCAGCACCCGTGCGTCGTCAGGGCCGTGCGCCTTCTGTCGCAAGGTGATCGCGCGGCGACAGAGGTCGGCTGCTCGCGCGGCCTTGCCGGCCTCGACGAGGTGCTGAGCGAACTCGCGCAGGGATTCGGCGAGCGCGTCTGCCTGCGTCGCCGGCAGCGTGTCGAGCGCGGCGATGAGATCCTGATGAACTCGCTCGGCTTCGGCTTGTCGGCCCACGGCCGCCAGCGCGTCTGCCTTGGCGTGCATTGCCCGGAGCGTGAGGCTATTCGTGGGGCCGAGCGCCGCCCGATACCCGGCCAACGCCTCCGAGGCGAGTTTCAACGCCTCGTCTGCCCGGTCTTTCCCAAAGACGATCAGTATCCGAGCGAGCGTGAGGCAGGACTCCGCGATCTCCGGGTGCCCATGGGTGAAAGCGGCTCGACGCTGTTCGAGGCTGCTGCGTACGAGCGACTCCGCGACCGACATGTCGCCGAGATCCGCCGCGATCAGCCCCAGCGTGCACAGGCTCTGGGCAGCGAGCGGGCTCCCCATCCCCTCCGCGCGTTCGCGAATACGAAGCGCTCTTCGCATCAGGGGCTCGGCTTCATCCGCGCGGCCCTCGTCGCGAAGAAACGCGCCGAGGTTGTTGAGCGCGAGCCCGGTGGCCGGATGGTCGGGGCCGTGCACCTGCTCCGCGAGCTCCAGCGACCTGCGGTAGAGCGGTTCCGCCTCCGACGGACGGTCCACCGCCTGCGCCAGATCACCCAGCACGCAGCCCAGCGTCGACAGATCGCGGGGCTCGGCACGCTCGAGCCATGCAACCGCTTCCCGGAGCAACGGGGCGGCGGCCGCGTGGTTTGCCACTTCGAGATACGCAGCGCCCAAGGCCGCCTGGGCGGTCGTGGTGCGAGGGTCGTCGCGACCGAAGGCGGTTTCCGCAGTCGCGAGGGCCTTCTGCGCCGTCTCAATCGCCTGGGTGTATTTCCCGCGTGCCCGCAGTGCATCGACGCTCTGGATCATCGCGGCGACATCGGCGGCGTCGTCGCCACGCCCGTGGGGGGCTCCGCCGGCGAGCATCAAGCCGCCGAGCACCACTGCCCACCCATGGTGCGTGTGCGGGTGCCAGCGCGAGCGAGAAGGATGGGCCATCGTACGTCTCCGCGGTGTGCCGAACGCGTGTCGCTCGGCGGCTCCCAACGGTACGCCGCAGCCTTGGCCTGCGGACCGATTGGCGACTCGACAGGGCCGTTGCGGACGAGACACCTTTTTTGGCCGGGCCAGCTGCCGGGCTCGGTCTCGGTTCACGGAGCGAACCGCCTTGTGCCGGTCTGCGTGAAATCAACGGAGAGGCGCAGGGACAATGCTTGTCACAGCTCGTCTACAATCGTCGGGGCCACAAGAGGATCGGGCTCCCCCGCGGACCTTCCCATGGGACGAAGCGTCGTTCTCGCCGGTGCCGCCCGCTGCCCGCGCTGCAGCCTGCCGCCGCGGTGGTGCGTGTGCCATGCGCTCCCGCCGGTGGAAACCCGGCTGCGGGTTCACGTGCTCATCCATCGCGCCGAGCAGCACAGGCCGTCGAGCACCGGGAAGCTCGTCGCCCGGACCGTGGCCGGGGCGGCGTGCCATGTGTATCAGCGGGCGACGCGGTTCTTTCCGGCCGCGGGCTTTTCCACGGCGGCGGTATCACCCGGCCGTGAACTCTGGATCCTGCACCCGAACGGCGAGCCGCTGCCTGCCGGCGATCAGCATCACCCCGACGTGCTCCTGCTCGACGGCACCTGGCGGCAGGCCGGCGAGATGGTGCGCGACGTTGAGGGTATCGGCCGGCGGGTGCGACTGCCGGAGCCGACCGCGGAGCCGAGCCGCTTCTGGCTGCGGGAGCAGCTCGCGCCGGAGCATCGCTCCACGGCCGAGGCGCTGATGGGGGTGTTTCGTGCCGTGGGCGACCTGAAGGCGGAGCGATCCCTGCGGCTCCACTTCGAGCTGCACGTGTACGCGACGCTCCTCTCGCGCGGCCGCCGGGAGATGGCGGAGCGGTATCTCGGCCACTCGCCGCTGCTCGCCGCGGTGCCGGATGTGCTTCACCGCCTCGCGTGACACATCCATGATGAAAGCCCGCCGCAGCCGGACCGCCTTCGCGGTGACGATTCCGGCACGTGGAAGCCCGATCGCGGAAGCGATGGGAGCCGCGTGAGGCTCACGAGCGACCCGGTTCACGCGGCAGCCTGATGCCGAGGGCGAGCAGTTGGCGTTCGGCCTGCCGGGCCCAGCCGCGGTTGGCGGCAGGGCTCGCCGGACTCGGATGGAGGATCGTGCCGACCGGCGGCCCCGCGTCACCGAGCGCCGCCCGGGCCTGCCCCGCGGCGAAGGCACCCACACCGATCACGAGCCGCGGACCGCACCAGGCCACGAGCCGCCGCAGCGCCTCGTCGCAGGCCTCGAAGAGCGGCTCGCGCTCACGACTCGGCAGTTTGTCCGGCGTGCGATTGCGGCCGGACTCCTCCATGAACACCAGCGGGCAGTAGTTCGACACGAGAAACGCCCGGCTGAATCGCCGCGGCGTGCGGTAGCGGTCGCGCGCCCAGCCCCAGAGCCGGCGGCCGCTCACCTCGCTCCGCGCGCAGGCGAAGCCCTCGACCGGCCGCTTGGGATGCTCCTCGGCCGGCCGGTCGACCCGCTCGTCGATGACCAAAAAATCGCGTACGAGGCCCACCTCGCCGAAGGGGACGCCCGTTTGAGCCATGCCCCAGGGCCCCGGATTCATGCCCAAGAGGATCGCGTCGACGCCTTGCTCGGCATACTTCCGCAGGTAGGCCTCGTGCGGCCGGCGGGCGTAGACGAGCGGGTTGTAGACGCACGACGTCGGCCGCTCGAACCGGAGCCCGTCGACTTCCTTCGCCAGCCAGCGGGAAATCGCGATCGGTTGCATGGACGACGTGCGCCTTGGGTGAGCGGGGAGGATCGCGGTATGACACGGACGGGATGATGCGTCAGGCCGGATCGGGCGTGCGAAGCTTGTATCCCCGGTCGATCACATGCTGCGGCAACGGCTGGCTCTCCTCGTTCGGGATCATCACTTCGACGTAGGCGCCGCCGTCGTGGGCGTCGATCGCGTCGAGCGCTTTCTCGAGTTCGGCGACCGTCGTCACGCGGGCCGTGAACCAATCCTTGCAGCCAAACGCCCGGGGCAGGAGGTGATAGTCGACCGACGCAAGGTCGTCGTAGGCGTGGCCCCGCTCGCTGATCACATCTTCGACGCCGTAGATGCCGTTGTTGAGCACGAAGATCCGCGGCTTCACGCGATAGCGGCCCATCACGGCCAGTTCGTTGAGCGTGAGCTGGTGCGAACCGTCGCCGGTCACGAGCCACGTGCGTCCCGCCGTTTTCGCCAGCGCCACGCCGAGAGAGGCCGGCGTGGCCCAGCCGATCGAGCCCCAGAGTCCCTGGTTTTCGGCGCCGACACCCGGCGGCAGCGTCATGGCGTCGAGATGGAACATGCAGGTGCCGGTCTCGATCACGACCGTGTCGCCCTGCCTCAGCCGCCGCTGGAGCCGCGGGTAGAAGGTGGCCGAGGAGGTCGGGTCGGCAGCCGCGCCGACGAGCGGCAGCGGCCCGGGCCTCGCCACGGCGGTGATCGCGCGGGGCGAGACGCGGGCCGTGAGGCCGCGGAGCACGTCGCCGATCGCGACGTTGAGCCAGACCTTGTCGCCGACCCTCACCCAATCGTCGTGGATGGCGGCCATCCGCGACGAGTCGAGGCGGTCGCTCCACAGGCCGGAGTTGAGCTCCGTGCGCACGACGCCGCCGATGTCGAGCAGCAGATCGGCACCCTCGATGGTGTCGCGGACCGCGACGGGGCTGGAACTGTCGCCCGCGTAGAGGCCGAGGAACTGCGGCAGCGACTCGTCGAGCACGCCCTTGTCGTTGGGGGTGACCGCCCACGGCAGCGCTGCCTTCGCGACCAGGTCCGCGGCCTGCTGCCGCACGCCGTAGCGGGCTGCGAGACAGGTGACGAGCGCCGCCGGACGTTGCGCTGCGGCGAGCCGTGCGGCGAGCGCCGTCACCGCGGCCTCGAGTTCGTGGGGGTCGCTCCGCTGGCGTGTCACCTCGGCGAGCGGCCGACCCGAGATGGACGCGCCGATCACGGGCATGCGGCCGTTGACCTCCGAAATGACGATGTAAGCCGGCATGCTCCGGCGGAGCGCCTCGCGGATCGTCCGCTCCAGTTCATCGATGCAGGTGTCGGGGGTGAGGACCGCCGACACGCAGCAGGCGGCCGACGACAACGGCTGGAAGCGGTCGTAGACGGTGTCGCCGAGGTTGTGGTGGGTGACGAGCCCGAGCCGCTGGATCCGCTCGCTCGGCATCCCCACGAGATGGAACACCGGCAGCCGATGCGCCTTGCTTCCCATCACGCCGTTGAGGGCGGAAAGCTCCCCGACGCCGTATGTGGTCGAAAGGATCGCGGCCCCGCGAATCCGGGCGTAGCCATCGGCCGCATAGGCGGCGTTGAGCTCGTTGGCACAGGCCACCCAACCGAGCCCGGACACCTTCTCGACGGCATCGTCGATCGAAAACGCATAGTCACCCGGCACGCCGAACACGCGGTCGATGCCGAGGCCAGCGAGTCTCGTGAGCACGTATTCGGCGACGGTGGGCTGTGGCATGAGGAGGCTGCTCCGCGGGGGATGCTCGCGAGGGCCGCCGAGTGCGGCCGGAGGCGGCGGAAGTGTACCGGGCACGGGGTCAGGCAGCCGCCGGAACGGCATGCGGCGGGGCGTTGAGCCGAAAGATCGCCAGCGGCACTTCCATCACCTTCTCGTGGTGGAACGCGTGGCCGTAGAGCCCATCCTCGCCGAGACACTCGCCGTGGTCGGCGGTGACGACGACCGTGGTCGGCCGGCCGCGGGCCACGAAGCAGTCGAGCAGGTCGGCCATCCGCGCATCGAGATACTCGGCGCATTCCCGCTGCCGCAGCCACAGATCGCGGTCGAGGGATTCCGTCGCGGACAGGATGCCCGGGGCGTTGAAGAGGCGGCCGAGGCTCATCCGCTCGGCGACGGGATCGGGCCCTGCGGGCATGTCGGCATGGCGAAACGGGCTGTGGGTCTCGCCGAAGTTGACGAACGCGAAGCAGGGCCGCCGCGGCCCCACGCGTTCGATCCGGTCGCGGAGCAGCCCGACCTGGCGGCGGGCGTCGGTGCCTGTGACCCGAAACCACTCGAAGCCTTCCTGCAGCGGGCTCGGCGTGTGAAACCAGTCCATCGCCGCCACGCCGAGGGTGGCGTAGCCCCGTCGGCGAAAGCCCCTGACCACGTTCACGGTGCCCTCGGGGAAGGTCACCAGTGGCTTGGTATGCACGTTGCGATGCGAGATCCGCCAGAGCTGCTGCACGAAGCGGTTGTAGAAGGGCTCGGGCACGAAGGCGTGGGGCAGAAACCCGTTGAAGAGCGCCTGGTGGGCGGGCAGGGTGTAGGTGGCCATCGCCCAGGCGCGCCTGGCGCGGCAGTGGCGGTCGAGCACGGGTGTGTGTGCGGCGTCGTAGGCGTCGAAGCGGCAGGAATCCCAGGTGACGACGAGGAAGTCTTCGGCGTCGTCGCCGGCCTGCAGCCTGGCGTGCCGCCACTCGTCGATCATGCGGCCCAGCGGGCCCTTCGACAGCCAACTCATGTGCTCGTGCCTCTGGCTGAGAACGGCCGTCGGCAGATGCCGACGGTGAATCGCGGTGCTCCGTAGAGCGACGCGATCGCGGGCGGCACGATCGGAAAATCGACGACGCCCGGTGCCGCGAGGCCCTCGAGGGCCGCCCAGGCACGGTCGGCCTTGCGGCGCAGCGGCCACTTTCGCCAGACGAAGACTGCCAGCGGGTTGCTCACCATCAGGCCCTCCCGCAGGGCCCGCACCGCCGCGGCCCGGCGGCACGACCCCATGCTCTCCACCTGCACCCGCACATCGACATCGTGAAAGTGCCGGCCGAGCAGCGCGGCGAATTCGTCGCGATACCACTCATGCTCGTGGAAGGGATTGCGGGGCCGGCCGGCGACGAACGGTGGTGACGCGGCCCGGTCGGGTGTCGATACGAGGAGCACGCCGTCGGCGGCGAGCAGTTCGCCGGCACGCGCGAGGAAGGCCTCCGGGCGATGTAGATGTTCGATCACCTCGAAGCAGGTGACGACCTCCCAGCCACCGCCCACCGACCGCAGCACCTCGCCGTCGTCGACGGAGTAGGCGAGGGTCTTGGCGGCGCAGCGGCGGCGTGCGTCGGCCACCGCCTCGGGATCAATGTCGATGCCCTGCACGGCAGCTGCACCGGCGGCATGCAGGATGGCGGCGCCGTAGCCCGCTCCGGTGCCGACATCGAGCACGCGGCGGCCCGCCACGAACTCACTGGCCCACTGGTAGCGGGAGAGATGCGGGGCCGCGAGCTGCGGCCACTGCGGCGAGTCTGGGATGGCCCGTTCGACGGTCATGCGGCCGTTCTCCGACGCGCTGCGGCGCGGCCGTCGGCGGCATGGGTGAGGATGGCGGCGAGCCGCGGCCCCCAGGCACGCACGCTCCAATCGCCGTCGACACGGGCCCGCGCGGCGGCGCCCATGCGTTGCCGCAAGGTGGGTGATTCGGCGAGTGTGTGGATCGCGGCCCGCCACTCCGCCGGCGTGTCCGCGAGGTATCCCGTGACCCCGTGCTCGATCAGTGCGCGGTGGATGCCGATCCCGTTGGCCACCACCGGCAGGCCGGCGGCCATGTACTGCAGCACCTTGAGCCCGCACTTGCCGAGGCTCCAGGGATGGTCTGGCAGCCACGCGATCCCGATGTCGGCCGTGGCGAGGTCCTGGGCCTCGGTGGCCTCGGACCATGCCCGCGCCAGGAGCGGGATCCCACCGAGATCCGGGCATGCGTCACAGATCACGGTGAGGCTCATGCCCGGCACCGCTGCGGCCGCGGCCTCGAGGCACTCACGGGCCTCGACGAGCGAGGGCATGGTGCTGCGGCTCCCGATCCACACGAGCCGCGCGGTGCCGGCCGGGCTGTCGTGGGTAGCCCGGGTGTAGCCATGCGGATCGACGCACGTGGGCACCCGATGCACGCGGCCGGGTTCCGTGCAGCGGGCCGCCTCGGCGACGAGGTGGCTCGAGCCGGCGAGCGTGGCGTCGGCTAACCGCACCATTCGCCGAAACCGCCGCCACCGAAGCGGGGCGGCCGGGCTGCGGGCGTCGTTGCTGTCGCGGCAGAAGACGGCGTCGTCGACGTCGTAGATCAGCGTGCGAGCGGCCTGCCGCACGAGCGTTGCCTTCGGCCAGTCGAGGAGCCGGCGTTGCACCACCACCGCATCCGCACCACGCATTCGCTGCAGGGCCGCTGCGAACTCGATCGTGGTGCGCGGTCGCCCCAGCAGTTCGAGGTGCCAGCCGCCGGCATCGAGCGCCGCGGCGAACGCCCCGAGCCGGTAGCGGTAGCAGACAAAGTCGGGGCCTTCGGAGAACGCGAGGAGACGTCGCACGTGAGGCAGACCCTTTCTGCGGGATTGCGAGGCCGTGGAGGAGCCTGCGTCGCCAGGGGTGAGAATCGGTGCGGGACGCTCGTGAGCGTGAGCATTGCAGCGGTTGTGAGGCGGTCGATGGACTGCCTCGGCAGGCAGGGAGACATTGGCGGGCTGGGCGGCCTGGGGAGCATGAAAAGAGTGCGCGGGGGGCGGTGGACAGCGGTCTGCCGGATGGCGATCGTGGGAAGGTGCACATGCCTTTCGAGGATGGTCGACAACCTTGTCAATGCAGAGGTTGGAGGTTCGACAATCAGGCGGCGGATCGACCCGGCCGCGGATCGCGCTGGTCATCGATCGCTTCGACGGTCGTGGCGGTGCCGAGATCTACACCCGTGATCTCGCGGCCTGGCTGGTCGAGCGCGGGTGCGATGTGCACGTGGTCGCCCGTTCGATCGGCGCGGCCGAGCGGCGGCTGCCGCTCACCTTCCACGAGGTGCCGTCTCGCGGAGGGCGGGCCCGGTTCGTCGCCGCGGTGCGCGAGCGACTGGCCGCGATCGGGTCGGACGTGAGCCATGACATGGGTGCCGCCCTCGGGTGCGACGTGTTTCAGCCGCACGTCGGCTCGGCCGTCGCATGCCAGCGAGGATTCGAACTGGCATATCCCGCCTGGTATCGCCCACTGCGACGGCTGCTTCAGGCCTGCTCGCGGCGCCGCGGGCTGGCGCGTCACACGCTCCGGCAGTTCACCGAGCGGGATTCGCTGATCGTGGCCGTATCGCGACGAGTGGCGGACGACATCACGGCATTGCACGGGGTGAATCCCGAGCGAATCCGCCTGATCCACAACGGCATCGACTTGACCCGATTCGAAGCCACGCGGCATCGTGAAGCGGGCGGCGAGATCCGCCGCCGGCTGGGGTTCGACGCCGACGACATCGTCGTGATCGCCGTGGCGCACAATCCACGGCTTAAAGGGCTGCACGTGCTCGAGCGGGTGATTCGCCGGCTGCGGCAGGACGCAGTGCCGGTCCGGCTCTTGGCATGCGGGTTTGGTCACCCGCGGTCGGACGACGCGGTGGTGGCCGTGGGCAGCGTCGATGACATGCCGGCCCACTACGCCGCCGCCGACATCGCGGTGCAGCCGTCGTTTTACGACGCCTGCAGCCTCGCCACGCTCGAGTCGCTCGCGAGCGGACTGCCCGTGATCACCACGCGGCTCAACGGCGCCAGTGAACTGATCACGCCCGGCGTGGAAGGTTTCGTGCTCGAGAATCCGGCCGACGAGGCTGTGCTCGCCGACAGCCTCCTCCGGCTCGCGGCCGACTCCTGGCAACGGGCTACGATGGGCCGAGCCGGCCGCCGGCTGGCCGAGGAATACGGCTGCGACGTCGCGTTCACCCGCGTGGTGGCGGTGTACGCGGAGGTGGTGGCGGCCCGGGGCGACGCCCTGCAGTGGCGGGATGCGGACGCCGCGGATGGCCCGTCGGGCCGGCGATTCGCCGCGTGAGCCCGAGGCTCGGCACCGCCTCCCGGCCGGGCGCCGCGGCAGGGCGTGGGAACCGGCGGCGGCTTCGCTAGGATGGGGCTCGACCGGCCCGCCGTGGCCGGCTTCCTGGCAATCGGAGGCATGACGGTGGCACGCGCCGCGCTCGCACTCGAGGACGGAACGGTCTACGTGGGCGAGTCGTTCGGTGCGACCGGCACCGTGTCGGGAGAGGTGTGTTTCAACACCTCGATGACGGGCTACCAGGAGATCCTCACGGATCCCTCCTACCGCGGCCAGATCCTCTGCATGACCGCGCCCCAGATCGGCAACTACGGCGTGAACCACGCCGATGTCGAGAGCGGCACACTGCAGATGGCGGGCTTCGTGGTCCGCGAGTCGAGCCGGCTCGCGAGCAACTTCACCGCCGAGGGCACGCTCGGCGACTATCTCGCGCGGGCGGGTGTGGTGGGCATCGCCGGCATCGACACGCGGGCGCTCGTGCGCCGGCTGCGGATTCGCGGCGCGATGACGGGCGTGCTCTCCAGCGAGGTGCTCGACCCGGCGGCGCTCGTCGCCAAGGCCAAGGCGGCGCCGACGCTCGTCGGCCGCGACCTCGTTCGGGAGGTGATGCCCGAGCGGCCCGCCATGTGGCACGACTCGCTCGACGACTGGTCGACGCCGCTGCCGCAGCCGCTCGAGGGGGGCGATCCGGTTCCCGCGCCGACCTGGTCGGGCAGGAAGAAGGTGGTGGCCCTCGACTACGGCATGAAGTGGAACATCGCCCGCCATCTCGCGAGCGTGGGCTGCGACGTGACCGTGCTGCCCGGTCGCGCCACCGCCGCCGAGGTGATCGCCCACGGGCCCGACGGCGTGTTCCTCTCCAACGGTCCCGGCGATCCGGAGGTGCTCGGCTACTGCGTCGACACCGTGCGGGGTCTCGTCGGCAAGGTGCCGATGTTCGGCATCTGCCTCGGCCATCAACTCCTCGCGCTCGCCTGCGGGGCCAAGACATTCAAGCTGAAGTTCGGCCATCGCGGCGCCAACCAGCCCGTGATGGACCTCACCACCGGCAAGGTGGAGATCACCTCGCAGAACCACGGCTTCGCCGTCGACGAGGCGTCGCTGCCCCCGGAACTGGAGGTGACCCATCGCAACCTCAACGACGGCACCATCGAGGGGCTGCGGCACAGGACGGGCAACGCTGCCAGCGTGCAGTATCACCCGGAAGCAGCCGCGGGGCCGCACGACTCGGCCTATCTGTTCACCCGTTTCCGGCAGATGATGGCCTGACGCGGGCCGGTGCGGCTGGAACGACCGGAATTATCGGATCCCGGCATTTTTGACTGTGCCGGAGCGTGTGCCAGAGTTGTGCGGAGCCGGGCCGCATCCCGGCTCCGCCGCCTTCCAAAGGATCCGGCGGTCCCCAGTCTTTGCCAAGGAGGTTCTCTCCATGACGATTCGCGTCCCCCGTGTTCTCGCCCTGTCGGCCATTCTCACGGCCGCGCTGTTGGCCGTCGCTTCGGTCGCCGAGGCCGGCTTCCGTCACCGTCATCTCGAGCCCGGCTGTGCCGCGGTCGAGCCGGGCTGCTCCGCCTTCGAGCCGGCCTGCTGTGTCGAGCCGTCGTGCGGCGCCGAGCCCGACTGCGGGTGCGAGACCGTGTGCCCGACCAACCCGTGCATCAAGTACCGCCATAAGCACGCCTGCAAGCACAAGCACTGCGGCAACGGCTGCTGTGCCGAGCCGACCTACCAGACGGTGCTCACGCCGACGAGCCCCGAGACCTGCCAGACCGTGCAGGTGCCGGTGTGCCTCCCGGCCTGCTGCCAGGGCTGCCCCTGCGAGGCCTCGCGGTGCACGCTCTTCGGCTGCGGCCAGGTGCGATATGACTACGGTTGCGGCTGCTCGGTGATCGTCCGCTTCCAGAAGTGCGGCGACATCCTCGTGATCTACGAGGGATTCTGACCATACGCCCGCGGGGGCCGTTCATGGCCCCCGCGGGTCCTTGTTTCCGGGAAGCGTCACCGCGTAAGCGGTACGACAACGCAACGTTCGGCGTGGTCCCCATCGCTTACGCGATTGGGCTTCCAAGGTAGAGCCGCCGCTGAAGCTCGAGTCGGCGCTGCATCCGGGAAGCGTCACCTCGTAAGCGGTACGACGGCGCGACCTTCCGCGTGGCCTAGCGGCGGTCGCCGCGACGCAGCCGGGAGAAGAGGTTGTGGTAATCGGCCGGCCGCACGCTGAAGACGTTCGGCTGCGAGGGAGAGGGCTCGATCGCGTCGGCGTCGTCCACGATCACCACCATGTCGGCGTCGTCGAAGTCGTCGCCGGTGGGCGATGCGCCCGCGGTCGGCGTCTCGTCGGCGTGGATCGATCGCGCCGTCGGTGTCGCGGGAGCCGAAGCCGGCTCCGGGTCGAGTCCGCCGAGCGTCGCCAACAGTCGGCCGAGCGCCTGGCCTTCGCGGCTGCTCACCACGGGGTGGCCGCGGAAATCGTCGTGGCCCGACGGCCGTGCCGGCGGCGCGGCTCCCTCCGGAAAGAGTTCCGCGAAGGGATCCAGCTCACGGCCGTCGCCGAACTCGACATCGGGCCCGCTCCACGGATCTTCGGTCGGTGAGGCGTGGCCGTCGGCCGGAGGCGGCTGGATGGCGATGTCGGCGCCAAACTCCATGATCTCCATGCCGGCCGCTTCGAAACCGTGGTCGTCGAACGGGCCCTCGTCGCCGACCGGCGAGTCGGCCGGGTCAGCGGCAGTCTGCCCGACGCGGGGCTCGACGCCGGACGGTGCCGGCAGCCTCTGGATCTCGCGCCACGCGGAGGCGATGTCGGCCGGGGTCACGAGGCGACTGCACTCCGCGACGATCACGAGCGCCTGGTCGCAGAGCTGGTTGACCAGCCGCGGCACGCCGTCGGTCGCCTTGAAGACGGCATCGTCGCAGCCCGGAGCGAAGAGACGCTCCCAGGCGAGGCCCGCGGCCCGCATCTGCGTGCGCAGGTAGGCCATCGTCTCGGCGTGGTCGAGCGGCTCCAGGTATGCCCGCACGGCGACCCGCTGGGCGAGGCTTTCCATCCGCGGGGCGGCGAGCATCTCCTCCAGCCGGACGGAGCCGGCGAGCACGATGTGCACGGCCGGGAGCGGCGTGGGAATGTTGGTGAGGAGCCGCAGTTCCTCGATGAGCCGCGTGGGGAGCGTGGCCGCCTCGTCGACGAGGATCACGAGTCCGGAGCCGGTGGCGGCGAGGCCGCGGATTCGCTCCACGATCGCCATCCTCAGATCCGATTCGTCGATGCCGCGAAACGGCTCGCCGATCGCGGCGAGCACGCTCTGCCAGAGCGCCCGCCGGGTGCAGATGCTCGCCCCCGAGAGCAGCGCGACGTCGAAGTCGTCGCGAAGGTGCTCGGCGACCTTGGCCAGCAGGAGCGACTTGCCCGTGCCCGGCGCGCCCACCACGAGGGCCACGCCCTCGGCCCGGCGGATGCACCGCTCCACTCCCTTGAGCCCCGCCTCGATCTGCGCGGCCGGGTGGTAGAACTGCGTCCGCGGCGCCGCCATGAAGGGTCGGGTCGACGGGTGCCGGCTGGGAATGTGCATCTGGCGTGGAATGCCGCTGGCGTGGACGGCGGCGCGGAGGCCGCTGCAGGAGGAATGTCGGCCAACCCGGCTGGCTTCCTGCACCGCGGAGGCCGGCCGTAGACTTTGGCGGTTCGGGAAAGCGGATCCTGCGTGTCGGTCACGCCGGATCTGACGCCGCAGGCATGGCGGGCCTCATCGCGATGTTTCACGTGAAGATCTGTGGCGTGACCACGCCCACCGACGCCCGGCTGGCGGTCGATTCGGGGGCCGACGCCATCGGCATCAACTTCGTCGCCGGCTCGCCCCGGTGCGTGTCCGCCGAGGTCGGCCGCGAGGTGGCCGCCGCCGTGCGGGGCCGAGCGCTCGTGGTGGGCGTGTTCGCGGGCAGCCCGCCGGAGGAGATCCGCCGCATCGCGACGGCGGTGGGGCTCGACGCGATCCAGCTGCACGGACGGCTCTTCGAGGGAGACGCCGTGGATTCGCCCGCCACGTGCGCGGCGCTCGCACCGATGGCCGTGATCAGGGCGGTGCGGCTCGGTGCGGGGGGCTTTGCCGAGACTCGGCGGTGGATCGACGCGGCGCGGGCGGCAGGCCACGGCCCGTGCATGGTGGTGGTCGATGCGGCCGTGGCTCCCGGCGCCGCGGCCGGACGGCTTGGTGGCACCGGCCACACCGTCGACTGGGGGTCGTTCGTGGAGGCGGGCGATCCGGGAGTGCCCGTGGCGCTCGCCGGTGGGCTCACCCCCGACAACGTCACCGCGGCCGTCGAGGCGACCGGGGTGCGGGCCGTCGACACGGCCAGCGGGGTCGAGGCGGCGCCGGGCCGCAAGGATCCGACCAAGGTGCGGGAGTTCTGCGCGGCGGCCCGCCGGGCCTTGGAAGCGGGCCGGTCCTGAACCCTTTGCGAATTCGGCCGAATGGCTAAGATTCGGTCATTCCGAGCAGTGTGCTGCTCGCGTCACCATCAGGAGGTTCCCGTGGCCCACGTCGAAACCCGTCTGCCGTACAAGGTCGCCGATCTGTCGCTCGCCGAGTGGGGCCGCAAGGAGATCATGCTGGCCGAAAACGAGATGCCCGGCCTGATGGCGCTCCGCGAGAAGTACGGCCGTTCGAAGCCGCTGACCGGCGCCCGGATCGCGGGCTGTCTCCATATGACCATCCAGACCGCCGTGCTCATCGAGACCCTCAAGGAGCTCGGTGCCGAGGTCACCTGGAGCAGCTGCAACATCTGCTCGACCCAGGACCACGCCGCCGCGGCGATCGCCAAGGCCGGCATCCCCGTCTACGCCTGGAAGGGGATGACCAACGAGGAGTTCGACTGGTGCATCGAGCAGACGCTGTTCTTCCCGGACGGCGAGCCGCTCAACATGATCCTCGACGACGGCGGTGACCTCACTGCCATGGTGCACCAGAAGTATCCGGAACTGCTCGGCGGCATCCGGGGCCTCTCGGAGGAGACGACCACGGGCGTGCACCGCCTCTACCAGATGCACGAGAACGGCGAGCTCAAACTCCCGGCGATCAACGTCAACGACTCGTGCACGAAGAGCAAGTTCGACAATCTCTACGGCTGCCGCGAGAGCCTGGCCGACGGCATCAAGCGGGCCACCGACGTGATGGTGGCCGGCAAGGTGGTGGTCGTGGCCGGCTACGGCGACGTGGGCAAGGGTTGTGCGCACGCGATGAAGGCCCTGGGGGCCCGCGTGATCGTCACCGAGGTCGATCCCATCAACGCCCTCCAGGCGGTGATGGAAGGCTACGAAGTGACCACGATGGAGGAGGCCGCCCCTCGGGGCCAGATCTTCGTGACGGCCACCGGCTGCCGCGACGTGGTCCTCGGCCGGCACATCGAGAAGATGCCCAACGACGCGATCATCTGCAACATCGGGCACTTCGACCTGGAGATCGACGTGGCCTGGCTGAACACGACGAAGGGCGTCAAGAAGGTCGAGATCAAGCCGCAGGTCGACCGCTACACCCTCCCCTCCGGCAACAGTGTGATCGTGCTCGCCGAGGGCCGGCTGGTGAACCTCGGCTGCGCGACCGGCCACCCGTCGTTCGTGATGAGCACGAGTTTCACCAACCAGGTGCTCGCGCAGCTCGCCCTCTGGACGGAGACCGACAAGTACGACGTGGGCGTCCACCTGCTGCCCAAGAAGCTCGACGAGGAGGTGGCCAGGCTGCATCTCGACAAGCTCGGCGTGAAGCTCACGAAGCTCACGAAGGAGCAGGCCGAGTATCTCCACGTGCCCGTCGAGGGGCCGTTCAAGCCTGAATATTACCGCTACTGATCCGCCCTCGGCGGCTCGGTGCTCCGACCAAAAACGGCCGCCCTCCGGGCGGCCGTTTTCTTTGTCGCCGCGCGTACTGCGGGGGCGTTTCACATGGAACACGCCCCGATCCGTGGTCACGCCCCGAGCCGGGGGTGCCCGGGGCAGTGGGCCGGGGGCGGCGGCCAGCGGAGCCAGGATGGCGAAGCGCAGCCGGCGTGCAGAGAGCGAAGGGCAGGATGCCCGAAGCGAACGTCCGGCGACCTGGCACGGGCACCCCCGGCGTCGCAGCACCGCCTCGTTTTGCTACCATTCCGTCTCCACATCCGAGCCCCCCGCAACGCAAGGATCAGCATGCCCACCGTCGCCCCGCTCCGCGGCCTCCGTTACGACCCCAAGCACGTCGGCGCCCTGTCGCAGGTGATCGCGCCCCCCTACGACGTGATCGATGCCGCGCTGCAGACGAAGCTCTACGAGCGGCACCCGGCCAACGTGATCCGGCTGGAACTCAACCGCGAGGAGCCCGGCGACGACGAGCGGAGCAACAAGTACACCCGGGCCGCCAGGTTTCTCCGGGAGTGGCGGGAGCAGGGGGTGGTGATGCAGGAGCCCGCGGCGGCGCTCTACGTCTACCACCAGGAGTTCGAGGTGGAGGGCCGGACGTTCATCCGCCGGGGCGCGATGGCCCGGGTGCGGCTCGAGCGGTTCGGCACCGGCAACATCCATCCCCACGAAGAGACGATGAGCGGGCCGAAGCAGGACCGGCTCCTGCTCACCCGGGCCTGCCGGGCGAACCTCAGCCAGGTGTTCGGCCTCTACCCGGATCCGCAGGGGGAGGTGCAGGCGATCCTCGACAAGGCCGTGGCGGGCCAGCCGCCCGTGGAGGCCACCGACCATCTCGGCGTGAAGAGCTGGATGTGGCCGCTGGCCGACGAGGCGGTGGCGGCGAAGGTGGCAGGGCTGATGGGGCCGAAGCCCGTGTTCATCGCCGACGGCCATCACCGCTACGAGACCGCCTGCAACTACCGCGACGAGGTGGCGGCGGCGTGGGCCGCGGAGCACGGCGGGCAGCCGCTGCCCCCGGATCACCCCGCCAACTTCGTGCTGATGATGCTGGTGGGGATGAGCGACCCCGGGCTCGTGGTGCTGCCGACGCACCGGCTCTTCGTGCAGCCGGACGTGGCCACGGCCGCCGACCTCTGCGGCCGGCTCGGTGACTGCTTCACGACCCGCACGTCGTGGAAGGGTCCGGCGGCGGCCGAGGCGGTGTGGTCGAACATCGAACTCGAGCAGGATCAGGGCACGATCGGCCTCTACACGGCGGGCGACCAGGCCTGGACGCTGGCCAGGATCACCCCGGCGGGCCGGGCCCGGATGGATCAGGTGGCGAGCGACCACGGGGCGGCCTGGCGAGGGCTCGGTGTGTCGATCCTCCACCGGCTGGTGATCGGCGACCTGCTGGGTGCCAAAGAGATTCCGACCCCCGGCTACGTGCACCTCGTGCGCGAGGTCGTGGAGGGGCTCGGCACCGGGAAGTACCCGCTGGCCGCGCTCGTGATGCCGGCGAGCGTGGAAGACATCCGCACGGTGAGCGAGACGGGCGAGCGCATGCCGGCGAAGAGCACCTACTTCTATCCGAAGCTCGCCAGCGGCCTCGTGTTCAACCCGCTCGACTGACCGTCGACCGCGCCGTGCCGTTTCATGTGAAACGTGGAGGGCGGGCAGGGCTACGGGGGCAGGGCGGCTTGCGCAAGATTCGCGGTTTCACGTGAAACCACCGCCGACCTTGCGCCCGGCGGAGGCTTGGGCATGCCGTTGCAGCCGACGTGACGATCGTGCCTGCGGTGGCCGATATCCGGATGGTGCCCGACGTGCGTCGGGGAGCGGCGGCGAGGATTCTGCGCGTGGGAAGGATTCTCTGCGTGGCCAACCAGAAGGGCGGCGTCGGCAAGACGACCACCGCGGCGAACCTCGCCGCGGCCCTGGCCCATGGCGGCCAGCGGACGCTCGTGGTCGATCTCGACCCGCAGTGCAACGCCACCACCGGCTTCGGGGTGGCGCCGGCCGCCACGCACCCGCTCGTCCTCGAGACCCCGCTCTCCGAGTCGATCACCGCCACCTCGCTCCCGAACCTCTTCGTGCTGCCCGGGAGCCGGAGCGTGCGCGACGTGGAGCGGATCGTCGCCCAGGCCCGCGCGGGCGCCGCCGTGCTCGAGCAGCACCTCGGCCTCGGCCTTGCGGCGTGGGACTACTGCCTGATCGACTGCCCGCCCAGCATCGGCGACCTGACGCGCACCGCGCTCGCCGGCAGCACCGAGGTGCTGATGCCGATTCAATGCGAATACTTCGCGCTCGAGGGACTCACCCAGATGATCGAGGTGATCCGCGACGTGATGCAGGAGAGGCCCGGCCGGCTCTCCTTCAGCGGCATCGTGCTCACCATGCACGACGCGTCGCTGGAACTCACGGCCGAGGTGGAGAACGAGGTTCGCGACTTCTTCGGGGAGATCGTCTTCGAGACGGTGGTGCCCCGCGACGTCGCCGTCTCGGAGGCCCCGAGCCACGCCCTGAGCGTGCTCGACTACGCGCCGCGCTCGCCGGGAGCGCGGGCCTACACGGAACTCTGCATGGAGGTACGCGACTGTGAATAAGGAACGCCGACTGGGCCGGGGACTCGAAGCACTCCTGGGGCGCGTGGGCATCGAACCCGCCCCCGCGACGCAGGGCACGTCGGCACTCGCCGCGCAGCCGGCGCGGCCGGCCCCGGCCGGCGGCCTGGGCTCGGGCGCCGCGCGACTGATCCTCCACGCCCCCGACGAGGTGGAGCAGGCGGCCGCCACGCTGCCCACGAGCGAGGTGGCTGCCGCGGTGATCGACCCGAATCCCTGGCAGCCGCGGACGGTGGTGAACGACGCGGACCTCGCCGAACTTGCCGACAGCCTCCGCGAGCACGGCCTCGTGCAGCCGATCGTGGTGCGGGTGAAGGGCGACCGCTTCCAGCTGATCGCTGGCCAGCGGCGACTGGCCGCGGCGCGGCGGCTCGGCTGGACGAAGGTGCCCGTGCGGGTGCTCGACGTCGACGACCGGCAGATGTCGGAAATCGCGATCGTCGAGAATCTCCAGCGGCGCGATCTCGACGCGCTGGAGAAGGCGGCGAGCTTCAAGCAGTACCTCGCCACCTGGAACTGCACGCAGGACGAACTCGCCAAGCGGCTCTCGGTCGACCGCTCGACGGTGGCCAACCTGATCCGGTTGCTCGAGCTTCCGGCGAGCGTGCAGCAGAAACTCCGCGTGGGCAGCCTCTCGATGGGCCACGCCCGGGCGCTCCTGCCGCTCGGCGACGAGGTGGAGCAGGTGCGGCTCGCCGAACGCGTGGCCGCCGAGGGCCTCTCGGTGCGGGCGGTCGAGAGCGAGGTTCAGGAGATCACCCGCCGCGACGAGGCCGGCGACCTCGGCGGCGATACAGAGCATCCGGCCGACGTCGCCGGTGACGCGCCGGCCACCGCGGCCAGGCGCAAGCCGGGCCGTCCGGCCACGCGGCGGTCGAGCCAGGTGGCGGCGGTCGAGAACCAGTTGCGGCAGGCGCTCGGCGTGAAGGTGGTGGTGCACGCCAACAGCAAGGGTGCCGGACGGATCGTGATCCCGTTCGCCGACCTCGACGAGTTCCAGCGGCTCCTCGACCACATCACGGAGTGACCGTCCGGGCGGCGGCCGTGCTACACTTCCGGACTCACGGAGCGTAGCGCAGTTGGTAGCGCGCTTGGTTTGGGACCAAGAGGTCGAGAGTTCGAATCTCTCCGCTCCGATTCGATGCTGCGGCGGCAGGGAAACGCGGGCCGCGGCCGTCAGGGCTCGGCGACGGCCGGCTCCGACCACCGGCCGTCGGTGATCGCGAGCTCGCCCACGGGCGTGCCGTTTTCGATGATGCGGACCACGCCCACGTCGCGGCGGGGGATCCGCAGGGCGAGCATCTCCTTGACCGTGAACGAGGCGCCGGCCACCGGCGGCGCGAACCGGTAGCGAAGTTCGAGGGTGTCTCCGTCGGCCGCGAGGGCGTCGACCTCGAACACCGTGTCGGCGGGGCCGGGCGCGGGCACCACCCGGGCGACGACGAGCAGCATCTCGGCCTCGAAGAACCCGTTCGGCAGGCGGGTCGGCTTGGCGTCGCGCATCACCCGCGCGGGATGGAAGACAGCGTCGTATTCGGCAGGCGTGCGGACGAGAGCCCGGAAAACGGGCACCTCGGCGTCGTTCCAGTTGGCGATGAAGTTCCGGTAGTCGTCGCGGCCGATCCGCGTGAAGGCGACCTTCTCGGCGTGGGCCTCGATGGCTCCGGCGACCAGCAGGGCGACCACCACGGCGGCGTGGTTCATGGCATTGCCTCGACTCGGGGTGGGTGGAGCGACCGGCCGGGAGTATGAACGATCCCGGGCGGCGGGCGATATACTGCCGCCGCCCCGGTGAACAATTCCGGCGGCGCTCCGTAGCAGTGATTCGGCCGCTGGTTTCGGCCGGACGATCCCCGTTTCCAGAAGGTGGCCCTCTCCGACATGTTGCACTTCTCCAAGCGGATCCTGTTCGTCGGCTTCGGCGCCGTCGCCCGGTGCACCCTCCCGATCCTGCTCGACCACGTGAAGGTGAAACCCTCCGACATCACGATCCTGGAGTTCGAGCCCAACGAGTCGGCCCTCCGACCATGGATCGAGAAGGGCGTGAAGTTCGTCCGCGGCAAGGTGGAGCCCGGCAACCTGGCCGAGATCCTCGGCACGCACGTGGGGGCGGGTGACATCCTCATCGACCTGGCCTGGAACATCGATTGCTGCGAGATCGTGCAGTGGTGCCACGACCACGGCGTGAACTACCTCAACACGTCGGTCGAACTCTGGGATCCCTACGAGCACGCCAAGGGTGCCCACCCCACCCACCTCACGCTCTACTGGCGGCACATGAACCTCCGGCGGATGATCGCCGGCTGGAAGACGCCCGGGCCCACGGCCGTGCTCGAGCACGGGGCCAATCCCGGCCTGATCAGCCACTTCACCAAGCACGCCCTGCTCGACATCGCGAGGGTCTGCCTCGAGGAGAAGAAGGTCTCCGGCGAACAGGCCGAGCGGATCGCCCAGCACGCGAAGAGCCACGCCTTCAACCACCTGGCCCACGAACTGGGCGTGAAGACGATCCACTGCAGCGAGCGCGACACGCAGATCTCGGACCGCCCCAAGGAGGTCGACGAGTTCGTCAACACCTGGAGCGTGGAGGGCTTCCGTGAGGAGGGCACCACCACGGCCGAGATGGGCTGGGGCACGCACGAGAAGGAACTGCCCCCGTTCGCCTACGAGCACGCCGACGGCCCCCGGAGCCAGATCTGCCTGGCGCGGATGGGCATCAACACGCAGGTGGTCAGCTGGGTGCCCCCCAACCACACGATCGTGGGCATGGTCGTTCGCCACGGCGAGGCCTTCAGCATCACCGAGAAACTCTCGGTGCGCGACGCGGGCGGGAAGACCATCTACCGGCCGACGGTGCACTACGCCTACTGCCCGTGCGATGCGGCGATCGCCAGCCTGTGGGAGCTCCGCGGCAACGACTACCGGCTCCAGCCCCGGATCCGGATCATGACCGACGAGATCACCAGCGGCGCCGACATTCTGGGCGCCCTGCTGATGGGCCATCCGCTCACGAGCTGGTGGTGCGGCACCGATCTCTCGATCGAGGAGTCGCGCCGGCTCGTGCCCCACCAGAACGCCACCACGATGCAGGTGGCGATCTCGGTGGTGGCGGCCACGATGTGGATGATCGAGCACCCAAACGAGGGCGTGAAACTCCCCGACGACCTGCCGCACGACTACGTGCTCGGGATCGCCAAGCCCTACCTGGGGAAGTTTGTCTCGGTGCAGAGCGACTGGACGCCGCTGAAGTACTACTCGAGCGCCTTCCACGGCTACAACCGGCCGAACATCGACCCCACCGACCCCTGGCAGTTCAAGAACTTCCTGCTCACGGATGGAGACTGAGGTGAACCAGAAGACCCTCCTCGACCTCGTCAAGAAGCACGGCACGCCCCTTTTCGTCGTGGACCATGCCGAACTGCGGAAGAACTACGCCCTGTTCCGCAAGCACTTTCCCCGGGTGCAGATCTACTACGCGGTGAAGGTCAACAGCGATCCGGCGATCGTCGAAACCTTCTACAAGCTCGGCGGCAGCTTCGACGTGGCGAGCATCCAGGAGTTTCGCACGGTCTACCGGTACATCGCCAAGCTCCCGGCGAAGCAGCGGCAGGACTTCATCTGGGACAAGATCATCTACGCCAACCCGATCAAGCCGGTCGAGACGCTCGAGGAGCTCGACCGCTATAAGCCGCTCGTCACCTACGACAACCAGGAGGAGGTGAAGAAGATCGCGAAGCACGCGCCGCATGCGGGCCTCGCCCTGCGGATCCGGGTGCCCAACACCGGGTCGATGGTGGAGCTGTCGAGCAAGTTCGGCGCCCTGCCGGGGGAGGCGGTCGACCTGATCCAGTACGCCCACGACCACGGCCTCGTCGTGGAGGGGCTCTCGTTCCACGTGGGCAGCCAGTGCACGAATCCGCAGAACTACATCCAGGCCCTGCACCTCTGCGCCAATATCTTCGCCGAGGCGAAGTCACGGGGCTTCACCCTCAAGCTGCTCGACATCGGCGGCGGGTTTCCCGCGGCTTACGACGCCAGCGTGCCGAAGTTTTCCGAGCTGGCGAAGAAAATCAACGTGGAGATCGACCGGCTCTTCCCCAAGGAGATCGAGATCCTCGCCGAGCCGGGTCGTTTTCTCGTGGCCTCGGCGGGCACGGCCGTGTGCAAGATCATCGGCAAGGCGTTTCGCAACGACAAGACGGGCTACTATGTCGACGACGGCGTGTATCACACCTACTCGGGCGTGATCTTCGACCACTGCACCTACCACCTCAAGAGCTTCAGGAAGGGCACGCCGCAGCTCTGCGCCGTGTTTGGGCCGACCTGCGACGCCCTCGACACGATCAGCCTCTCCGAGCAACTGCCGGATCTCGAGATCGGCGACTACCTCTACAGCGAGAACATCGGCGCCTACTCCGCGGCGAGTTCCACGCACTTCAACGGCTTTCCGCCCGCGACCGTCGTGCACGTCAACCGGTAGCGGTCACGTGCTGGCGACTGCGGCTCTGACGCAGCCGTACCGCTCACGCGGTTACGCTTCCAGGCCCGGGAAGCCCAATCGCGTCAGCGACGGGGGCCGCCTCCGGGTCACGGGCGTACGGCCTCGATGAGGTGGTAGCCCTTCACCTCCTCGCGGGCGACGTTCGTCCACATGCGGGGCAGGTGATCCACGTACCACGTGGGCTGCTTGGTGACGACCAGCAGCGTGCCCCCGGGTGCGAGCGCCAGCCGGGCCGATTCCACGAAGAGTTCCGCGAGCCGGAAGTCGGAGTAGTAGGGCGGGTTGGCGAGGGCCAGATCCCACGAGCCCGGCTCGGGCACGTGGCCCTCGGCCTCGAGGGCCACCGTGACGTTCGCGAGGCCGTTTTTGTCCACGCCCTGACGGGTGCAGTCGACCGCCCGGGCCGCGGAGTCGAGTGCGTGCACCTGCACCCGCTCGTCGCGGGCGGCGATGCCCAGGGCCACGCAGCCTGAGCCGCAGCCGATGTCGAGCACCCGCGACTCGGGGGCCACGTCGACCGCGTTGAGGAGGTGCCGGGCCGCCGGATCGATCCGGCGATGGGCGAAGACGCCCGGTCGCGTGAAGGCCGTCAGCAGCCGCTCGCGATCCCGAAACACCACCTCGCACGAGAAATCACGAACCTTCGCCAGTTCACGGGTCTTCTGCACCACGTAGGCGATCGTACCCGACTTCGCCCTGCGTTCGGCGCCCTCGACGGGCCGTACCCGCACGGTCTCGCCCGTCTCGGCGAGCTGCTCGCGGAGCCAGTTGTCACGGGGGTTGTCGATCGCGGCCACCAGGTGGCCGCCGATCGAGAGGTTGACGAGCGCGGCCTGCAGCAGGTCGCGGGAGAGTTCCGACTCGCCGTCCTTCGCCAGGGGCACGACGGCGAGGTCGTAGGGGCCCGGCGGCATGTCGGGCACGCAAGCGGCCACGAGATTGGCGGGGGCTGGCGTCCACGCGGCCTGCGCCGCCGTGCAGGGATGCAGGTCGAGAAACCAGGCCACGACGGCGGCCGCCGGCCGCTCGGCGGCCAGCGAGGCAGCCGCCTGGCCACGGCCTGTCGTGGTGCAGACAACGCGGGTGCCCGGCAGCGTGCGGGCAACCGTGAGGGCGTGGGCTTCGGCGGGACGGGCGGGCAGGGGCTCGGCGGGATGGTTCATGTCCCGCCGAGCATACCCTCGTTTACTCGGGCCGCCGCGGCCGCTCCGGCCGCTCGCCGTTTTCGCTGCTCTCGGGCGACTTGGGGCCCTCGCCATCACGGGGCCTGCGGCCCCGTTCGCCCGGAGGGCCACGGCGTTCGGCCATCTCACGACGCATCCGCTGCATCATCTCGCCGGCAAACCTCTCCATCTCGGAGCGATCGAGCTTGCCGTCGCCGTCGGCGTCGAATGCCAGCGCCCGCTCCGTGAAACGTTCGGGAGACGGCCCCCCTTCGCCACGACCGGCACCCTCGCGCGGCGGCGGTGCATCGCCCGCACGCGGCCGCCCCGGACCGCGAAAGCCACCCTCCCCACGCGGAATCGGCGGCAGCTGCGGACGAAACTCCTCGTGGTCGACCCGGCCGTCGCCATTGGCGTCGAGCGTCAGGATCGCGGTGGAGGCCTTGGCGATCTCGTCGGCATCGAGCACGTGGTCGTGGTTGGCATCGAGGGCCGCGCGGAGCTTGTCGCGGTGCTCCGGTGGCGGGCCGTCGCGGCGTTCGGCGGGGGGCGGCGTCTCGCTCTCGTCGGCCGCCAAGGCGATGGTCAGCGGGCTCCAAACGGCGAGGATGGCGAGGATGCCGCAGGCGAGGCGATGCCTCATGGCATGTCTCCTGGAAACGGGTTCGATGGGCCTTGCAGGGGATTCAACGGCCGGAATCGTCAAAGGTTACGGCCCGGTGGTGTCGGGCGTGCCCACGCAGTGGAGAAACCGGCCAGAACGCAGGTAGAGCCGGCTGTCGACGATCGCGGGCGTGCCGCTGAAGTCGCTTTCGTCTCTGGCGAACCGGTTGCACGCCAGCACCTCGAAGCGGGGCTCGGCGGGGAGGACGAGCGTGCCGCTCCAGCGGGTGGCCACGATCAGCCGGCCATCCGAGAGCACGGGCGAGGCATAGACGGGACGACCGCCGCCGGTGATCTCGGGCACGCGGCTCCGGTAGACCTGCTCCCCCGTGGCCGCGTTGCTGCAGAACGCCTGGCCGCGGTCGTCGATCCAGTAGAGGTGCTCTTCGTGGAGCAGGGGCGTGGCGACGTAGGAACTCGTGCGGCTCGTCCAGAGCACGTGCGTCTTCGTGACGTCGCCGCTCCCGCCGGCCCGCACCGCGAGCGAGCCCGCCGACCGAAAGCCGCCGAACACGTAGATCCTGTCGCCGTCGACGAGCACGCTTGGCGAGACGTTGCCCGTGAGTTGGTGGGAGGCGTGCCAGCGGAGTTTCCCCGTGAGTGGATCGAGGCCCCAGAGTTCCTCCGGAGCCGCCACGATCAGTTCCTCGCGGCCGTCGGGCAGGCGGGCGATCGCCGGGGTGCCGTAGGCAAGTTCGAGTGCCGCAGCCTCGGCCTTCCAGACCTCGCGGCCCGTGCGCCGGTCGAGGCCGCGGATCGACTGGCTCTCCTCCGCCGCGTTGACGATCACGAGGTCGCCGTGACGGATGAGGCTTGCCGCCGAGCCCCAGCGACGGTCGCTCGACTCCCTGCCGACGGCGACCCGCCACAGCTCCCTCCCCGTGCGGTCAAACGCGATCACGCCGCTCTTGCCGAAGAAGGCATAGACGGCGTCGGCATCGACGACGGGCGTGCTGCTCGCGTAGCCATGCTCCGTGAGGAACCCCTCGTAGGCGTCTTCCGGCAAGTCGGCCGGCACGTCGCGCCGCCACTTCTCGCCCCCCGTCGTGCGGTCGATGCAGAGCAGGTGGCGAACGAGTTTTTCCTGCTCGCCCCCGGGCTGGCCGCCGTCGCCGTAGCCCGAGTAGCAGGTGACGAAGACATCGTCGCCCTGGACGACGGGGCTCGACGAGCCTGGCCCCGGCAGCGCCACCTTCCAGAGGTGGTTCTGTTCGTCGCTCCATTCGAGCGGCACCGCCGATTCCCCGATGCCGAGCCCCCCGGGGCCGCGGAAGCGGGGCCAGTCGGCGGCCGACGCGGTGGCCGACGCCATGAGAACGGTGACGAGCAGGGCGGTTCTGAGCCGGGGCACCGCGCATCCTCCGAGGCCATGTGAACAGTGAACCGATTGAACGGATCCGGAGGCCGAAAGTCGCGGTCCCGCGGAGCGTCTCAACGTGCCGCTCAGTTGGCGGCCGCGTTGGACCACGTGCTGAAGAGATCGCCCCGTTTGATCCGGGCCGCGTCCTCCCGCATCACCTCGGGCGAGCGGCGGGTGACTCGCACGGTCGATCGCCGGTGCCGCCAGGTGCGGGTGTGTGCCCGGGCCACGGGGCCGCTCCCCGGAGGTGGGGCCACGATCGTGGGAGGGGCAGCGGCCCCGAGGTCGGCCATCGCGGCAGCCACGAGCACGAGGGCGGTGAGCAGAACACGGCGGATCACTTGGTGGCCTTTTCGGCGGGGAGCGGCTCGAGCGTGAGCGGATCGCGCAGCGGCAGGTGCTGGACCTGGCCGCCAAAAAACTCCTTCATCGTTGCCCTGCCCTCGAGGTCGCCCTTGGCGATCTCATCCCAGTCGCCGACGACGAGGATCGCCATCGTCTGCGGGTCGAGATGCTGCTTCGCCACACGCCGCAGATCCTCGCGGGTCGCCTTCGCCACCTTGCTGCGAAACGTCTTCCAGTAGTCGGCCGGCCGGTTCGTCCACTCGTCGTTGACGAACACCCGCAGCATCTGCGGCTTGCTCTCGAACTGCCGGGGAAACGTCTCGATCAGGCTCTGCTTCGCCGTTTCGAGCTCGTCGTCGGTGACGAGTTGGTCCCGCACCGCCTTGATCTCGTCGAGCACGATCTTCGTCGCCAGGGCCACGGTGGCGTTCTTGCTTTCGAAGCCCGCCTTGAAGTCGCCCGGGTAGTCGACCCTCGGCTGAAGCGCCGAGCGGACGGAGTAGGCGAGCCCCTCGTTGCTCCGCACCTTCTGCATCAGACGGCTCGTGAAGCCGCCGGCACCCAGGATCTCGTTGAGCAGCAGGAGCGGGATCGCGTCGGGATCGTCGCGGGTGATGCTCCGGCAGCCGATCAGCACCTTGCCCTGGGGAATCGCCTTCGGAACGTGGTACAGCCCCGGCGCGAGCCCCGCGGTGGGGGGCTGCGGCGGCGGCGCGGACTCACCCCGCTCCCAGCCATCGAAGGCCTTCGCGAGCTTCGCGAGCATGGCCGGCTCGTCGAAGTCGCCGGAGACCGCCACGATCGCGTTGCCGGGATGGACGATCCTGCCATGCATCGCCGCGAGCCGGCCGCGGTCGATCGCGGCCACCGTGGCCGCCGTCGGTTCGGCCGCCTCGAAGTGCTCGGGGCCGAACACGAGCCGCTTCCACTCGCGACCGATGATCGACGACGCGTCGTCGTTGCGCTGCTTGAGGCCCTCGAGCACGCGGGCCTTGGCCGTCGCCAGGCGGGGCTCGTCGAATCCGGGCGACCGCAGCATCTCGACGAACAGCGAGAGGCTTTCGTCGAGGTTGCTCTTCAGGCAGTTCATCGTGGCGGTGGTGAAGGTGTCGGTGGCCGACACGCCGACCTCCGTGGCGAGGAAGTCGAGCGCCTCGTCGAACTCCGTCGGCTTCCGCCGCGACGTGCCCCCCTCGCGGATCAGTCGGGCCGTCATCGCGGCGAGTCCCGGTGCATCGGCGGGGTCGAGCGACGAGCCGCCACGGAACGTGATCGAGACGGTGACGAGCGGCAGTTCGCGGGATGGAGCGAGATAGACGACAGTGCCGTCGGGCAGCGTGCGGCGGAAGGTCTTGGCGTCGGGCGGCTCGAAGGCGAGCGGCTCGAAGGCGATCTCCTCGGGACGCTTCGGGATCGCCGGCGGCGCCTGCCGCGCGACGGGCGCCTTCGCTGTTGGTGCCACCGCGGCGGGTGGCGCGGCCGGCGCGGCCGCTGCGACGCCGAGGCAAACGCCGAGGATGAGCAGGCGTGTGGAGGTGATGCTGGTCATGCTGGTCGTGCTTGTCATGGGGCGGAGAGTCCTTGTCGGTCGTGGAGGCGCGCCATGGCGGCCGGTCATTCGGGCTGGCGACGATAGGTGGCGACGCTGCGGTTGGTGTCCTTGAAATACCGGTTTGCGACGCGGCGGATGTCGGCGGCCGTCACGGCCTCGTATTTCGCCGGGCCCTCGTTGATCTCCCGCCAGTCGAGCACGGCCTCGGCAAAGGCGAGTTGCACGAAGAGCGACATGTTGTTCTCGAGTTTGCGGTAGTTCTGGGCGGCCACGCGGTTCTTCACCTTGCGCAGCTCCCGCTCGGGGATGTCTTCGGTGCGGAGTTTGGTGAGCTCCTCATACCAAGCCGCCTCGAGCTGCTCGGGCGTGGCGTCGCCGCGGGCCTGCGCCGACACGGCGAACAGGCCGGCGTACTTTCGCGTGTCGCTCATCGCCTGCGCGGTGGCGGCGATGCCGCGGCCCTCCACCAGCCCGCGGTAGAGGCGGCCCGTGCGGTCATTGAGAATCTCGGCCAGCATGTCGAGCGGGTAGGAATCGGCGTGGCCGGCGGGCACCGTGTGGTAGCGGATCTCGACGGCCGGCGGGAACTCGCCGACCGCGTTCATCCGCTGCTCGGCGAGCTGCTCCACCTCGAGCGTGACCACCGGCGGGGGTGGCGTCTTCCCGGGCTCCAGCCGCGAGAAGTAGTTGGTGATCAGCCGCTTCGCCCGGGCGGGATCGAAGTCGCCCACGAGGATGCCCACGAGATTGCCGGGGCGGTAGTAGATGTTCCAGTAGTCCTGCGCCTGCTCGAAGGTGTAGCTGTTGAGATCGCTCGGCCAGCCGATCACGGGCCACGAGTAGCCGCTCGACGCCCAGAACACCGCGTCGAACTGCTCCTCGAACTTGCCCGTCGGCGTGCTCTCGGTTCGCAGCCGCCGCTCCTCGTGGACGACGTCGCGCTCGGAATAGAACTCGCGGAATACGCTGTCACTGAGCCGGTCGCTCTCCATCCAGGCCCAGAGCTCGTGCTTGTTGGAGGGCACGGTGATGAAGTAGCAGGTGAGGTCGTAGGTGGTGAAGGCGTTCATGCCGCTGCCGCCGGCCTTCGTGTAGACCTGGTCGAACTCGTCTTTCACGATCGTGCCGGCCTGTGGGCCGCCGTCGCCCCGCCCCTGCTGGGCCTTGATCAGGGCGTCGAGGCGGGCCCTGAGCACGCGGAGTTCCTGCGTGTCGTTGGCGGGATTCCAGGGATCGTCGATCTCGCCCCGGAAGAAGCGGTCGTACTGCCGCGTCCAGACGAGCCTGTTGATCTCGTCGCGGACCGCCTTCTGTTCGGCGCGGAACGTCGCGTCGCGGCCCGGATCTCGGGTGCCGATGGTGTCGGTGCCCTTGAACATCATGTGCTCGAAGAAGTGGCTGATGCCGGTGATGCCGGGCCGCTCGTTAACGCTGCCCACGCGGGCGATCCAGCCGGCACTGACCACGTTAGGCTGGTCGTTCCGCGGCA
This sequence comes from Pirellulales bacterium, assembly GCA_046092585.1. Taxonomy (GTDB): domain Bacteria; phylum Planctomycetota; class Planctomycetia; order Pirellulales; family UBA1268; genus QWPN01. The sequence goes on along the minus strand of JBJTDZ010000023.1, from coordinate 7,568 downwards.
CGAGCAGAAACTGCATGCCGTTGGGGAGCGTGAACTCCTCCACCGCGACCTTTTGGCCGTGGGCGGCGGTGGCCAGGGTGGCGATCGATACCAGTGCGAGGAGCGTGTGGCGCATTGGGCATGCCTCCGGGTGTTCACCGGCGTTATACCCGGGCCGCCGGGATCGCGGCGAATCGGCTCGAGTCAGTGGGCGACGCCCATCGCCCACTGCGCGAGGGCCAGCACGATCTCGAACACGATCAGGCCCACGATCGCCCACTCCACCCGCAGGGCACGGCGATTCTGCAGGAGGTCGAGCGCCGTCTCGGCGGTTCGCGAGATCAGGTCGAGCTTGCCGTGAAGCACGGCGTACCGCTCGCGGATCTCGAAGTCGTCGCGGAGCCGACCCCAGAGACGCTCGAGCTCGGGGTGGTCCCAGAGCAGTTCCGGTGAATCATCGACCCGCGCCCCGCCCACCACCCGATGCTCCGCCAGCAGGGCGACCCCGAGGTGCTGGAGGAGTTCGCGGGCAGCGCGGCCACCGCGGCCCCAGTGGTCGAGGTTGGCGGCGAAAGGCTCGATCCGTTCGAACTGGCTCTCGATGGCTCGCTCGTGGTGGGCCAGCGAGACACTCTTGGCGAGCACGTCGGCGACGAGCTGCAGTTTCTCCAGCGTCACGTCGGCGAGCACGAGCGTGGTGCCCTCGATCGTCTCCTTGGCCGCGGGCTCGATGCGGATCTCGAGGCCCTCGGTCTCCTGCTCTGCCGACGGGAAGGGCTGGCGCACGTGGGGCGTGATCTGGCGGACGTAGTCGGCGATGGCGGCGGGGGAGGCGTCGAAGAAGACGATGGCTCCATAGCGAAAGAGCACGGCCAGCCCGTTGCCGGCGGCGCGGTGGCCGGCGACGGCGTTGCCGATCACCGACCCCACGAGCTCCACCACGAGGGGCGCGCTCCCCATCCGATCGGTCGAGCCGAGGGCGGCGGTATCGATTCGCGTGCCGACGAGCACGGCGCGGGCCTGGAAGCCGAGCCGGCCGTCGGTGCTGATCGGGACGGCGCGGGCGGGGAGTTCGGTCATCGCGGGGCGTGGGCGGCGGGGTTCGGGAAGGTGTCCGGAAGGACGAAGCCGGGCCTGGCCGCGGCGGCCGGGTGGATTCCCGAGGGTCTTCGCCCTCCAGCCTAACAATGGATGTCGTGAGGAGCGATCGCCGGGGAGTTTGCGGCATGTTCTCCAACCCACGGATCGACCCGGTCATCCTCGGCCACATTCTTGGCCAGCATCGGGAACTCCACGCGCAGGTGCTGGCGTTGCGGGCCGCCTTTGCCGCGCGGCCCGACGCGTCGCGGCTCGATGCCGTGCGCAGGATGCTTCTGGCGCTTCGTGACCACCTGCAGGGTCACTTCGAGCAGGAGGAACAGGGCGGCTTCATGGAGGAGTCGATCGCCCGGATGCCGCGGTTGTCCTCCGCGGTGCGCGACGTGATGGCCGATCACCCGCGGCTTCTCGCGGAACTCGACGCCTTGCTGGAACGGCTGCCGGTCGGGGATGTTTCCCGGGTGGCGTGGGACGAGGCCAGCCGCGACTTCGACTCGTTCGCCGAGCACCTGCTCCTCCATGAAAGGAACGAACATGCCGTCGTTCAAGAAGGCTACAACGAAGATCTCGGGCTCTTCGAGTGAGACGCTGGGCCATCGGTTGGCTGGCGCTACCGGCCTCACCATGCTCGCCATCTGGACGGCGGCGGCTTTCGCCGCGAAGCAGCCGGGACCGCAACCCGACAAGGTGGCCGCCTTCATGCGGGCGAAGCTCGTGCACAGCCAGGATGTGCTCGAGGGCCTGACAACGGAGAGCTTCGAACTCATCGACAAGGGCGCGCAGGAGCTTTCGCTGGTCAGCCAGGATGCCAGCTGGCAGGTGCTTCAGACGGAAGACTACGCCCGGCAGAGCGCCGACTTTCGCCGGTCGTGCGACCGCCTGCGGCAGGCGGCCCAGGCAAGGAACCTCGACGGCGCGGCGCTGGCGTGGATGGAAGTGACGATGAAGTGCGTGCAGTGCCACACGTACGTCCGCGACGAGCAGCGTCGCGACGACTGACGAGGCTGCCGTCAGCCTCAGCCGAAGATCACCGTGCGGCCCTTGTGCAGGAACACCCGCTCCTCGAGCACGAGCCGCACCGCCCTGGCGAGCACCAGTTTCTCGACGTCGCGGCCGGCCTGCGCCATCCGTTCCGGCGTGTAGGCATGGTCGACCGGGATCACGTCCTGGGCGATGATCGGCCCGGCGTCGAGCTCCTCGGTGACGAAGTGGGCGGTGGCCCCGATCAGCTTCACGCCCCGTGCGAAGGCCTGGCGGTAGGGGCTGGCCCCGGCGAACGCCGGCAGGAACGAGTGGTGGATGTTGACGATCCGATTCTGATAGTGGGCGATCGCGGCAGGCGAAAGCACCCGCATGTACCGCGCGAGCACGACGTATTCCGGCGCGTGGCGGCCGATGGCCTCGAGCAGCGCGGCCTCGTGGGCCTCCCGCCCAAGGCCTTCGTGGGGCACGTGGTGAAACGGCACGCCGAACCGCTCGACGAGGCCGCGGAGGTCGTCGTGGTTGGCGACCACGGCGGCGATCCGGCCGGGGAGTTCGCCCACCGCGTCGAGCAGGAGCAGTTCGCCGAGGCAGTGCGGCTCCCGCGTGGCGCAGACCACGATCGACCGGCGTTCCTCGCGGGTCACGCGGACACGGGCGCCTGCGGGCAGCACGGCGGCGAGGTCGGCCTGCAGCCGATCCGCCGGCACCGGGGCCGCCGCCGGGGCGATCTCGGCGCGGAAGAAGAAATGGCCGGCCGACGCATCGACGAACTCGTGGTTGCTCTCGATGTTGAGCCGCCGATCCTGGAGCACGCCGGTGATCCGGTGGATCAGCCCGACCGCATCGGCGCAGTCGACGAGCACGATCTCGCGGGGTGCGGTCACGACACGAACCCCGTCAGCGGCGCCGGCACCACCGTGGGAACCCAGGCGAGTGCCACCTCGTCGACCGCGATGTCCGACTTCCGTGCCGGCACGTCGATCTCCTCGAGCTCGATCGACTCCGTGCTCGACTCCAGGCGGATCTTTTCGAGCTCACGGTCGATCTCGGCCTCGAGCTGCAGTCGCCGCTCCTCGAGGCTGGCGAGGCTCTCCTCCGCATGGGCGACGTCGGCCTGCTGCCGGGTGGCCCGGCTGGCCGATCGCATCGACGTGGCGGCCCGGCCGATCGTGGAGGCGCTGATCTTCTTGCGGCCCAGGAGGGCGCCGATCACGGCGGTGCCGATCGACACGTAGGTCTGCAGCGACTGGTTCTTTGCCTCCGCCTTCTCCTTTTCCACCTTCTGCCGGGCCCGCTCGATCCTGTCGTCGAGTGTCGCAAGCTTGGTGGCGTGGCGTTCACGCACCTTCTCGATCTGTTCGTCGCGCCACTCCCTGATCCGCTGGGCGATCCGCACGCGAAACGCCCCCTCAGTCTCGCCGGGTCGCGACACCGCATCGATCGCCGGCGCCGACATCGCGGTCAGCCGGGAGGTGCGGCCGAGGTGGCCCTTGAGCGCGGTGGCGAGCGTGGCATAGCCCCGGGGTCCGGCCAGCGCGGGGGGCAGCGGCGCGAACGAGCCCGTGCGCGGCGCCGGCTCGCAGGCCGGCATTTCGGCGAACTGCTCGGCCGCCTCCCAGGCCGCCTCGCCGAGCGAGTCGCCAGCCTGCGCGAGCAAGGTCACCTCGCGGTCGATTTCGATGCCGGCGGTGGGCCGCGCATACCGAACTCGTGCGCGGCCGAGGATCGCCGGGGTGTATCGCACGGTGGCGTCCGGGGGGGTCGGGCCGGTCGGCGCGAGAAACACCTCGCGGATGCCCGGCGGCAGGATCGGCCTCGGCCCGGCGCCGGCCACGGCCGCCGGCCCCATCGGCGCGGGCTGCGGCGTGGCCGCCGCCGGCTCGACGGCCGCAGTGGTCAGCCGGCGAATCTCCTCGCGGAGCAGCGGGCCGCGGAGATAGGCCATCGTCCACCGGCTCTGGAAGAGCGTCTCCTCGTCGCCATGCACGCTGTGCATCAGGAAGCGGCGCTGCTCGAGTCCGGAGAGCAGTGCGTCGAGCCGGCCGCGGTCGAATCCTCCGCCGGCCGCCTGGGCGGCCCCCTCGAGGCCGTCGAGCACCCGCGCCTTGTCGCGGGCGGTCTGCAGGCGGCCGAGAAACCAGAGGCCCGCGTTGGAGAGCCCCTTGTAGTCGAGGTCGACGGGGTTCTGGGTGGCGAGCACCACGCCGAGGCCGTAGGCGCGAGCCTGCTTCATCAGTGTGAGGATCGGTGTCTTGCTCGGCGGATTGGCGGTGGGTGGCACGTACCCAAACACCTCGTCCATGAGGAAGAGCGCCCGCAACGAACTCGTGCCTCCCTGCGATCGCATCCAGGCGACGGCCGCACCGGCGAGGAGCGTCACGAATGCCATGCGCTGCGCGTCGGGGAGGTGGGCGATCGACACGACCGCCACCCGCGGCCTCCCCTCGGGCGTCCAGAGCAGCCGCCCGAGATCGAGCGGCTCACCGTCGACCCAGGCCTCGAACCCGGGGGCCGCGGCGATGGTGTTGAGCCGGCTGGCGAGTTGGAAGCGGTCGCCGGCGGGGAAGAAGTTTTCGAGATCCAGGAACCCCACGCGTTCGATCGGCGGCGCCGGGATCGCCCGCACGAGCGTGCCGAAGTCGACCTTCTGGCCGCTCTTCCAGAGCGTGTCGAGGATCGTCGAGAGCAGCACGTGCTCGCGGCTGCGGCCGGGCTCCCCCTCGACGCCCACGAGCGCCAGGATCGCGGACACGAGCGACTCAATCCGTTCGCGGCGGGCCTCGGGGTCGGCGAGCACCTCGGCCGCTGGCGGGTCGAGGCTGCCGAGCATGGCGAGCGGCCGGCCCGTGCGGCTGCCCGGCGTGTAGACCGCCATCTCCGCCGCCTCGTGCAGCCGTCGGATGCGGTCGCCCGACTGTCCGCTCGTGGCGAGGCCGTCCGCCCACTTCCGCGCGGTGCGGTCGGCGAGTTCCTCGAGCGAGATCCCCTCGCGCTTCGCCGCCTCGGGCTCGATCCAGGGAAGGAAGTCGGTCGCCGCGAGGCCGGGGAACGAGAGAAGCACGTTGGCCAGGTCGCCCTTTGGATCGATCACCAACGTGGGGATGCCGTCGAGCGCCGCCTCCTCGATGAGGCCGACGAGCAGGCCCGTCTTGCCGCTGCCTGTCATGCCGACACACACGGCATGCGTCGTGAACCGCCGGGCATCGACGAGCAGAGGCTCGTTGGCAGGCTTGCCCGACGAGGCATCGAGCTTCTGTCCGAGATAGAAGACCCCGAGCCCCTCGATGGCGGCCGCGAGTGCGTCGGACGGTCGGGTTCGCTGTCGGCTTTTCTTCACGGCGGCCATCGTGGCATCTCCGTTGCGGGCGGGCATCCGGACGCCGTCCGGTTGCCACGATTCAACGTCGCCGCACGGGTTCGTGCAACCCGGCGTTGGCGTGCCGCAGAAGGCGGCTTGGCGGGCACATGCTCGCCGGCGGGCGGGGAGAGTCACGCCGGATCCCCGTCCCGCCGGCGAGGCGATGAGCCGAACGCCTTCGGCCACCGACTGGGGGCGGTCAACGATGCGCTGGGCCGCGTGGGGCCGTCAGGGACGCCCCTTTCGTTCGCGGCAGGCCGGAGTGGACGCGAGCGTGATCACGATCACCTCCTCCCCGGTGGTCGGGCTGATGTCGTGGTGAACGGTGATGGGCGGGCAGCCGGCGGCCTCGTGCACGAGCGATTCGAGGACCGGTCGGCCCGCATCCACGAGGTGGTTGCGGAGTTGCTTGAGCAGGTCGGCGCCGCGGCCGCCGCCGTCGCCGGCGAGCAGTTGCTGTTCGGCTGCCGTGAGCACGCCCCGCAGGTGCACGAGCAGGCGGTTGTCGACAAGCCTGGCATGCACATGACTGGGGCCGCGGCCCATGAACTCCTGCTGAAATCGCGAGACCGCGTCGCAGACGGCAGCCTCGATTTCACCACGGGATTTCATCGCCGCCCTCGTGCTTGGAAACCCCTCCAAAGGAGGGGGTGTCGTGTGACAGAGGAGAGTTTCGACCGGGCCGTCAGCGAAACATGAGGAGAAATCACCGCCGCTTCGGCGCGGAGGCGAGTTGCGGAAGTGTCGTTGCAGCATCCGTGGCCCGATGCGTTGTCGGCCGACGAGCGCGAGGCGACAGTCGGAAAAATCTGCTTGCGTTACCCAAACCCCCATCTATAATCCCGGCCGTTCCGAGGAAGCGAGACGTCCCACAAGCCGTCCGCAGCCGAGGAAAACACCATCGAGCGGAAGACGAGACGAGGGGCAGACCGACGCGAGTCGGGAGGTCCGTCGCAGCGTAAGCCGGCGAGAGAGAGTGCCTTCAGGCCTTCTTTCTCGCCGGCTTTTTTTGTTTCCATCCGGGCCTCCTCCACCTCGTCACGCAGCACGCAGCCACGATGAAAACGATCTCGTCGGACCGACTCGCCCGCACGGTGGCCCACGTCACCGCGAGTTTCGAACACCTGCTTCTCGGCCGGGCGCCGACGAGCGTGAGCGTGGTCGCCGACGGCGACTGCCTGGTCGTCCATCTCCACGAACCCTTCTCGGCCACCGAGCGGCGGGTGGCCGCGGACGAGGAGGGGGCCAGGCGGGTGCGGGAGTTTCACCGCTATCTCTTCGACCAGACGCTCGAATCCCTCGTCCGCAAGGTGCGCGAGCACACGGGTGTCGAGTTTCGCGGCGCCATCGCCCACGTCGATCCGCGCACCGGCAGCGTGCTCAAGACGCTGTCCACGTGCCCCACCGTCGATCTCTTCCTGCTCGGGCCTGGGCTTCCGACGCTCGGCGTGCCGGTGAACGCCCATCTGCAGGCATCAACTCCGTTCATCGCGGCCGGCAATGGAGCCGTTCGCTGAGTGACCATCCTGGAGGGATCCGCAACCATGAGGAACATGACCCATGTTGGTGTTGACGAGAAAGAACCGCGAGAGCGTTGTCATCGGCCGATCCGACGAGATGCAGATCGTCCTGGAGATCACGGTGCTGGAGATCGAGGGGGGGCGGGTGCGGCTCGGCTTCGAGGCCGACTCGCGGATGCCGATTCATCGCCGCGAGGTCTGGGACCGGATCTGCAATGGAAACGGCAACGGCAATGGGGCCGCGGCGGGTGGAGCCGCCGGCCAGCCGTTGGCCGGCGCGCTGAACCGCAGGGAGGCCGGACGTCCGACGGAAGCCTGACCATGAAATCCCAGGGCGAGATCGAGGCCGCCGTCTGCGACGGCATCGCGCGGTTTCAGCAGGAGTTCATCGGCCGGGGGCCGCGTGACATCCATGCCCATCTCATCGGGCAGCTGGTTGTCGTGCGGCTCCAGGGGGTGCTCACGCCGGCGGAACGCCAGCTGATCGCGGAGCCGTCGACGGTGTCGGAGGCGAGTGATGCCGAAGCAGGTGCCGTGGCCGCCGGGCCAGCGACCGTCGCCCATGGCGGCGCGCCGGCCGGCAACGGCACCAGCAGCGGCAACGGTCGGTCGCTCCTCAAGCAGGTGCG
>JBJTDZ010000022.1:0-15074 GCA_046092585.1 Pirellulales bacterium | reverse complement strand
GCCTCCCGGCCGCGCACCACAGTCCGCGTCTGGTTTCAGGACGAAGCTCGATTCGGGCAGCAGGGAACGTTGACGTCGGTATGGGCTGCCAAAGGATCTCGTCCCACGGTCGTACGACAAAACGGGCGGAAGTCGATCTGGGTGTTCGGCATCGTCGATCCGGCGACCGGGTGGTCGATGGTCAGTCCCCATCGCGAAGCCAACACCGCAACCATGCAGCAGTTCCTCAATGCGGCGGCCAAAAAGCTTGGCCGGCGTCAGCACGCAGTCATGGTGCTGGACAGAGCGGGCTGGCACACCACGAAGCAGCTCAAGTGGCCCAAGCGCATAACGCCGCTGTTCTTGCCGCCCTACTCCCCGGAGCTCAATCCTGCCGAGCGGTTGTGGCTGTGGTTCCGTGAACACCACTGGAGCAACCGCGTGTACCCAGACGAGCCGTCGCTGATCCACGAGGCGAAGCGGAGCCACCGCCAGCTTCGTCGCGCGGAAGTCCGTTCAATCTGTGCAACCCGATGGGTCACGCGCAGGGATCAAGTGTGACCCGTATTACACATCGCCGCCAGCGCGAATCACGGCGCACACTCGCTCCACAAGCTCAGCCAGCTTGGACGGCGTGAGCGTGCCCGCCGACCGCAGGATGACCGCCTCATGAACGGTGACGAGTCGGTGGGGAAGAGCCACGCTCGACCGATCGATGCCACCGCGTAGAAAATCATCCGTGCCGATGGTCACCGCGGTCGGGTGGGATTCTGATCGACTCGTTATTTGGCAAATCAGCAGGTCGCCCCGTGCGAACGTCGCGAGCACGACGGCGGGCCGACGCTTGCTCGACTGAAGATCGGTGAACGGAAACGGCACGACGACCACGTCGCCGCCTACAAATTCCGCCACGCCTCATCCTCTTCAGGAGTATCCCAATCCGCCGCCCAGGCTGACTCCGCGAGCGGCAGCAGGGCATGCACGTCCTCGCCCTCATCATGGCCGGCGCCGCGTGCCCGCAGATGCCGCAGAAAAGCGAGCACCTCCCGCTGCACACTCTCCGGGGCGTGCTCGAGTTCCTCGATCAGGGATTTGGTTATGGGTGACATGCTTCATAAAAGGATAGGTCGGCCAATGACACTTCGGCAAGCGTCGGCCGAGCGGGGCGGATCACGAGGAGCAACAGCCGGGACTGGCGGGGCGGGAGAGACGGGCGGAGGCTCGAGCGGTTCGCCGAGGTGTGCCAGGATCTTCCGGATCGGCCCCGGCTCGGTGATGAACGCGATGAGTCGGATGTCGCCACCACGCCCCGGGCACTCCAGCGGAACCTCCTCTCTCACCCGGGCCATGAACTTGGCCCGGGCTTTTGCGCGAGGTGTCGTGGGAGGGCGGTTTGTCGTATGAGTCGCGGCATCGCGCCGCTTGCCGACATTCCCTTCTGTCCAGTGCCGTGACGGCGGACCTGAGCTTGTGATTCGGGGCGAACACCCCTGGCTCGCTTCACGGCAGCAGGGCCATCCATGGCCCCGGGCGCCGGCGCGGGTCAAGTCCGCCGCAGTACAAAGTAGCCGCTCTCCTCTCGAGCGCATCGCGGTTATGTGGAGCGGCGACGATCCAAAGGACCGCGAAGCGGCGACTTTTGCCGCCCCCGAGCCGGCGATACATGTATCTCGAAAGCGCTCTCGAGATGAAGATCCTCGTGAGGGCCGCGACTGCGTTGGGCCGGTCAGCGACAAAGCAGCGCAACCGCTTCGGGACGCAGATCACCCACTGCCGCGCGCTTTCGACGGAGCCCCTCGGTCGGTCGCGAGGCCGATATGCGGGTAGGTGTCAGCGGTCGCCGCGCGAAAACTCCTGCGAACTCTCGTGCCTCGATTCTATCGTGCGGCGGGAGCCGCCTCCTAGCCGACCATTCGGTCGCCTGTCGGCGGGCCTGCGCTTGTATCCCACAGGCGGAAAGCGGTTCCGCGTGAGCGGGTCTGCTGCTCGGCCGGCATCCGCTCGAGGCGGAACGACTTGAAGGCCTTCGATGGCAGTTTCCGCGTCTCGCCGTCCTTCACGACGATCGTCGTGGGCGTGCCCCTGCACAGCCCATCGTCGTAGAAGGTGACGCGATACCCGCCGCCCGCGTCGTGCCCGTCGGTCCAGAAGGTGTCTTCCACCACGAGCACGCCGTTGTTCAGCAGGGCCATCCTCCGCCTGGCATGCACGCCGGCGTGCCGGAAGACCGTGGTGCTATGATACGGCGATGACTGCATCCCACCGCGTGCTCCTCGTGTCCGGGGACCTGATGGCCACGAGCAGGCTGGCCGCCGCGGGGCGTGACGCCGGCATCGAGATGCACGTGGCCGTGCGGCTGCCCGAGCCCGCGTCCGGCGCGGCCTTCGACGCCGTGGTGCTCGACCTCCAGGCAGCCGGCAGCGACGTCGCCGGCCAGGTGACCGCGGCCCGGAGGCTGGCGGCGGCCTCGGGCGTGGTGGTCGCCTTCGGGCCGCATGTCTGGAAAGACAAACTCGAGGCCGCCGTCGCGGCGGGCGCCGATGCGGCGGTCAGCCGTGGCGAGGTGATGAGCGATCTGCCCGGCGTGCTCACGCGAGCCCGGGCGGCACGGGCGTAGCCCTCCATCCCCGCCAAGCCCAGCGTGGTCCCCATCGCTTACGCGATTGGGCTTCCCGGCAGGCGTGCCCCGCATCGCTCGCGCGAGTGGGCTTCCCGGCGAGGAAGCGTCACCGCGTAAGCGGTACGATTGCGTCACGCCCAGCGTGGTCCCCATCGCTTACGCGATTGGGCTTCCCGCGGCAGGCTCAGGCTTCGCCGCCGGGCTCGTCGATGACGACCTCGTCGAGTTCGGTGCCGTCGACGTCGTGGCGGAGGAGCATGTAGGCCGCGGTGGCGATCGCCCAGAAGTAGCCCCAGCCGAACGACGAGAGCAACGTGGCGAGGCCGCGGCCCCAGAACGCGATCGCCCGGGCGCCCCAGGTGGCCGCCTCCGGTCCTGCGCCCACGACGCCGTCGAGCACCGCGGCGGTCCGCTCGTGGCCCATGCCGAAGCTCGTGGCCCACAGCGCCAGCGTGCCGGTGGCGTCGGCGAAGACGCCGGCGGCGGCCAGCGCCGGCACCGCGACGACCGCCGCCACGAGACCGTAGAAGGCGACGTGCAACGGCCGCTGGTAGAGGTACGAAAATGCGGTCGAGATGGCCTGGAAGCTGTCTCCCCGCTCGACACCCACGGCGGCCACCATGAACGGCCAGCCGGCGACGAGGCCGACCACGAGGATGGCGAGCACCACCGCCCCGAGCAGCACGAGCGGCCAGACGGCTCCCGCGAAGGCAAGGCCCCACTCCGTGCGCATCGCGAGCCCGAGCAGACTGCCCGGCACACTGCAGGCCGCGATCCCCACGAGCACGAAGACCACCGAGTTGAATGCCGAAAGCCACTTGTGGGATCCGAAGAGCGTGGCACCCACCGGCCCGGGCGCGTCCTCGCCGACGAGCTTCAGCGCGACATGACGGCAGATGCCGGTGCCGAAGATCGACCACACGAGCACGAACCAGCCGATCCGGGCGAGGGCTCCACCCATCTGCTCGAGCGTGGCGGTGGGGCGGAACGGCACGCTGACGAGTGCCACCACCTCCGCGAGCGGGGCGGGGAGGCGGCCGACGATGCCGTGGAGCCACGGCGCTGCCGTGCGACTCGGGGTCAGCGGCGCCGCCACCGTGTCGCCCACGGCCGGCAGCACGATCCCGCCGGTGGTGGCGGCCGCCATGTCGGCAAACCCGCCGGCCCCGGCCAGCCCCAGCTTGTCGGCGGCGGTCCAGCCGCCCCACGTGGCCACGGCACCAAGCGCCGCGAGCAGGATCACGGTGGGGGCGAAGGCGGCGCCCGCCGCCCGGAAGAGCAGCCACCACGGAAGGGCGTCGCTCCAGCGGACCTCGTGGACGATGGTGCCGGAGGGGTCGTTGGCGGTGCTCATGCGGATGGTTCCTCGCGGTTGCTGTGGGGCCGATTCCGGCCCACCCGAACGCGGAGGGAGTATACGCGCCAGGCCCGCCTGCGCCGTCAGCCGTCGTCTTCGGCATCCGCCGGATCGGGCGGCGCATCGCCGGCCGCCCCCTTCCGCCGCTCCGGAAGCCCGTACGATTCGTCCAGCCAGCGGCCCAGATCGATCAGCCGGCAGCGATCCGAGCAGAAGGGCACCGTCGGCGTGGCGGCCAGATCGACGTGGGCATCGCAGACGGGGCAGCGCGGCACGGCTTAGCCCTCCCCCGAGCCCGACTTCTTGCCGCCCGAGTCGGACTTGCCACCCCCGTCGCCGCCCGACGACGGCTTGTCGGCCGCGGCGCCCTTTTTGTAGGAATCGCTGCGGTAGTCGGTCTTGTAGAAGCCCGAGCCCTTGAACACGATCGCGCCACCGGCTCCGATCAGCCGACGCAGATTCTTCTTGCGGCACTTTGGGCAGGTCTTCTTCACCGCGTCGGTCATCGACTGGAACAGTTCGAAGGCGTGGCCGCAGCCATCGCACACGTAGTCATACGTCGGCATCGCTCACCCTCCCTTCGCCACGATCACCTGGGCCGGACGGACCACGCGGTCGTGGAGTTTGTAGCCCCGGCTCGCGGTTCCCACGATCGTGCCCGCCGCGACGCCGGGCACCTCCTGCTGCAGGATCGCGTCGTGCACGGCGGGATCGAACGCGGCGCCGTCGGTTTCGATCGTCTGGCAGCCGTGGCTTCCGAGAAGCTTCTCGATCTGCTGGGCCGTCATGCGGAAGCCCGACCGCAGGCTCTCGATGTCGGCCGTCTTCTCGGAGGCCTCGATCGCCCTGAGCACGTTGTCGAGCACGGGAAGAAGGTCACGGAGCACGTCGATCTCACGATAGCGCTGGGCATCCTCGTATTCCCGCCGCGACCGCTTGCGGAAATTTTCCAACTCCGCCTGGGCACGGAGCAGCCGCTCCTGCAGTTCCGCGAGCCGCGACTCCACAGCGGGCTCTCCGGTCACCGGCTCCGTCGTCCCGGGCTCGGCGCCGGGGGTGTCGTCGTTCATCAGGCCTGCTCCTTGCTCGGGGAATCGGTTTCAGTGCCCTGAAAATAGTCGGCCAGACGGCTGAAGAACGACGCCCGCCGCGGCGAAACGGCGGCATGCTCCTCCACCGCAAGGTCGCGGAGCAGGGCTTCGGCCTTCGCCGAAAGGTTTTTGGGCACCTCCACGTGCACGTGCACGTGGAGATCTCCGACACCGCGGCCCCGAACCTCCGGCATCCCCAGGCCGCGCACCCGGACCACCTCGCCGGCCTGCGTGCCCCGGGCAATCTGCAGCGGTTTGGGACCGTCGAGCGTGGGAACGTCCACCGTCGAACCGAGGGCCGCCTGGGTGAAGCTGATCGGCACCTCGCAGTGGAGATCCCGGCCGGAACGCTTGAGAAACGGGTGCTCCTCGATCTCGATCACGCAGTAGCAGTCGCCGGGGGGGCCGCCGTTGCCTCCCGGTTCGCCCTCGCCCGCGAGCCGCACCCGCACGTCGCTGTCGACGCCGGCCGGAATCGTGACCCGGCGTTCGACGTGCTCCTCCTTCACGCCCTCGCCGCCGCACGAGGTGCATTTGTTCCGGATCACGCTGCCGGCGCCACGACATGCAGGGCAGGTCGTCTGCAGCCGGAATACTCCGGCCGACTGGATCACCTGCCCCCGGCCGCCGCAGTAATCGCAGGGCGTGGGCTTGGTGCCTTTCTTCGCTCCCGAGCCGTCGCAGTCGCCGCACACCTCGTGCCGGGAGAACTCGACGGGCTTCGTGACGCCCCGAGCCGCCTCCACGAGCGACAGCGACACCTGGCAGAAGACATCCCGCCCCTTGCGGGCCCGCGGCGCGCGCCCGCGGCCTCCCCCAAATGCATCACCGAAGATGCCACCACCGAACAGGTCGCCGAACGCCTCGAAGATGTCGGAGACATCGTTGAACTCGTGCTGCCGTCCGCCCTGGATGCCAGCATGGCCGTAGCGGTCGTAGCGGCTGCGCAGATCGGCGTCGGAAAGCACCTCGAACGCCCGGGCGGCCTCCTTGAACCGGCCGGCGGCCTCGTCGTTGCCGGGGTTCTTGTCGGGGTGGTAGCGAATCGCGAGCTTGCGATAGGCCTCGGTGATCTGCGCGGAGGTGGCCCGCCGTTCGACGCCGAGCACCTCGTAAAAATCACGCTGATCGGGCATCGCAGAGCTCACCCCGGACGTTGATCCTCGTGCCGAGGCGTCGGCCTCCGTCGCCGGCGACACCGGTCAAGGCCGCGGCTACCGGACGCTCCCCTCGGCCTTCCGCTTCTTGGCCTCATCCTTGTCGAGGTTCGTGACCAGCGCCTCGGTCGTCAGCAGCAGGCCCGAGATGCTGGCCGCGTTCGTCAGCGCCACGCGCACCACCTTCACCGGGTCGATGATGCCGGCCTTGAGCATGTCGACATATTCGCCCTTGTTGGCGTCGTAGCCGATGTTCACGTCCTTCTGGGCGACCTCGTCGGCCACCACGGCCCCGTCGATCCCACCGTTCTCGGCGATCTGCCTGATCGGGGCTTCGAGGGCGTGGAGAATGATGTCGACGCCGATCTTCTCGTCGCCCTTGGCCTGCGACCGGGCCTTCTCCACGGCCTCGCGGCAACGGAGGAGCGCGACGCCGCCCCCCGGCACGATGCCTTCCTCGACGGCCGCGCGGGTGGCATGGAGCGCGTCCTCGACGCGGGCCTTCTTCTGCTTCATCTCCGCCTCGGTGCCGGCACCGACCGACACGATCGCCACACCGCCGGTGAGCTTCGCGAGCCGCTCCTGGAGCTTCTCGCGGTCGTACTCGCTCTCGGTGTTCTCGATCTGCTGGCGGATCTGCTGCACGCGGGCCTGCACGTCGGCCTGCTTGCCCGCGCCCTGGACGATCGTGGTCTCGTTCTTGTCGACGGTGATGCTCTTCGCCTTGCCGAGGTGCGAGAGATCCAGGCTCTCGAGCTTGAGGCCGAGGTCCTCGCTGATCAGCGTGCCGCCGGTCAGGGTGGCGATGTCGCCGAGCATCGCCTTGCGACGGTCGCCGAACCCGGGCGCCTTCGAGGCGCAGATATTCAGCACCCCGCGAAGCTTGTTGACCACCAGCGCGGTGAGGGCGTCGCCGTCGACGTCCTCGGCGATGATCAGCAGGGGCTTGCCCGACTGCGCCACCTTCTCCAGCAGCGGGAGGAGATCACGGAGATTCGAGATCTTCTTCTCGTGGATGAGGATCAGGGCGTCGTCGAGCTGGCACTCCATCTCGGCCGGCTTGTTGATGAAGTAGGGCGAGACGAAGCCCTTGTCGAACTGCATCCCGTCGACGAACCGCACCGTCGTGTCGGTCGTCTTCCCCTCCTCCACGGTGATCACGCCGTCCTTGCCCACCTTCTGCAGCGCTTCGGCGAGCAGGTCGCCGATCGCCCGGTCGTTGTTGGCGCTGATGGCGCCCACCTGGGCGATCTCCTCCGGCCGCGACACCGTGCGGGCCATCTCCATCAGCCGCTGCACGGCGGCTGCCACGCCCTTTTCGATCCCGCGGCGGACGGCCGTGGGATTGGAGCCGGCCGCCACGTTCCGCGTGCCCTCGCGGAAGATCGCGCGGGCGAGCACCGTGGCCGTGGTCGTGCCGTCGCCGGCGAGGTCCGACGTCTTCGACGCCACCTCGTTGACGAGCTTGGCTCCCATGTTCTCGAACGCGTCCTCGAGATCGACCTCCTTGCTCACGGTGACGCCGTCCTTCGTCACGGTCGGACCGCCGTAGGACTTGTCGATGATGACGTTGCGGCCGGTCGGCCCCATGGTCACGGCCACGGCTCCGGCCAGCTTCTCGACGCCCTTGAGCAGCTTGGCTCGGGCGTTGTCGTCGAACATCAGTTGCTTGGGCACGGGTCGGTCTCCTGGATGCGTACGTGAACGGTGGAAGGATTTTCTGGGTGGCGGGTCAGCTGAGAACCTTCGCCAGGATGTCGGACTCGCGGAGAATCTTCACCTCGTGGCCGTCGACCTCGATGTCGCTTCCGGCGTACTTGCCGTAGATGACTTCGTCGCCGATCGACACCGAGAGGGCGGCACGCTGGCCACTCTCCAGAAGCTTGCCCGCGCCCACGGCCACCACGTGACCACGTTGCGGCTTTTCCTTGGCTGTATCGGGGAGCACGATGCCGCCGGCGGTGCGCTCCTCGGCCTCCACGGGCTCCACCACCACGCGGTCGTCGAGGGGACGAATCTTCAGGTTCTTCGCTGCCATCGCTGGGTTCTCCGGTTCAGGTGAAAACGTGTCTGCTGGCCGTTGTCAGGGACGCATCGCGGATCTGGATCACATCATGCCGGGCATGCCGCCCATGCCGCCCATGCCAGGCATGCCGCCCATCCCGCCGCCCATCCCGTGGTCGTGGCCGTCGCCCGCGGCGGGCTCCTCGTCCTTCGGAATCTCGGTGATGAGCGAATCGGTCGTGAGCAGCAGCGCGGCCACGCTCGCGGCGTTTTGCAGCGCCGTCCGCACGACCTTCGCGGGGTCGATCACGCCGGCACTCACGAGGTCGCAGTACTCGCCCTTGTCGGCGTCGTAGCCGTCGTTCTTGCCCTTCATGTGGCGCACGCGATTGACGACGACCGAACCGTCGGTTCCCGCGTTCTCCGCGATCGCCTCGAGCGGATACCGCAACGCATTCTTCACGATCGCGGCCCCCATCTTCTCGTCGCCCTCGACGGCGAGCTTCTCCAGGGCCTTCTCGCTGCGGAGCAGGGCCACACCACCGCCGGGCACGACTCCCTCCGCGAGGGCCGCCTGGACGGCGCTCTTCGCGTCGTCGATCAGGGCCTTCCGCTCCTTCATCTCGGTCTCGGTCGCGGCACCGACGTTGATCTGGGCCACGCCACCGGCGAGCTTGGCGAGCCGCTCCTGCAACTTCTCGCGGTCGTAGTCGCTGGTGGTCTTCGAGATCTCGTCACGGATCTGGGCCACCCGACCCTCGATCGCCGCCTTCGTGCCGGCACCGCTGACAATGGTGGTGTTTTCCGCCTCGACGATCACCTTCTTCGCGCGGCCGAGGTCGGTGAGCTTCACGGCATCGAGCGCGATGCCCAGATCCTTGAAGATCGCCTGGCCGCCGGTGAGCACGGCGAGGTCGCCGAGCATCGCCTTGCGGCGGTCACCGTAGCCGGGAGCCTTCACGGCGACCGACTGCACGATGCCGCGGAGCTTGTTGACGACGAGCGTGGCCAGCGCCTCGCCTTCGACGTCCTCCGCGATCACCACCAGCGGCTTGCCCGACTTGCTGATCGCCTCGAGCAACGGCACCAGGTTCTTGGCGCTCGAGATCTTCTCCTCGAAGAGGAGAATGGAGGGATTCTCGAACTCGCAGACCTGGCTCTCCGCGTCGGTGACGAAGTGGGGCGAGAGGAAGCCGCGATCAAACTGCATGCCCTCGACGACATCGACGGTGGTCTCGGCCTGCTTGCCCTCCTCGACCGTGATGACGCCATCCTTGCCGACCTTGAGGAAGGCCTCGGAGAGCACGTTGCCGATCGTGGGATCGTTGTTGCCCGCGATCGTCGCGATCTGCATGAGCTCCTTCTTGTTCTTCTCGTCGATCGGCGTGGCCGACGCGAGCACTGCCTTCGAGACCGCCTCGACGGCCTTGTGGATGCCGCGCGAAAGGGCCATCGGGTCCGCCCCGGCCGCGATCATCTTGATTCCCTCGCGAAAGATCGCCTCCGCCAGCACGGTGGCGGTCGTCGTGCCGTCACCGGCCACGTCGTTGGTCTTGCTGGCCGCCTCCTTCACGAGCTGGGCGCCCAGGTTCTCGTAGGGGTCTTCGAGGTCGATGTCCTCGGCGACGGTCACGCCGTCCTTGGTGACCTTCGGCGCGCCCCAACCCTTGTCGAGCACCGCGTTGCGACCGCGGGGGCCGAGCGTGCTCTTCACGGCGCGGGCCAGCTTGGACACACCGGCGAGCAGCGGCTGACGGGCCTCGTCATCGAACACCATCTGTTTGGCCACGGAAGACTCCTCTCGACTGTGCGACGTTTCGGGGGTGACTGATTTGGCAGCCCATCCTTGGGATGCCGCTGGTGGATGCAACCGGCGTGCCACGGGCCATGACCGACGGGAGAAAGCGTTTATTGCCCTGTTTTTTGCGGATTCGGCGGCGACTGCACGAGACAGCCCATCACCCGGATGCCGAAATGGCAGCGGGCCTCACGGCGCCCAGGAGATCGTCCCCTGCAGGCCGCCGACGAAGCCGGCCAGCAGGTCGGCCGCCCGGTCGGCGTCGTCGAGCGCGATCGTTTCCACCGCCGAGTGCATGTAGCGGTTGGGGATGCTCACGAGACCGGTGGCCACGCCCGCTCGCGTGGTCTGCAGGACATTGGCGTCGGTCGGCGTCGCCCGGCCACTGGCGCCCAGCTGCACCGGGATGCCCCGGGCCGACGCCGCGTCGAGCAGCCGGTCGACCACGTGCGGATTCATGTTGGGCCCCCGAAACACCACCGGCCCGCGGCCGAGGCCGATGTCGCCCTCCGACTTCTTGTCGATCGTGGGGCAGTCGGTGGCATGCGTCACGTCGACGGCGATTGCCACGTGGGGATCCACGCCATGGGCGCTCGTCTGGGCGCCCCGCAGGCCGATCTCCTCCTGCACCGTGGACGCCACGTACAGGGCACAGGGCAGGGGGCCCGCGGCGACCGCCCGCCGGAATGCCTCGAGTACGACCCAGAGGCCGATCTTGTCGTCCATCGCGACCGAGCAGGCCCTGCCGTTGCGAAGCTCCTGCACCTTCAGTTCGAGCGTCACCGGGTCGCCGACACGCACCACGCCCTCGCATTCGGCCTTGTTCTCGGCGCCGATGTCGATCCACAGGTCCTTCATCTTCGGCACCTGCTTCCGCTCCTCCTCCGTGAGCAGGTGAATCGGCTTTCGCGACATCACCCCCGGCACGGGCCCGGCGTTCGTCCAGATCGTGACCCGGGCCCCGACCAGCTGGATCGGATCCCAGCCGCCGATCGGCTGCACGGAGATGAAGCCGTCGCTGTCGATGTACTGCACGATCAGGCCGATCTGGTCGCAGTGGCCTGCCAGCAGCATCCGCGTCGCGCCGGCGGTGTTGGCACCGCCGATCACGTTGCCGTGGGCGTCGGTCGTGACGGTGTCGGCACAGCGGGCGAGATACTCCCGCACGACGTGCTGGATCGGCTGCTCGTAGCCCGACGGGCTGGGCGTTTCGAGGAGGCGGACGAGGAACTCGCGAGCCTGGGTATCCACGAGGTGGCCTCCGCGGGCGAACGACAGACGTGTGGTGACGGCCAAACGCCTGTTGTAAGGCATGGGGCCCGGCCGTGACAGACATGCCCTGTTCAGCGGCTCGCCCGCGATCCGCCCCCGTCCCGGACGGTCGACCGCACGTCTCCTTCCGGCGGCGGCCCGGCGTCATTACGATCGGGGTTTCACTCCCTTCCTCATTCGCCTCGCATGAACAAGCCCGCAGAACCGGTCCGCGTCGGTGTCGTGGGCCTCGGCACCGTCGGCTCGGGGGTGGTTCGCCTGCTCGTCGAGTCGGCCGACCACATCACCCGCCACGCCGGCAGGCCGATCGTCGTGGAACGGGCCGTCTGCCGCGACGTGGGCCGCGACCGCGGGCTGCGGCTCGCCGCCGACCGCGTCTCCACCGACATCCGTACGATCTCCCGCGATCCCTCGATCAGCGTGGCCGCGCTGCTCGTGGGCGGGCTGGAGCCCGCCCGCTCGATGATGATCGAGCTGCTCGACCACGGGAAGGACGTCGTCACCGCCAACAAGGCGCTGCTCGCGGAGCACGGTCCCGAACTCTTCGAACTCGCCCGGCGCCGGGGCCGGTCGATCGCCTTCGAAGCGGCGGTGGCGGGCGGCATTCCCATCGTGGCCGCGATCGCCGAATGCCTGGCCGCCAACCGCATCGAGAGCATTCGCGGCATCCTCAACGGCACGAGTAACTTCATCCTCTCGACGATGGAGGAGGCAGGCGCCGACTATGCCGAGGTGCTCGCGATGGCGCAGGCCAAGGGCTACGCCGAGGCCGATCCATCGATGGACGTCGACGGCACCGATGCCACGCAGAAGCTCGCCATTCTCGCGCATCTCGCCTTCGGCGCGTGGGTGCCGTGGAGCGAGATCCCGCGCACGGGCATCGAGGGCGTCGACGCCGACCTGATGGCCTCGGCGGCCGACCTCGGCTACCGGATCCGGCTGGTTGCCATCGCCAGCCGCAGCGACGGCCGCCTCGCCATGCGCGTGGCGCCGGCGCTCGTGAAGATCGGCACGCCGCTGGCCGAAACCCGCGGGGCCTTCAACGCCGTGAGCATCGTGGGGGATGCCGTGGGCAGGATGTTCTTCCATGGCCTCGGGGCCGGCCAGATGCCCACGGCCTCGGCGGTCGTCGCCGACATCATCGACACGGTCGTGGGGCGGGCGGCGATCACCTTTCGGACCACCGGCGTGCTCGACGCCGACAGCCCTGCCGCCCGGATCGCGGATACGGAACTCGTGCAGAAGCATTTCCTGCGGGTGAACGTCGACGATCGGCCGGGCGTGCTCTCGCGGATCACCGGCATCCTGGGCGAGCACGGGATCTCGATCGCGTCGGTGATCCAGCGGGATGCCGCGGGAGCCGGGGGCGTGCCGCTCGTGATCATGACGCACGCCTGTGGCACCACCGCCGTCTCGAAGGCCGTGGCCCACATCGACGCCTCCGACGTGGTCTCGGGCACGAGTGTCTGCCTGGGCGTGCTCGACGACTGACCGCACACGAGAAGAAGGCCCCATGAAGTACGCGATCGTGATCCCCGACGGTGCCGCCGACGCCCCACAGGCTTCGCTCGGCGGCCGAACGCCGTTCCAGGCCGCCCGCACGCCCCACCTCGATGCGCTCGTCGCCCGGGGAAGCATTGGGCTCACCAACCACGTGCCGGCGTCGCTGCCGCCCGGCTCCGAGGTGGCCTGCATGAGCCTGATGGGCTACGACCCGCTCGCCTGCTTCACCGGCCGGGCGCCGCTCGAGGCCGCCGCACAGGGGATCTCGCTCGGCCCCCACGACTGGGCCGTCCGCTGCAACCTCGTGACCATCGCCGACCAGACGATGCATGACTTTACCGCCGGCCACATCTCCACGGCCGAGGCGACCGAACTCCTCGCCGCCGCCCAGCGGGGCCTCGCCGCCGAGTTCCCCGACCTGGCCGCGTCGTGGTCGTTCGTGCCGGGCGTGAGCTACCGCAATCTGCTGGTCCATCGGGGAACTGCGTCGTCGGCCCCGTTCGACGGCAGCCTGAGAGCCACCCCGCCGCACGACCTGATGGACAGTTCGGTGGCCGACGACTTCCCCCGAGGCACCGGGAGCCGCCTGCTCACGGACATCATGTCGCGAAGCGCCGCCTGGCTCGCGGACCATCCCGTCAACCGGGCCCGCGTGGCCGCGGGCAAGCGGCCTGCCACGCACGTCTGGCTGTGGGGCGTGGGGCGGGCGCCGGCCATCAGGCCCTTCGTCGACCAGTACGGCATGTCGGGCACGATGATCACCGCCGTCGATCTGCTGCGCGGCCTTGCGACACTCGCGGGCTGGAAGCGGCTCGAGGTGCCTGGTGCCACCGGCTACCTCGACACCGATTACGCCGCCAAGGGCCGCGCCGCGATCGCCGAACTGGCGACCGCCGACCTGGTCTGCGTGCACGTCGAGGCCCCCGACGAGGCGAGCCACCAGGGCGACGCCGCCGAGAAGGTCAAGGCGATCGAGGAGATCGACGCGAAGATCGTCGGGCCGCTCGCGGCCCATCTCGCCACGCTCGGCGAGCACCGGATCCTCGTCTGCCCCGACCACCCCACGTTGCTGTCCACCAAGACCCATGCGCGCGGCGCGGTGCCGTTCGTGATGGCCGGCACCGGCATCGCGGTGTCGGGGCCGTCGACCTACGACGAGGTCACCGCGGCCGCGGCCGGCCGCCGGATCGAGCCCGGCTGGACGCTGATGGGCGAGTTCCTCACCGCCCGCTGATCTCCAGGAGTCGCACAAGCCCATGGCCCTCGTCGTGCAGAAGTTCGGCGGCACCAGCGTCGCCGACCCCGCCAAGATCAAGGCGGCCGCCGCCAAGGCGATTGCCCGGCACCAGGCGGGCGACCGCGTGGTGGTGGTCGTCAGCGCGATGGGTCACCAGACGGACGTCCTCGTCGACCTCGCCAAGCAGATCACCGACCGCCCCAGCGCCCGCGAAATGGACATGCTCCTCTCCACGGGCGAGCAGGTGAGCGTGGCCCTCTTCGCGATGGCGATCCAGGCGGCCGGCCACAAGGCGGTGAGCCTCACGGGGGCCCAGATCGGCATCCGCACCGACTCGACCCACACCAAGGCCCGGATCAAGTCGATCTCCACCGATCACGTGACGACGCTCCTCGATTCGGGGGCGGTCGTGATCGCCGCCGGCTTCCAGGGCATCGACCAGCACGGCAACATCACCACGCTCGGCCGCGGTGGCTCCGACACGACGGCGGTGGCGCTCGCCGCCGTGCTCGACGCGGATCTCTGTGAGATCTACACCGACGTCGACGGCGTCTACACCACCGACCCTCGCGTGCTCACCGACGCCCGCCGGCTCGGTTCGATCTCCTACGACGAGATGCTCGAACTCGCCAGCCTCGGGGCCGGCGTGATGCACTCGCGGTCGATCGAGTTCGCCAAGAAGTTCGGCGTGAAGGTGGTGGTGCGGTCGAGTTTCAAAGACATCCCCGGCACGCTGATCCTCGCCGCCGACCAGGCCGTGCGGCGGCCGGTGAGCGGCGTGGCCCTCGCCAAGGACGAGGCCAGGATCACGCTCGAGGGGGCTCCCGACCAGCCGGGCTCGAGCCACGCTCTCTTTTCCACGCTCGCCGAGTCCGGCATCGCGGTCGACATGATCGTGCAGAACGTGGGGCAGGGGGGGCAGGCCGACATCTCCTTCACCGTGCCGGCCGACGACCTGGCCGAGTCGCTGGAGCTCTCCCGGCGGGTCGCGACGCAGCTCGGGGCCACCGGGGTGTCGCACGACGCGGAACTGGCGAAGGTGTCGGTCGTGGGCGT
>JBJTDZ010000021.1:0-11905 GCA_046092585.1 Pirellulales bacterium | reverse complement strand
GATTCACCTCGAGCACCCGGTCGTCGCCGCCATCCGCGGCGTCCCCGAGGATCATATCCACTCCCACCCATCCCGCCGCCGACTCACCGCCCGCGCGGCGAAGCAGAGCCTGGATCGCCCGCATCGCCAGCCGCTCGGCCCGCATCCGTTCGGCGTCCGACGGGAGGGGCTCTCCACCGAGGTAGGCCGGCACAGGCCCTGCCGAGAATCGCTGCACGAGCGCCGCCACCGGCACGATCCGACGCGGCCCAAGGAGGCACGACACGCCGACGGCGGTGCCGGCGCAGAGGGCCTCGATGCGCGTGGCCAGCGGGGCGGGTACGGGGAGCGGATCACCCGCCCGAACGATCACGACACCGTCGCAGCCGGTGCTCGCCCTGGCCTTCCGCACGGCGGGCCGGATGAACGACGCGGGCCACGGCTCCCCCGCTGCGAGCGAACGGCCGGCCGGCACGGGCACGCCGGCCGCCGCGAGCACGTCGATCGTGGCCTGCTTGTCGGTCGCCACGCGGATGACGTCGTCGTCCGGCGCAAGCACCCGGCCGCCCGCGGCCCGCACCGTCGCGACGCGGGCGGCGAGCACGCCGGCCGTTTCGGGCGCGACGATGATCGCGGCATCGGCATCCCGCGCGGCCGCGACGAGGGCTTCGATCTCGGCGCCGGCCGCCACGCCCACGCGGCGCGCCCGCGGCGGGAGTTCCGCCGGCCGGGCCGTATCGACAAGGGCCACCACCTCGAGGTCGCCGGCCCGCACGGCATCGGCCGCGAGCGACTGAAACATCCCGCGGCCCTCGCGGGCGAGCGGCTCCTCCGCGGCATCACCGATCACGGCCCGCCTGTCGGGGCCCGCAAGCCCTCCCGAGCAGCTCCACTCGTAGATCAAGAGCCGCATCGACGCTTCCCGTGGCCGCGACGCTCAGAAGATCCCGAGTTGGTCACGGGCGGCCTCGGTCATGCGGTCGGGTGTCCACGGAGGATCCATCACGATCCGCACCTCGACGGCCGAGACGTCGGGATTCGCGCCCACCACCCGCTTCGTGTCGGCGATCAGCTGCGGCCCGGCCGGACAGGCGGGGCTCGTCATCGTCATGTCGATGGCGACATGCTGCTTGCCGGCAAGGTCGGCCACGGGCGAGAGGGTGACGCCGTAGATCAGACCGAGGTCGACGATGTTGACGAACAGTTCGGGATCCTTGACCTCCTTGAGCATCTCGCGGACACGATCCTCGCACAGCGGACCGCCGGAGCCGGCCGAGGCGTCGCCGCCGGCCGATTCCCGGGCCGCGGGTGGATTGCAGCAGGTCGATGCGGCCACCGCAGCCAGCGGCACGCTGCCGTGCAGTGGCGCCACGCCCACGTTCGCCTCCGTCCGCAGCCGCACCCACACGCCCCCGTCCTCGACCTTCACGTCGTGGGCCCGCGTGGGCCTCACGGCGGGCATCGAGAGCGCGGCGCCGGTGCGGATGTCGAACTTGGCCCCGTGCCGAGGGCAGGCGATCTTGTGGTCGCGGAGTTCGCCGTCGGCGAGCGGGCCACCATCGTGCGTGCAGACGTCGTCGAGGGCGTAGAACACGCCGGCGACGTGGAACACCGCGACCATGTCGCCGTCGACCTCCACGAGCGTCTTGCCCGGGTCCGGGATTTCGGCGGCATCGGCGACGCGTACGAACGCTGTCATGGAGTCGCTCACGACACCCGACGGATACGACTTCCGATGGCGCGGGCGAGGGCCTCGCGAACCTGCGGGATCGTGATCCGGTCGAAGACCTGCTGGAAGAAGCCCGCGACGACGAGCCGCGCCGCCTCGTCGGCGGAGAGGCCGCGGGCCTGGGCGTAGAAGATCTGCTCGGCATCGACCCGGCCACTGGTGGCGCCGTGCGTGCAGCGGACGTCATCGGCCTCGATCTCGAGGCCGGGGATCGAGTCGGCCCGCGCCGTGGCCGACAGCATCAGGTTGTCGTTCCGCTGGTAGCCGTCTGTCTTCTGGGCCGCTTTGTCGACCTTGATCATGCCACGCCAGACGAGCCGGCTCGTGTCCTGGAGCGCACCCTTGTAGAGGAGGTCGCTGGTGCACGAGGGAGCTTCGTGGTGCTGGAGCGTGTTGTAGACGAGGTGCTGGCGGCCCTCGGTGAACATCACGCCGTTGACCTGAGCGGAGGCGCCGCGGCCCGCGAGCGCCACGTCCTGCGCCACCTGCGACAGCCGGCTGCCGAGGGCCCCAAGCGTCCACTGGAGCCGCGCGCCCTCGTGGACCACGGCCTTCTGCCGGGCCACGTGCCAGACACCGGTGTTCCAGTTTTGGAGATTCACCATCCGCAGGAAGCCGCCCCGGCCGACCACGATCTCGGTGCCGCCGCAGTGGAAGCCGCCCGGGGAGCCGGCCGGCCCGCCGCCGGCGGTTTCGGTGAGCACCGTGGCCTCGGCACCCTCGCCGAGCACGACGAGCACGTGCGAGGTGTCGACGCCGCCGTCGGTGATGCCGGCGATCACGTGGAGGGGATCGGCGATGCGCACACCCGCAGGCACGTAGAGCACGGCACTCGCCGCGTGGAAGGCGGCGTGGGCCGCGGCAAACCAGTCGCAGCCGGCGTCGATGACGCGGAACCAATGGGGCCGCAGCACGTCGGCATGGGCGGCGAGCACCTCGTCGGCAGCGCCGAACACCACGCCCCTGGCCGCCAGGTCGGCGTCGACCTCCCGGTGGACGATGTGGCCGTTGACCGACGCCAGCCGGCCCGCGAACCGGCCCGGCCCGACGGCCGGCGCCGACGCCTCGAAGTCGGAGTACGACTCGGCGGAGAGATCACCGGAGAGGATCGCGGCCGCGAGCAGCCCCTGCGGCGCGGCGGCCGACGCCGACGGCGGGCTTGGCCCCCAGGCCTTGGGCTTGAAGGGCCGCAGATCCGTTCGCATCCAGTTTTCGTCGCGACGGTCGGGCAGGCCCATGCCGACGAACCGGTCGAATGCCGCCCGGCGCACGTCGGTGGCCCAGCCGGGCAGGCCCGACGAGGCGACCAGGTGATCGAGGGCGGCGGCGTCGAAGCCGACGCCCGAGGATGCCGTGGCGGTGCTCATGGTCGCGGTCACCCCACCGACCCTTCCATCTGCAGTTCGATGAGCCGGTTCATCTCGACGGCGTATTCCATCGGCAGCTCCTTGACGAGCGGCTCGATGAACCCGCCCACGATCATGGTGCTCGCCTCCGCCTCGGTGAGGCCGCGGCTCATCAGGTAGAAGAGCTGCTCCTCGCCGATCTTCGAGACGCTCGCCTCGTGCCCGATCGAGACGTCCTGCTCCTCGATCTCGATGTAGGGGTAGGTGTCGCTGCGGCTCTTGTCGTCGAGAATGAGCGCGTCGCAGACCACGCTCGACTTGCTCTTCGTCGCCCCGGGCTCCACCTTCACGAGACCCCGGTAACTCGCCCGGCCACCGTTCTTCGAGATGCTCTTGGAGACGATGCGGCCGCTCGTGTTCGGGGCGGCATGCACGATCTTGGCACCGGCGTCCTGGTGCTGGCCCGCGGAGGCGAACGCGATCGAGAGGATCTCGCCCCGGGCGCCGGGCTCCATGAGGTAGACGGCCGGATACTTCATCGTGAGGTGGCTGCCGAGGTTGCCGTCGATCCACTCCATGAGGGCGCCCTCGTAGGCCATCGCCCGCTTGGTCACGAGGTTGTAGATGTTGTTGGCCCAGTTCTGGATCGTGGTGTAGCGGCAGCGGCCGTGCTTCTTCACCACGATCTCGACCACGGCGGAGTGGAGGCTCTCGGTGGAATACATCGGGGCCGTGCAGCCCTCCACGTAGTGCACCTGCGCCCCTTCGTCGACGATGATCAGGGTCCGCTCGAACTGCCCCATGCTCTCCGCGTTGATGCGGAAGTAGGCCTGCAGCGGAAACTCGATCTTCACCCCCTTGGGCACGTAGATGAACGAGCCCCCCGACCAGACCGCCGAGTTGAGGGCGGCGAACTTGTTGTCGGTGGGCGGGATGATCGTGCCGAAGTACTCCCGGAGCAGGTCGGAGTGCTCACGAACGGCGGTGTCGGTGTCGGTGAAGATCACGCCCTTCTTCGCGAGATCCTCCTGCAACGAGCCGTAGACCACCTCGCTCTCGAACTGGGCCTTCACGCCGGCGAGAAACTTCCGCTCGGCCTCGGGGATGCCGAGGCGGTCGAACGTCTTCTTGATCGCATCGGGCACCTCCTCCCACGTCTTGCCCTGCTGCTCGGCGGGCTTGAGGTAGTAGTAGATGTCCTGGAAGTCGACGCCGATGCGGCCGCCCCAGGAAGGCATCGGCTTCGACTCGAAGATCTCCAGCGACTTCAGGCGAAACTCCCGCATCCAGGCGGGCTCCCGCTTCATCTCGGAGATCTGCGTCACGATCTCGGCGTCGATGCCCTTGCGGGCCTTGAAGACCGCCGGGGAGTCGGTGCGGAAGTCGTACTTGTTGATCTCGCCGATGTCGGGCTTGGCATCGACAGCCGGGGCGGATTCGTCGAGTCCGATGGCCATGGTGGATCCTCCTGCGTGGGTGTCTCGCATCAGACGGCCGCTGCCCGGGCCGAATCCTCCAGGGCCTGCTCCGCGGCTGCCGCCTCGGGATAGGCGGCCCGGATACGTTCGTAGCCGCGCTTGTGGAGTTCCTGGGCGAGCTCGGGGCCGCCCGACTCCACGACGCGACCACCGAGCATCACGTGCGTCTTGAGCGGGATGTTGTGCTCGAGCAGCTGCTCGTGGTGGGTGATGATGAGGATGCCCATGTCGGCGCCGCCGATCCGGGCGATGCTCTGGCTGGCCAGCCGCACGGCGTCGGCATCGAGGCCGCTGTCGGTCTCGTCGAGGATCGCGAACTTCGGACGCAGCATGGCCAACTGGAGGATCTCGGCCCGCTTCATCTCGCCGCCGGAAAAGCCGTCGTTCACGTAGCGGCGGGCAAACTCGGTGTCCATCGAGAGCTCCGCCATCTTGGCCTTGAGCTCCGAGCGAAAATCCTTCATCGGCATCAGGTCCTGCCCCTCCCTGCGGTCTGGATTGCGGACGTTGGTGACCGCATGCCGCAGGAAGTCGGCCAGCCTCACGCCCGGAATCGACATCGGCCGCTGGAAGGCGAGAAACACGCCGGCACGGGCCCGCTGGTCGGGCTCCATCGCCAGCAGGTCGTGGCGGCTGCCGTCGGCATCCACCAGCTCGATCGAACCCGCGGTCACCTCGTAGGACGGATGCCCCATGATGGCGTAACCGAGCGTGCTCTTGCCCGAGCCGTTGGGTCCCATCAGGGCATGCACCTCGCCCCGGCCGATCGTGAGATCGACCCCGCGGAGGATCTCCTGGCCGTCGACGGCGACGTGCAGACCTTTGATGACGAGCGATTCCCGGGACGAGGTGGCCATGGTGATCACGCTGAACGGAGGAGGCGGGGCAGGGGGATGCGAGGGGAAACCGTCAGGACTGAACCTTCTGGTGGTCGAACACGAGTTCGTCGGCGGCCACGGCCGGAGCGACATAGCCGGAGTGGTGCGGCACGGGCAGTTCGTCGGCGACCTTGCCGGCTCCGCCCTTCTGCCTGGCGATGCGCTGGCCGAGGATCTTGTCCTGAATCCGCATCAGGCCCTCGAGCAGGCTCTCCGGCCGCGGCGGGCAGCCCGGCACGTAGACGTCGACGGGCACGACGAGGTCGACGCCCTTCACCACGTGGTAGCCCCACTTGAAGTACGGGCCGCCGCCGGTGGTGCAGGCACCCATCGCGATCACGTACTTGGGGTCTGGCATGAGGTTGTAGAGGCGACGCACGCGGCTGGCCATCTTGTAGGTGACCGTACCGGCCACGATCATCAGGTCGGCCTGCCGGGGCGTGGCCCGGAAGGCACCAGCGCCGAAGCGATCCATGTCGTAGCGGCTGGCTCCCGCCGCCATCATCTCGATGGCACAGCAGGCGAGGCCGAAGGTCATCGGCCAGATGCTCGACTGGCGAGCCCAGTTGATGGCCTGCTCGACGGTGGTGAGGACGAGGTTTTCCTCGAAGCGGCCCTCGATCCACGGCTTCGACAGGCTCGGCTGGCTGATGGTGGCGGTCATGAAACGGCTCCGGAACGGTCGGGGGAATCGGTCAACCGAACGGTATTCGATGGCGTAACTGGCTTTCGTTCAAGCCCTTGCGACGAATCGGCAGGGGAGTCGACGGGGGTCGCCGTGAACCGGCAGCAGGAAGCCCCGTCGAGGCGGCACTCAGAGAGCTGCACGGCCGTGCCCACGAGTTCCTGGAGCATCAGCCGCTCGGCCGAGCAGATCGAGCGATCCTGCTCGGCGAGCTCCGGATAAGGGCACGAATAGGTTGTCAGCACCGGCAGCGGCCCTTTGGCGACCTCACAGGAGATGTCGCGATCCCCGAGGATTTCCGCGATGCTCGCCAGCCGTTCGCCGGCCGAAGCCCCCTCCACGCGGCCGCGGTAGGTTTCGGCGAGCGAGGCGGCAATGCGGGCGAGCAGTCCCTGACGGATCGCCGGCTCACGAATGGCCCGCAGTTCCCGCCACAACACGAGGGCCAGGTCCCGGAAGTTGTTGCCCCCGAGCCGCCGCCCCGACTCCGTGAGACTATAGACGTGGGCCGGCCTTCCCCGCGGCCGCACCTCGGCTCGGCGCTCGATCAGGCCGGCCCGCATGAGTCGCTCCAGCCGCTGCCGAACCGCGGTCGCCGTCACGCCGAGCTTGGCGGCGAGGTCGCCAATGCCGAGCGGGGTGCCCGGGCGGAGCAACTCCACCACGGCAGCATCGGAATCATGGAAATTGGGGGACGGGAGAGCCATGCGGTCTATTTTTACCCCCGCCACGATTTTTGACAAGATTTTGTGCGAAAAGTTTTTTGGCCAAGCGGGTGGCACAAATCCGCGCAAACACGACGGCTCCTACACTTGGTCCTAACGTTCACGCCCCTCACTGCGCCCGAGGATCCCGACGACGTGCCTCGCCCCCTCGCCGACAGTGGATGGTTCTGGGCGACCGTGTTTTCCAGCATGGCGCTGGTGGCAATCGGCCTGATCTCCGGAAAGTTCGACGTGCGTCAGCGGCAGGTCGAGGCCCGCTACCTCGGCCGGCAGGCAGCGCACGACGAGCGGGTGCGACGGTCGGCGGGCATGGAGGCGGTGGACCTCGCGGAGGAGGCCCGCGACCGGGCCGAGGCGGCTCCGGACCGGATCGTGCCGCTCTGGACGCTGGCCACCGCGGCCGCCATGGCGACGATCCTCTCCGCCGCGATGCTCTGGCGGGAGTCGAAACGCGCGTCGCACGACTGACTCGACCCACACGCATGCCTCGCGTGCGCCAGGCATCAGCCGACGTAGCCGGCCCGCTCGGCCACTTCCTGCAGACGCGGCCACCACGCCGCCCACAACTCGTCGAAGAGCGCCCGCTCGGCCGCTGGCTGCGCATCTGCCGCGGGGGCGATCACGTTCACCGGAGGGTGATCACATGGCAACTCCAGCCCCAGCACCACCCCGAGATCAGCCAGACCTCGCGGTGTGTCCTCGATGCGAACGGCCACGACGCGACCCGTGCGGCTCCCTGCAAGGTCGAGCAGGTATCCGTTGATCCGCATCCAGCGGATCGCATTGCGGTCGTACTCGGCACGCAACGCGGCGGTGTTTTCGCACGGCGACGCCGACGGACGGGGTCCCCAGGCACGAATCGCGCTTTCGATCACGCCTCGCGGATGCCTGAGCATATGCACGACGACGCCATCTGGAAACAGATCGAGCAGGTGCCGTGGCGTCTCGTCACCACGATTGCCGTAGCGAATCTCCTTGAAGCCCCAGCGATGCTTGCCGGACGGCAGTGCCCGCGTCATGAGTGATTCGATGAACACCCGCAGGCCGACATCCACGTCGTCGGCGGTGAAGGGATTGGCCCACGCCATTCGGGCGGCGACGGCGAGATCCTGAAACTCCGCGTCGTCCCCTGGCAGCGGTCCGCCGGCGTACGCCTGAAACACGTCGCACCCGTGAAGCACTGCCCGCGACTGGAGGATCGTCCGCAGGAACCCGTTGTGCTCGCCCCAGATCCATACCCCGGGCGCGCGGCACAGCAGCGTCTGCCAGAACGTCGACCCGCAACGCCCCGTGCCCAGGAGGAACAGCGGGCCTTTCGCGTCGGACGATGACGAACACGACATGCCGAATCCCTGACTTCACCCGGGCCGCCGGAGAATCGCCGGCCCAAGCCCCTCATCCGATGATGCTGCGGCGTCGGGCTCGGTAGTCCCAGACCACGAATCGCTCCAGCTCGCGGCCGGCGGTGAAAAATACCCGCCCGTGCGCCGCCTCCGCCAGCCGGTAGGCGAACTGGATGTCTTCCCGCGACTGCGACCCGCCGGAGAGCAGGAACACGTTGACGACGATTCCCTCGCGGCGACAGAGCTCCGCCTCCCGCATCGTCGCCTCTTCCGTCCGCCGATGGGGCGGATAGAGCAGGTAGAGATGGCTCCCCTCGAAGTGCGCGGTCGGCAGCCCGTCGGTGATCACGATCACCTGCCTGTTGGGCGTGTCCTGGCGGGCCAGATGCTGCCGGGAGAGCGACAGGGCGTGCTGGATGTTGGTGAAGTGGGGAGGCACGTCGGCCTCCGAGATCGCCGGATCGGCCATGTCGGCCCGGAGCCGCACCACCGAGTCGAAGATCGTGACCGGCTTGGGCATCAGCGTCACGATCTCGCCCGGCCGCCTCGGCTTGGCGAACGATGCCATCTCGATGAACTGCAGGGAGTCGCCCGGATACTCCCGATGCACGAGCCCCTGCAGCGCCAGCGCCATCCGCTTCACGCTCACGTGCAGGCTGCCGTAGCGCATCGAGCCGCTCATGTCGAGGACCACGGTGGTCGCACACTTCGGGGTGTTTCGCGTGTGGTGCACCTCGATGTCGCGCGGATCGAGCCGCACCCCGCGGCTTCGCACGCCGCCGCCCGATGCCTGCCGGAGCATGGCATTGACGAGCGAGCCGGGGATATCCATGTGGGCCACGGAGTCCCCGAACTCGTAGGGCCGGGTCGGCACCGTCTCCACCGCGCCCTCGCCCCGCACGTCGACCTGGTGGCGGCCGGTTCGCGAGGGATCGAGGTCGGAGAAGATTCGCTCGAGGAGCTTGCCCTGGAACAGCCGCATCGCCTGCGGAGTGAGTTCGTAGCCGCGTTTCGTTTTCTGGAGGCCCTGTTCGGCTGCCAGCCGCTCGACGGCCTCCTGCACCTGGCGGCGCAGCAGGTCGAGCTCGTCGCGTTCGCCCTCTTCGAGGTACCTGCCCAGCGCGTCCATGTCGAGCAGCGCCACCCTGGCGTTCTTCCGGGCCTCCTCCACCTGCCGGAGCAGTTCCTCGATCTCCTCGAGCCTGGCCTTCACCTCCAGCGCCTCCGGCACGGTGAGCTTCTCGCGGCCGGTGAACGCCCAGCGGGCCGCCAGTTCATCGACCTGGTAGACCTCGCCGAGCGACTCGATCAGCCCCGCGAGCTGGCCGCCAAACGGCGACTGGTCGTCGTCCTGGGCATACCAGAGCCGCTCCAGCTGCCGGAGCTGCTCCTCACGAACCGCCTTCGCGAACCCCTCGCGAAACCTCGCGGGTGGCTGCACCCGCCGGGCGGTATCGTGAAACTGCCGACGGGCCTTCTTTCGGACCGAGTCGGTCTCGTAGGTCTCCAGGATCTTCCGCCGCGCCTCCTCCAGCCGGCGCCGGATGGAATCGAGCGACGGCCCGAGCCCACGGATCTGCTCCGGGTCGAGGATCACCGCCTCGGCGAGCTGCTCCTCGGTGAGTTCCGCCGCGTCGCCGAACTCGAGCAGGTGTTCCATCGCCGGCGTGACGAGGTCGGCCGCCGGCGGCCGCGGCGGCGGAATCCGAGCCGGGTCGTACCGCTGGTACGTATGCACGATCCCGCCGAGCCTGTCGCGCGTGGGCATGGGCTAGCGGAAGCCTCCGGTGTCGTACACGGTGCGGCCGTGCGACTGGATGCGGCTGATCCGCTCCGTGGCGTAGAGCCCCGCGAGCACGAACTCGATGCAGCTGGCCCGCACCGCCGGATCCCGGGCGGCGTTCACCTCGAAGGCCTTCTCCCACACGGCCGGCACCTCGCCCACGATCCGCTCGTAGTCGCCGCTCGGCACCATGTCGCCCACCTCGATCTTCGCCCCCTGGCGGAAGGCGGCGGCGATCTCCGCGAGGCCATGCTCCTCGACATACTCCTCGAACACCGTCGCGATCGCCTCGGCCACCACGGCCTCGAGCACCTGCCGCTCGGTCATCTGGTGGCTCCCCATCAGATCGAGCTCGAGCTTGCCGAGGCTGGAGGTGGCGAGATGGCCGAGGTCGCTGATCCGCGGCACCGCCGGCTTCTCGCCGAGCCGCACCGCCCGCTGGCGGGCGCTGGCGACCATGGTTTCGTAGTTGGCGATCGAGAACCTCGCGCTCACGCCCGACTGCTGGTCGATGAACTTGCTCTTCCGGGCCGCGAGCGTGACCTGCTCCAGCACCTGCTTCATGAAGTGGGGCACCACCACCGGCCACTCGCCGCCGAGGTCGACCCCCGCCTCCTGCTCGGCCACCTGGATGCCGAGCTCGCGATCCCGGGGGTAGTGGGTGTGGATCACCGCCCCGATCCGGTCTTTGAGCTGCGGGATCACCTTGCCGGAGCGGTTGTAGGTGGAGGGATTGGCCGAGAAGAGCAGCATCACGTCGATGTCGAACTTCACGGGATACCCACGGATCTGCACGTCGCGCTCCTCGAGGATGTTGAACATCCCCACCTGCACGAGCTCGTCGAGTTCCGGCAGCTCGTTCATCGCGAAGATGCCGCGGTGCATCCGCGGGATCAGCCCCAGGTGCAGCGCCTCCTCGCTCGACATGCTCGTGCCCCCTGCGAGTTTGGCGGGATCGATCTCGCCGATGATGTCGGCGAACTTCGTGCCCGGGGCGAGCCGTTCGGCATACCGCTCGCTCCGCGGCCACCAGGCGACCGGCACGTCGGCCGGATCCCGCGAGGCCACGAGCCGGCGGCCGGCCGAGGTGATCGGGTGGAAGGGATCGTCGTGGAGCGGAATCGCCGGGTCGTCGAGGTAGGGGAGGTGCTCGTCGAGAAACCGCACGAGCAAACGCATCAGCCGGCTCTTGGCCTGCCCCTTCTCGCCGAGGAAGAGCATGTCGTGGCCGGCGATGAGGGCGATGCTGATCTCGGGGATCACCGTGTCGTCGTAGCCGACGATGCCGGGGAAAAGCTCGGTTCCGTCCCGCAGCATCCGCAGGAAGTTATCCCGCACCTCGTCCTTCACGCTACGGCTGGTCCAGCCGGAGGCCTTCAGGTCGGCGAGCGTCGTGGGCAGTCGCGGGCCACTCATGCGGATCGGCTCCTCGTGTGTGCTGATTGTATGCCGTATGCGTCACGCGGCCCACGAGCCGCATGGCTGGCCGCCGCAGGCAGGTCGGAGACGTGCTCGCTCCCCAACGGCTGGTGTGGCTCGGGGCTGTCGGTGCCCCGGGAGCCGGGCTATGGGAGCAAGCGCAGCCAGGATGGCGAAGCGCAGCGGACATGCAGAGAGCGGCGGGCAGGATGCCCGACGCGAACGTCCGGCGGCAGGGCATGGGCAGCCCCGAGCCATGCCAGCCGTTGGGGAGCGAGCAGAACGCCGGACGAGCAGGCAGGTCGGAGGCACGCGCAGGAGCCGGTGAACTTTGCCTGCCACCCCCGAGCATCTATGTACCCACGAGTCTGCCACGGCAAAGTCCGCCGGCGACGAGCATGTCTCCGACCTGCCTGCGGCACCCAGCCATTCAACGCGTGGGCTATGTGACGCATTCGGCATACAATCAACGCATCACGAGGAGCCGATCCGCATGAGTGGCCCGCGACTGCCCACGACGCTCGCCGACCTGAAGGCCTC
>JBJTDZ010000020.1:0-34597 GCA_046092585.1 Pirellulales bacterium | reverse complement strand
GGCGCGGACGCACAGCCCGGGGGCAAACGTGACGCCGATCCTAACCGGTGACCTGCCGTCGCGTCCGGAGGCACCATCACGGCCCTGATCGCCCGCGACGACCGCAGGGCCGCTACGCGTGGATCCCCTGCCCGTGCACGGCCAGGCGATCCACGCGTAGCGGCCGTGCGGTCGTCGCGGCCGATCAGGGCCGTGATGGTCCCTCCGGACGCGACGGCAGGTCACCGGTTAGGATCGTCGTCACGTTTCCCCACGGGCTTTCCTTCCGCGCCCCACGAACCATCGCTGCGCACGTGAAGCTCACGGCCATCCTCGCCGTCCGCAACGAAGCCGATTACATCGGACGCTGCTGCGAGCATCTTGCCCGGCACGGGGTGTCGTTCGTGATCATCGACAATGAGTCGAGCGATGCGACGGTGTCGATCGCGCGGACGTTCGTGAATCGCGGCCTCATCGACATCGTCTCGCAGCCCTATCCGGGCTACTTCGACCTCGTCGGGCAGTTGCGGCACAAGGAGCGACTGGCCCGCGAACTGGAGAGTGATTGGATCCTGCACCTCGACGCGGACGAAATCCCCGAGCCTCCCGAGCGAGATGGCTCGCTGCCCGAGTGGCTCGAACGGGTGGAGGACGCCGGCTGCAACGCCATCTGCTTCGACGAGTTCGTCTTCCTGCCGACGGGTGCGGAGGAGTGGCGGTCGGGTGGCGATTACGTGGCGGCGATGAAGCGGTACTACTTCTTCGAGCCGCGGCCGCAGCGATTGCTTCGCGGATGGCGGCACACGCGCGACGTCGCGCTCACGGAGTCGGCCGGCCACGAGGTGCGGTTTCCCGAACGCCGCGTGTATCCCCGCAACTTCGTGCTCAGGCACTACATCGCCCTGAGCCGCCGGCACCTCGTCGACAAGTACACCAGGCAGCGCCGATATTCACCCGAGGAGCTCGCTCGCGGCTGGCACGCATCGCGTTCCCGCCTGACGCCGGAAACCATTCGCTGGCCGAACGACGAGGATCTTTCCAGCATCGAAACGGATGGCGGGTGGGACCGGTCAAACCCGCGGCGGCGGCACCTGTTTCTGCCCCCCTGAGCCCGTCTCGTCACGGTCGCACAGGGTGGGTTCATCCGAGGGTGAATCCCTCGCTTCAGCACCGGTGCCGCACTGGTGCGGGGACAGGTCAATACGCCCGGCTGGACTCGAACCAGCGACCCTGGGATTAGAAATCCCATGCTCTATCCACCTGAGCTACGGGCGCGAAGGGGGTGCCAGGCACCGGATCCCGTTTTTACCATGCCGGCGTCGGATGGACGATACGGCCTCAGGGCCTTTGCCGCGGTGTGCACGAGTCGCTGTTCGATGACACCTTCGACGGCACCACACTCGACACCACCATCCGCTCGGCCCCTCCGGCCGCCTGCCAGAAGGACGAATGAACGCCCTTGCCCGCCATGCAGGCCCGGGAACGCGATTCGTCCCCGGCTATCTCGACGGCGGCGAACGTCGGTCGTGCGCACGACGGCTTCGGATCGTCGCGTACGTCTCGTGAACATGGTCGCACCACGAGGCCCAGGCGGCGTCGCCGGCCAGCCATTCGCCCGCGGCCACCCCCATCCGCGCCCGCAGGGGCGGATCGTCGAGGAGTCGATCGAGCGCCCGTTCCCACTCGGCCGGGGTCGTGGCGAGAATGCCCGTCACGCCATCCACGACCGCTGCCCGGAGCGGCTCCGTGGGCGAGGCGACGGTCGGCACGCCGACGGCAGAGGCCAGCGTGCAGCGGATCGGGCTCTTCGCCTCGCAGAATGGATTGCCGAGTTCGAGCGGGGCGAGATTGATCTCGAAGCGGGCCAGTTCGCTGGCCACGTCGTCGAAGGCGACCCGCGGCCGCACCTCGATTCGCGCGGCGTGAGGGGCAAGTTCCGGGAAATCCCCGAGGTCGACCGCCCCCACCACCGTCAGCAGCAGTTCCGACCGCCGGGCCAGCAGCGTTGCCGCCGCCACCGCGGCCACGCGGAAGTCGCGCTGGTGCGTCGGCGTGCCGCTCGCGAATCCGATCCGCGGTCGACCGTCGAGTCGGGAGGGTTTGTCGTGTCCCCGGGCGGTCGTGGCGGCCTGAAGGGCGGCCGGTGAGTGGGTGTTCGGCACCACCAGCGCGTGCGGGCAGTGGCGGGCCGCGGCCCGGGCGAGCGGTGGTGTCGCGACGACCGCGGCGTCGGCCTCTGCCAGCACACGCTGGTGGTCGGCCGCCAGCGCGATCCAGCGCCGGCGGTCGACCTCGGGGAGCGTGTCGAGATAGGCCACGGAGCCGGTCGCCATGAGACCCGGATCGAAGATCAGGTCGTCGACGTCGTAGACGAACGGCCGGCCCCGTCGCCGACAGGCGGCGATCACGGACTCGACCGTCGGCGAGAGAGGACAGCGGAAGGCGACGACCACGTCGGCGGCGTTGGCGGCCGCGCTCACCTCCGGATCCGTGATGGCCAGCCAGCGGGCTTGCCAGCCACGGTCCCGCAGGGCGGCCACCGGGTTGATCACCCGGTAGACGTGCCCGGCGGTGGCCGGATCGTGCGACAGGAAGAGGATCGAGGCCGCGCCGTCGCCTGATGGTCGGTCGTGGTCAGCCGCGGCGGTGCCCGGATCGGTGCTCACGGGCGCGGTCCTGCCGCGAGCGGCACGGCGTTGATCGCCTGCTCGACGGAATGCCGCAGGAAGGGCAGGCACTGCGATGGCATGCCCCCGAGATACCGTGGCTTCACGTGCGGCGGTGCGAAGGGTTCGCCGCGGAGCCGCCGGTATTCGGCGTGGAACGACTCGTACGGATGCACCTCCAGGGGCGTGTTGGTGGCCACGCCGCCGTGGAACTGGTGGAAGGTGCCCTCGCCGAGCAGGAGCACGAGGTCGTTGGCCGATGCGCTCGCCCGTTTGAAGAAGTCGAGACCGACGAGGCCGCCTCCCGGGCAGAGAAACCGCTCGTCGAAGCCGCCGATCCGCTCGTAGGCCGCCCGGCGCATGGCCAGGCAGTTGCTCTCCGTGATCGGCAGAAACCAGCCGCCGCCGCACGAGCCCGCCAGGCACGACACCGTGAACAGGTCATAGCCCTCCCGGCGCCAGTCGATCGAGTCGAGCAGCCGATCCTCGGCCGCCTGGTCGTAGCCCTCGAGCATCGACACGTTCTGGAGCTTCGGGCCCAGGTGCCAGCCCAGGGTGGCGACGACCGGATCAGCCCACGCGTCGAGCGCCGCGAGCGTGTGTCGAACGATCCCCGGGCTTGCCATCCGCGCGCCGTCGATGCAGATGGCCACCGCATCGCCGCTGGAGACCCGGACGGCGGCGTTGATCGCGGCGGCGGGCGATGCCGGCACCGTGCCGGCGGGATGCGACACGAGCCGAAACTGCCGGCCGTGACCGCGGACGAGTTCCGCGTCGAGTGGCCGTTGCGATCCGTGGTCGACCGCGATCACCTCGTAGTCGGCTTCGTCGACGCCCCGCTGGTAGGCGGCGGAAAGGGTATGGAGGGTTCGCGGGGCCTCGCGAGCCATGTCGTGGAAGACGACGACGATCGAGAGCCGAGGCCCGGGCATGACGGCCTTCAGGAAAGGGAGGGAAACAGAATGCGGGATGCCCGGCGAAGCCGATCGCTGGCGTCGCTCCACCAGCCCGCGCGCCGGTGGTCGGCGATCCCCGCGGCGATCTGCCGCCGGGCCGCCGTCTCGAAGTCCCGTTGCAGGGCCGCGAAGCCATCCGGGTCGAGTTCGCAGGCACGGATCAGCGCCGCGGCGGCGAGGTGTGTGTGCGTCGACGCCATCGCGCCCCCGTGGGCGATGACCTCCATCACCCGCAGCGCGTAGGAGAGGAGCCCCTTCGGTGTGCCTGCAAACTTCGCCGCCGACCGGCCAACGTCGCCGGTGGGGATGTCGGGGAAGTCGCGGCCGCAGGCGGCGGCGAGAACCCTGGCGGCCAGCTCGTTTCGGGGGATCGCCTCCAGCCCGAGCACCGTGGCGCCCAGCCGGCGAAAGAACCGCTCCTCGCGGTCCTTCAGGCAGGCGAACTCGCGTGCCCAGGCGCGGAGATCGTGGTTGAGCGGATGCAGGAAGCCTGCCTGGTTGTGGAGCCGCTGGACCATCATCGAGTAGGTCACCGCCTGCAGGTCGCGGGCGACGTAGACGAACCGGCACTCGGTGCGGCGTCGGAGCCGACGGACGATACGGCGGAGACTGGGCCACGATCGCGGTGACGAGAATCCCTCGCTCGAAACGAGCACGGTGTCGCAGCCCTGCCGCCCGGCATCACGCATGGCATCGGCCACCCAATCGAGAAAGGCGGCCTCCTGACCGGTGGCGAGCAGTCGAGTGAGGGCGGCGTGGCTGGTGGCATGATCCGCCCCCGGAAGCGAGGCCGGGTACAGAACGCCTCCCGCCACCAGCCGGTCGCGGTGCGCGTCGAGCGCCTCCTGCACGCTCGTCGAGCCGGTCTTGTGTGGACCAACATGAAAGGCGAGACGCGGCGACACCGTCGAGCTCCTCGCGGCCGATGATGTCGCGGCCGACGATCCGGTAGGCTACCTGCACGGACGCAACACCGCCACCGCGGCGGACTGCGAAGCATCGGCGAAGCCGCGGCCAGCCGGCGTCTGCGCGATCACGAGCATCCAGCACCCCGAGGCGACGATCGTGGCGGCTCTCCCAGGCACCTCTCCGGTCGTCGTCGGGGGCGTGGGGGGCAGTGGCACGCGGCTTGTCGCGGCGGTCGTGCGGGAAGCCGGCTTCTTCATCGGCGACGATCTCAATCCCGCCCTCGACAACCTCGCCGCGAGCCTGCTCTTCAACCGGCCCGGCATCCTCGATTGCCCCGACGACGAGTTCACCCGGACGGTGACCGCGTTCACTCGCCGCATGGCCGGTGACGGGCGGGTCGCCGCGGAGGATGTCGCGTGGGCGTCGGCCCTGGCAGGGCGCGACAATCCCCCGCACGACGCCGACTGGATGCGGGAGCGGCTCCAGCGGCTGCTGGCCGGCCGCTCCACGCCGCCCGCCGCCCGCTGGGGCTGGAAGGAGCCCAATGCCCACGTCATCCTCGGGCGGCTCGCCGCGGTACTGCCGGCCATGCGGTTCGTGCTCGTGAGCCGCAGCGGCCTCGATATGGCCGGGAGCGGCAAGCACAACCAGGCGATGCGCTGGGGAGCCATGCTGCTCGGGCGGCCCTTCGAGCCCACGCCTCGGTACCTCCTCGCCTACTGGTGTGCCGCCCACCGGCGGGCCCTGGCACACGCGGCGTCGCTGCCGGACAGATTCCTGCACGTCACGCTCGAGGACCTCTGCGCAGCCCCCGAGCCGGGGCTGCGCCGGCTGCTCGCCTTCGTGGGCGGCGATCCCGACGCGGCCGAACGGCTCGCGGCCCTCGTGCGGCCTCCCGCGTCGCTGGGCCGGTTTCGCGAGGCGGGGCTCCACGGACTCGATCCCGATGACGTGGCCTATGTGGCGTCGCTGGGCTTCCCAACGGCGTGACCGCGCCGGGCCACCAGCCTGGTGAGCCCGTCACCGGCCTGGTGAAAGGCCGCTGAAACCCGGGGGAAACGCCGCTTTTCCCCGCCCGAGGGCTCCGGTGCCGCCGCCGGGCTCACCACGCCGGTGAGGCTCGAAATCATCGGGCGAAGCGGCTTCAAAAAAAACGCGTGGCGATCCGCCGCTGGTTTTCCGCGGTGAATCGCCGGCGGAGATGCGCGTGCCGGGATTTGGCACGCCGGCTGCATTTGCCTTCCTGCGACGCGAGTGGTCGCGAGATGTCACACGGCACGTGCCGGGCATCGCGAGGCCACCCGCGACGAATCGCAAAGGAGGTGTCCGATGATGGTCGTTGCGGTGGGGATCACGTCCGACGAGGTGCGGTCGCCTGCGGGCCAGTGGCCCGCGGTTCGCGTCCCGCGTGGCCCCGTTCTCAAGTCGCTGGTGGTGTCGGGCGACGCGGGCCTTCGTGGCCGGCTCGGCACGATGTCCGAACTCGGTGGCTTCTCGACCTGCGACATGCCGGTCGACACGGCCGGGTTCCGGTCGGTCATCGACGGCGACTACCAGCTCGTGATCGTCGACATCGCCCATCCCGTGGGCGAGCGGGTCAGCGACACGGTGGAGATCGCGGAGGAGTTCGCCGGCCGTCCCGGCACGTTGCTGGTCGTCTGCGGGTCTGACGACAGCGTCGACGAGGAGTTCTGGGCGAGGCAGCTCGGTGCCTGGGTGTATCTGCCCGGCGTGTCGGGGGGCGATGCCCTGATGTCGTTGTTCGCGGAAGCCCGGCGGGTCGCCGAGCGTCGCGGAGCCATGCAGTTGGTGTGAGTGGGTCCGGTGCCCCGATCGGGCCGCGTGGCCTGCGGGATCGCTGACAGCAGAGAGCAAACGAACGCCCTTCGGGGCCAATCAGCAAAGGAGCAGTGTCATGAGCGCATCAGTGGTGGATATCGACCGCAGCGATCTGGAGGCCAGCTACGCGGCCGACTTTGGTCGCGACCACGAGCCGATGAAGAAGCGCAACCGTTTTCCCGAGTACCGGCGGCACGGTTCGGCCCCGGCCCGGGTGGGTGGCATGCACTGCCGCCGCAACAAGCGCTGGACCTGGGGCAGCGGCAGGGGCGCCCGGGTGCTGAACGCGAGGGCCTTCGCCGGCTGTCTGGCCGTGGCGTTCGCGGCCATGGCGTCGGTGACGCAGGCCGTGACAATCGACTTCAACGCGGTGAACAACGTCGGCAACACCGCGCATCCGACGACCGGCTACGGCTCGGTGTCGTACCTGTTCAGCATCTCCAAGTATGAGACGACGAACAGCCAGTACGCCGAGTTCCTCAACAAGGTTGACGCAAACGGCTCCAATCCCAACGGGGTCTACCAGGCGTCGGTGGTGGGCGGATCTGGGACCTCCTTCAACCCCATCACCTTCAATCCGGCCGCGGCCGCGGGCTCGAAGTACTCCGTGGCCGTTTCCGAGGCGGCCAAGCCGACCGTATTCGTGAACTGGTTCTCGGCGGCCCGCTTCGCAAACTGGCTGAACAACGGCCAGCAGGCGAATGCCGCCTCGATGGAAGACGGCTCCTACACGCTCAACGGCCGAACGAGCGGCGCCGTCGCGGCCCGCAATCCCGGTGCCCAGGTCGTGCTCCCGAACGTGAACGAGTGGACCAAAGCCGCCTTCTACAACGGGTCGACGACGAACTGGCGGACGTATCCCTACAAGGGAGGCCCCTCGTCGTTCCCCACGCCGGTCACCTCTGGCACCGGCGTCGCGGGCGCCAACGTCGCCAACTACGGTGCCCCGCAGGGCGCCTCGACCGGACTGACCGACGTCGCCCTCTATGCCTCGTCGCCCACCTGGTACCAGATGTACGACGCCTTCGGCAACGCCGGTGAGTTCGTGGAGACGGCCGCCCCGACGTCGACCGACCGTGCCATGCTCCTGGGCTCGACGTGGAAGCTCGACTCCGCCAGCTACGCCAACTGGACATCCTCCACCGCGATCAACAACTCGTGGCTCACCAGCCGGTTCAACGACAGCGTCGGCTTTCGGGTGGCTGCAGTCGCGGTGCCTGAGCCGGCCACGATGGTCCTGGCGGGTGTCGGCCTCGCCGGCCTCGGAGGGGTGGGGTGGATGAAGCGTCGCCGCCACCGGAACGCGGTGGTCGTCGGGCTCGCCACCTGACACCACGCGCGGCCTCGCTGCGATACGAATGCCCCGACCTTCGCCCCGGCGAAGGTCGGGGTTTTTCGTGCATTGACCACGCCGCGAGGGCGGTGTTAGGGTCGACCGCATGCCCGAGCCCGAGCATCACTCCACCGCATCGTCCCGGCTCGCGGCCGCGTCCGCCGCGCACGGACAGCCCGACGACGCCACCGTCATCTCCAGGGGCGACCCTGCCGCCGCGTCGTGGAGCGGTTCCGCATCGCGGGTGGCCGCCCCCGGTCCCGCGACCACCGCCGAGATCGGCCGCGTGCTTCAGGGCACGATGCTCGGGCCCTACCGGCTCGACCAGTTCATCGGCGGCGGCGGAATGGGGGCGGTCTTCCGCGCGCTCGACACCACCCTGGATCGCGTGGTGGCCGTGAAGGTGCTCGCGGCCGGGCAGGCCGACGACGAGGAGATGCTCAAGCGGTTTCGCAACGAGGCCCAGTCGGCCGCGCGGCTCGACCACGAGAACATCGGCCGGGTGCATGCGGTGGGCAGCGAGGACGGCTGGCACTACATCGTCTTCGAGTTCATCGAGGGGACGAACCTGCGGGATCTCGTCCGCGAGTCGG
This sequence comes from Pirellulales bacterium, assembly GCA_046092585.1. GTDB lineage: Bacteria > Planctomycetota > Planctomycetia > Pirellulales > UBA1268 > QWPN01. The sequence goes on along the minus strand of JBJTDZ010000020.1, from coordinate 26,322 downwards.
GGCCCTTCGACGTGGCCCGCACCATCGACGTGTCGATTCAGGTGGCCGATGCCCTGGAGCATGCCTCGGAACGCGATGTCGTGCACCGCGACATCAAGCCCTCCAACATCGTGATCACGCCAGCCGGTCGGGCGCGGATCGTCGACATGGGGCTGGCCCGGCTGCACCACGTGGCCGACGACAACGACCTCACCGTCAGCGGGATGACGCTCGGCACGTTCGATTACATCTCGCCGGAGCAGGCGCGGGATCCCCGGGCGGCCGACGTCCGCAGCGACCTCTACTCGCTCGGCTGCACGATCTTCTTCATGCTCACGGGCCGGCCACCGTTTGCGTCCGGCTCCCCGGTGCAGAAACTGCTCGCCCACCAGCAGGATGCTCCTCCGGCGCTCGACGAGATCCGAGCCGACGTGCCCCGGCGGCTGTCGGAGATCGTGGGCCGGCTCATGGAGAAGGATCCTCGCGACCGCTACCAGCGGCCGGCGGTGCTCGTGGCCGACCTGGCGGCGTTTGCCGCCGAGCAGGGCCTGCCGCTCGAGAACCAGCGGCCGCTGTCGGTGCCCCCCGCGGTGGCGCCGCGACCGCTGCCGGCCCGGCTCCCGTGGCTGCTGGCCATGGCGGGGCTGGCGGCCGTGGTGGGATTGCTGTGGCTGCGTTCGGCCGCCGAGCGGCGGCGGGTGGCCGAGCTCGACCGTTCGGTGATCAGCCAGCCGGCTCCGACGCTCGATCTCGTGCGGGTGGTGGCGGCACCGGCGGCCGACGACGAGGTGGGCACGCTGGGGGAAGCCCTGCGTCGCGTTGCCGACGGAGGCCTCATCGAGGTGGCGGTCGACGGGGAGCTCCGTGAGCCGTCGGTCGCCCTGCAGGGACGCCGTCTGACGATTCGGGCCGCCGATCGCAGGCGGCCGACGCTGGCCTTCACCGAACTGGGGCCGGCCGTCGACGGCTGGCGGGCCGCCTGTGCGATCGGTGACGGTGAACTGACGCTCGATGGTGTCGGGGTGCGACTCCTTGCCGACCCCCCTGTCGCCGCAGCGACGATCTTCTCCATCCGCGGCGGCCGGCTGGACTGCGTCGACTCCCTGCTGCGGATGCCCGAGCACGCGACGGTGCCCCAGGGCCGCCGATCCTTCGTCGTGGCGACCGCGGCAGCGGATTCGGCCACGACGGCAGGAAGCGTGAGCTTTGCCAACTGCCGGGCCGCGGGTGACGCGGTGTTTCTCGATACCTCGTCGGACGCGGTGGCGAGGCTCACCTTTCGCTGGTCGGGCGGCGCCCTGGTGACGCCGCGCTGTCTGTTGCTGTCACGGGGTGCCTCCGCGGCCGGCCGTCTCGACATCGACTGCGACTTCGCCGACGTGGTGTTCGCCTGTGCCGCCGGCGTGATCACGGCGGAGGACTCCTCGGCTCGACCCGTGACGCCGCGGATCGACGTGCGGGCCGGCGACTGCCGCTTCCTGATCGGTGCCGGCCGCCCGCTTCTCGACCAGCGGGGCGGGAACTCCGTCGATGCCTACCGTTCCGCGTGCACGTGGTTCGACGAGCAGAGCCGCTACGAGGCCACCGGCCCGTTCCGCAGGATCGAGGCCGCCGACGGGCAGCTCGAGATCGGCTACGCCGATCTCGTGCCGACGGTCATCCACGACCCACGGCCGGCCAGCCCCCCCGACCCGGCGGCCTGGCTCGGCTGGGGCGAGTAAGCACGCGCCGTTGCTTGACGCTGACGGGGCGGCAGGGTCTAGTGAAAGGGTCGTGCCAACGTGCCACTCGGACGTGGCTCTGTCGCGACGATCCTCCCGGAGTCGTTCGATGATTCGCATGAGCAGGCTGGCGTGGCTGATGGGTGCCGTCGTGGCTGTGATGGTCGCCGGGTCGGCCCGCGATGCGTTCGCGATCAAGCAGTTCGCCGACGAGTTCAAGGCGATGTACGTCAAGGATGGCACGCCCCTTGCGGCTGCCGTCGAGACGGCGAAGTGCAACGTCTGTCATGCCGGCAAGAGCAAGAAGGAACGCAACGCCTACGGCAACGCGCTCGCGGAGCGGCTCGACAAGGAAACCGACAAGAAGGACGTCGCCAAGATCCAGGCGGCGCTGAAGGAAGTGGCTGGCCTGCCGAGCGATCCGGCGAAGGCCGACTCGCCCACCTTCGGCTCGCTGATCGAGGAAGGCAAACTGCCCGGCGGCACACCGTAACGCTCCCGTCAAAGCCGTAGGCCGTAAGGCCTCGGGCCGGCACGGCAGGCTGCACCCAGGACGCCGCCCGAGGGCTCGTATCCTTTGGCTGGTCGAAGCGCGCGCGGCACCGTCCGGCTAGTTCGCCGCCGCCTCGAGGAGCAGCGTTTCGATGTCGGGGCAGCCGGCGAGGAGCGCGGCTGTGGCGGGGTCTGCAAAGACCCGCACCCGTTTGACGAGATTGTCGAACTGCTCGTGCGCGAGGCTGCGAACCACGGGCGACACCTCCTCCAGCCGCCGCCACCGGGCGGGCGCATCGGGCGTGTGCCGTGGCCCACGCTCCCGCACCTGCATGCGGAACTCGACCTCCCGCTCTGCCGGAGGCGCGTCGACGATCAGCAGGTCGGGATCGATCGGCCGCCCGGTGCGGTGAGAGAGAGCCGCTGCCAGCCGGGCGGCCACCGCGACCATTCGCGGGTAGTTGCTGCCCGCCAGCGCCGCGTGGATGGCGGGCTGGTGGATCGCATCGAACGTGGCGACCCGCTTGAAGAGCCTCCGTCGGCCGCCGAAGAGACCCTCCACGAGCGGTGCGGCAGGGCCGCCCCTCGAGGCCTCGGTGATCCAGGCCGCGAAGGAATCGTCGTCACTGCGCACGAGCCGGGACACGTCGAGTGCCGGCCGCACCAGCCACACCGCCCGCTGCAGCATCGCCGTCGCCGCACGTACGGCATGGTGCCAGTAGACCTCGCTGAACATCACGTAGCGGGCGAACACCAGCAACTCCGCCGCCGTCCGCCCCTTGTCGCTGATCGCCAGGCGGTCGTCGCGGGCGTCGATGCAGAGGCTCGACAGCAGCCGCGGCTGGTCGAAGTTGCGGCCATAGGGGACGCCCGCATGCAGGCTGTCGCGGGCGAGGTAATCCATCTTGTCGACGTCGATCGGTCCGGAAAGCAGCGAGTGCAGGATCCTGCCGGCAGGGTCGGCGGCCTCCCCGGTCACCAGGGAGGCGATCCGCTCGGGCGCCAGCCCCCACGCCTCCCTGAGCACGTGGCCGAGTTCCCCGCCGCCGACGAGCCCGCCCACGAGCGATTCGTGCCGAGGCACCTCGGGCAGGCCCATGTCCTCGATCGGATGGCAGTAGGCCCAGTGGCCGACGTCGTGGACGAGCGCCGCGGCGAGGAAGGCGGCCGCGTCGTCAGCGCCGACGACGGCCTCGAAGCGGGCATCGCCGCGGAGCCGCCGCAGAAACTCGACCGCCAGCCGGTAAACCCCCAGCGAGTGCTCGAGACGTGAATGGACGGCGCCCGGGTAGACATGGGCCACGAGTCCGAGCTGCGACACCCGCGACAGCCGCCGCATCTCCGCCGTGTCGAGAAGGCTGCGAACCCGCGGCGTGATCGGCACCGTGTCGCCCGGCGGGATACGGATGCCCTCGCTCGTCGCATCGAGCGCCGCGACTTCGGGAAGCGTGGGGCGGGGCATGGCGTCCGGGGAGTCAGAGCGGTGGAAGACCGAGCAGCCAGCGGAGCAACGCCGTCACCATGGCGTAGAGGGAAAAGTGGGCGACGGCCGAACCCCAGTCGAGTTCGAACGCGGCGAGCGCCGCGATCGCCCCGGAGATCACGAACATCGGTCCGAGGTAGAGCCACTGCCAGAGTTCGGCCGTGGCCTCCGCGGGCAGTGCTCCCTTGACGGCCCAGAGCCCCGCATAGACCGCCGCGCAGACGAGTGCGCGGGCGAGCAGCGCACGTCCCCGAAAAGGCTCGAGTTCGCGGTTGCGAACAGCGGCATAGCCGAGCAGCACGCACGGGATCGCGATCACGAAGGCGGATGCGAGCAAGAGCCAGCCGGGCATGCCCTCCGGCCCCGCGGTCATGCCGGTGATCCAGGCCAGGCCAGCGAGGACGAGCAGGCCAGCGGCGGTGGCGGCGAATGCCAGCGGCGGCACGGGCCTGTCGGTGCGACGGATCGGAGCCAGCGGTGCTCGGCCGATGCCGGCCGACGAGGCGACCGGGGCGTCGGGCTCGTGGATCGTGACCGCCTTGACGGCGACCTCGGGAATCTTGATCGGCTGCTTGCACTTGGGGCAGGGGCCGGTGCGGCCCGCGAACTGGTCGCTGACGCTGAACCGCGCCTTGCAGCCGTTGCAGATGACGGAGATGGGCATGCTTCGTTCCGGCCGGTCGGGGGCGATACCGGGCGTCGCGGCAGTGTCAGACGCCTCTCCGGCCGCGTCAAGGGACCGCTCGTCTGGTAGACTCCTGCGGCCAAACGGCGGATCGGTGGCGGCGTCGACGGCGTACGGTTTCCGGGGCGATCAGATCATGGCGGACGACAAGACGCGGGTCATTCCTCGGACAGATGCTCCGGTGGAGGTGACGGAGCGGCAGCCGCTGCCGGATCCCCGGCTCGACGGCGAAACGATCGTGTTCTTCTGCCCGCAGGGGCATGAACTGAAGGTGCCGCGGGCGGTCGGTGGCAAACGCGGGCAGTGCAAGAAGTGCGGCGCCGCGGTGCACATTCCCGCGTTTCCGCCTCCGCCCGAGGCGGAGGTCGTGGCCGATCAGCCCGCGGATGAGCCGCCATCCCTCGAGTTCGAGCCCGCGCCGAAGCCCGTCGCGCCGGCTGCCATCGGGGCTCCTCCTCCGCCGCCGTCGCCCCCCGCCGCCGGCGAAGACGTCGACTGGAACTTCATCTCGGGCATCGACGCGCCGGCCGGCCCGGCGGCGCCGGTGGAGGCGTTCTCCGGGGGCTGGGAGACGCCGCCCGGCATCCCGGGCGACGCCGCCGCCAACCCGATGGCCCGACTGCTCGCGCGGCTCTGGGCGGAACGAGAGCACGGAGGCATCGTCGAGGTGCACCTCGTGGGAGGCACGGTGATTCTTCCGGAAGAGTTTGCAGCCCGCTGGTCGAGCGGCACGCACGGCGTCTTCGCCAGCCAGGCGGTCGACGGCACCGTGACGCTCACGGCCGTCGCATGGGAGACCGTGCAGCGGATCGTGGTGCGACACCTCTCCGCGGTGCCCGGCGACATGTTCGAGTGAGCGGCCTGCTCACTCCTCATCGCCGAGGTCGCCCTCGGTGATCATCGTGAAGCCCTTGCTGGCGAGGGTCTCCATGCCCATCTCGGTGTTGTCGACCATGAGCGCCACCACCGGCCGGCCCCGCGGCCGAACCAGAATCGGATAGGCCTGGATGATGTTCACCTCGGCCTGAAGCAGGGCGGTGCAGATCCGCAGGAGCGGCTGCTGGTCGTCGGGCAGCTCCACGCCGAGGAGATCGCTCTCGATCAGGGCGAGCCCGGCCCGCTCGAGGATCTCCCGGCCCTGTTCCGGGTGGCTGAGGAGGAAGCGGGCGAAGGCGCATTCCCCGGAGTCGTTGATCGACAGGGCCACGATCCGAACCCGGGAGCCCTCGAACCGGCGGACGACCTCGAGCAGTTGGCCGACGCGGTTCTCGAGAAATACGGTGAACTGGCGGAGCGTGGGCCAGCTGCGGCCTCGCGCCGTCGCGAACCCGATGCCGCTTCCGGCTCCGGCGTCGCCCTGGTTCACGATGAAGCCTCCGCTGGTCGAACTCGTTCCGCGATGCCGCGGCGAGGAAACCCGTTCTCGGGGGTTTTGCGGCGCGGGTTCCGGGAAGGATAGAGTCTCCGCCGAGGGCCGGTCAACGAACGGCCGCCCCGTGGCCCGGCAAAAAGATCGCCGGGCACGCCGCCGCCCCGGGAGCAGCCATGTCCGCCGTGCACGAGATGGAGATTCGCGTCCGCTACCAGGAGACCGACGGGCAGCGACGGGTGCATCACGCGAACTTCCTCACCTACTTCGAGATGGGCCGCACCGAGATGCTGCGGGCCCACGGCCACACGTACCGGCAGTTCGAGGACGAGGGACTCTTCATGGTCGTCTCGGAGGCCCACGTCTCCTACCGGGCCCCGGCCGACTACGACGATCTCCTGCTGCTCCGCACCCGCGTCGAGAAGATCGGCGCGGCCCACATCAAGCACGCCTACGAGGTGATCCGCGACACCCGGATCCTCGTGACCGGCTCGACGACCGTGGTCTGCGTCGATCGTGAGGGCAGGGTGAGACGGCTGCCCGACTGGATGCTCGGCTGAGACTCCGGCGTCGGCACCATGTGTCTTGCATGCCGTCGGGCCGTGACGGCGGGCGGTGCTTGCCCGGCCACCAGGTGGCCGCGACCCTTGCCCGGGCCGTCCGCACGAGCCGCGGCCGAGTCTTCCAGGGAGGGAGCGGACCCAGGTGCCTCCCGGAGACCAAGACCATGACGCTCGCGGCAGAACGCGAACTCGCCCACATGGGCGAAACGGCCGGCTGCTCGGACCACGACCATGACCTCGTCCACGAACTGAGCCGCCGGCTCGATGCCCTGTGGCGATACGACCAGTACATCGCCAACGCCGAGTGGCGGGATGACCTGCGGCAGTTCTGGTGCGACGCCAAGGCGCTGGAGCAGCAGGCCATCCAGCGGCTCAAGGAGCTGATCACGCAGGAGGTCCGCAACGGCTGCTTCTGACGAGGCGGCGGCCGCCGGCGAAGCCTCGTGCGGGGCAGGGAGGCCGCCCGGCCATGGCGGAATCCGTGGCCGGATCGTGGCCCGCTGTGCTACCCTCCTCCGCGATCGCCACGCCGGCGGTGCCGCCGGCGTGGCGGCGGGATCGCCCGAGAGTCAGGGAACGACGCGATGACAAAGATCGGCCAGACCACGGTGGGCACGCTCCTGCAGCGGCTGACTCGTGGAGGACGGGGGCAGGGAGCCGAGGCCCGGGCGTGCTCGGCGGGGCTCGATCCGCTCACGGAGCGTCTCTCGCGGCACAAGGTGACGCGGCTGGCGCTGGCGTTCCTCGACGCCAACGCGGGCGTGCACCTCAAGGACCTGCTCCTCGACGCGGCCACGGATGATCGCCGCGTGTCGATCGACGGCCAGACGGTCTGGAACTTCGGGTCCGACAGCTTTCTCGGGCTCGATCGCCACCCCCGGTTGCACGAGGCGATTCGCGACGCCCTTCCCGAGTGGGGCGCCCACAACGGCGCCTCGCGAGCCTTCTCCAGCCCGGTGCTCGTCGACGAGGTCGAGGAGAAGCTCGCCGCATGGCTCGGCGTGCCCGACACCTTCATCTTTCCGAGTGTCACACTCGCCAACGTCGGCCTGCTGCCCGCCATCACGCAGGCGGGCGACCTCCTCGTGGTCGATCGCGAGTCGCACGACAGCGTGCACCAGGGGGCGCGGCTGGCCGCCGCGGCAGGGGCCCGGGTGGAGGAGCTCACCAGCCCCGATCCGGAAGCCCTCGAACGGCTCGTGCGGCAGTCGGGCTCCAGGGGCGGCGTCGTGCTGGCGATCGACGGCGTGTACAGCATGTCGGGCCGCACCCCGCCGCTGGCCGACCTCGACCTCGCGGTGCGCCGGCTCGGGGGCATCATGTACGTCGACGATGCGCACGGCACCGCCGTGGTCGGGCCCCGGGGCCGCGGGGCCGCCGCCGCCGCGCTCGGCACGCTCGACAACGTGCTCATGGTGGGGTCGCTCTCCAAGGCCTTCTCCTGCCTCGGCGGCTTCGTGACCTGCACGCCCGAGTTGAAGACGGTGCTCAAGATCCGCTCCAGCACGTTCATCTTCGGCGGGCCCGTGCCCCCGCCGTACCTCGCGGCGATCTCGGCCGTATGCGACATCATCATGTCGCCGGAGTACGACACCCTGCTCGCCGCCTTGCACGAGCGGATCGGCAGGTTCACCGCCGGCCTCGATCGCATCGGGATCGAGCATCACGGCGGCGGCGCCGCGATCGTATCGCTCGTGGTGGGCGACCTGGAACGGACGCTCGCGGCTGGGCGGGCGCTCTTCGACCGCGGCTACTACGCGCAGTCGGCCACGTATCCCGCCGTGCCGATCCACGGCGGGCTGCTCCGCGTGCAGATCAACGCCAACCACCCGCTCGAGGCGATCGACGGACTGCTCGGGGCGGTCGAGGACGTGTGGCGCGAGGCGCGGCTGCCGATCAGGCGGTCCATGGGGATCTAAGGCGGCGGCCGACGATCCGCCGCCTCGTCGAGCCTCGGCTGACGCCGCAGGACGGGATCGCGAAGCACCGGCGGCAGCGCCCTGGCGAGGCGGGCTGCGAGCGCCGTTCGCCGCGGGAACCACACCTCCGCATCGCCGCGGGCGACCGCGGCCACGATGCGGGCCGCGGCATCGGCGGCCGCGACGACCCCTCCCGCCGCACGCTCCGCGGCCGTGATCATCGGCGTGTCGACCACGCCCGGCAGGGCGGTGATGATCCTCACGCCCCGCGGTGCCGCGTCGAGCCGCAGCGACTCGAGGAAGGCCGACACCGCGGCCTTGCTCGCGCAATAGGCGGCGTTGCCGGGCAGGCCGACGACCGCCGCGAGGCTCGACACGCCGCAGTAGCGGCCGGCGCCGCGGGCCAGCATGCCGGGCAGCACCGCCGCGGCCAGGTTGATGCAGCCCTTCACGTTGACGTCGATCACGGCACCGGCCACGACCGCATCGAGCGGCCATGACGTGCGGTGGATGCCGGCCGAGGCGATCGCGACGTCGCAGGGACCGAGCCGCTGTTCGAGCACCGCGACGACGCTCTGCACAGCCTCGGCGTCGGCCACGTTGCAGGCCTCCGCGGCGACGGTGCCGCCGCGGGCGGTGATCGCTGCGGCCGCATCGGCGAGAGGCTCCGGCCGGCGGGCGACGATCCCCACCCGGGCCCCGGCCGCCGCCACGCGTTCGGCGACCGCGCGGCCGATGCCGCTCGAGCCACCGGTCACGAACACCGATTTGCCACGCCAGAAGGAATCCGAAATCATGGCCGTCGGCTCCGCACGTCGGACACGCGGACCATCTGACGGAGTCGACCGGGAAAATGCAACCGGGCGTGGAGCGGGTGCTGGTGCCGGTGGGAGGCCACGTGGTCGCGGCCGACGTGCATCTCCGCGACGACGGCCGGCTGCCGGTGGTCTTTCAGCACGGCATCCTCACGAGCACCGAGATCGCGAGCGACCTGTTCGTCGATCCCGCGACGGAGTCGTGGGTGTCGCTGAGCCTGCCGGGCCACCACCCCGGCCGCCTCGCTGCGGGCACCCGCGCGGCGGATGTCGACGCCGACCTGTTCGCCGATCTCACCGAGGCTGCCCTCGCCCACGTGCTCGGCGATCGCCGCGTGGCGGCCGTGGGCTGGTCGACCGGCGGCTTCGCCGCGCTGTCGCTCGCGATCCGGCACCCGCAGCGTGTGGCAGCGGTCGCCAGCCTCGCCGGCTTCGCCGACGGCCGCGCGATCAGCGGATCGGTCGCCTGGTTGGCGTGGATCGCCGGGGGCTTCGCGGGAGCGCCGGGCCTGCGGGCCGGGCTCTGGGCGGGAGCACGGCTCGCGTGGCTGCATGACGCGATCGTGTGGTCGTGCACCGCCCCGGCCACGACCGTGCCGTCCGACCGCCGCGCCCGGATGCGGGCGGCCTTCGCCCGCCATGATCCCCGCAAGATCGCGACGATGCTCGCCGCCCTGCCGCGGCTCGACCTTTCGGCCGGGCTGGGCGGGATCGCATCGCCGGTGTGGATCGCGGCGGGGGGGCTCGATCCGCTCGTGCCGCCGGCAGAGGCCCGGCGGCTCGCGGCCGGGATTCGCGACGCGCGGCTCACGATCTACCGGTCCGGCGGTCACCTGTTCTTCGAGGAGTGGCCGGGCTTCCACGACGACTTCGCCGCCTGGCGGGAGGGGCTGCCCCGGGCGTGATCCGCGGATCGCCGGCTCGGGGGCGGCTACATTGACCATGCCTGCCGTCGCCCCGTGCACACTGCCGCCATGACGCCGCCCACGGATCCGCCGCACCGCATCGCGATCACCGGCAGCAGCGGGCTCTACGGTCAGGTGGTGATCCGCGAGATCCGCCGTGCATGGCCCGCGGCGCGGGTGCTGGGGCTCGACTGCCGCGCGGCTGCCGGTGAGGCGGGCGACGAGTTCTGGCGGGGCGATGTCTGCGATGAGCGGATCGGGCAGGTGTTCCGCGATTTTGGCCCCGACACGGTGGTGCATCTCGCCTACGCCGTGCAGCCCGGTCGCGATCGGGCCCGGCTGCGGGCGGTCAACGTCGAGGGCACGCGGAAGGTGCTCGCCGCCACGGCGGCGTGCGGCGCCGCGCGGCTGCTCGTGGCCAGCAGCGCCACGGTCTACGGTGCGTGGCCCGACAACCCGCCGACCTGCGACGAGGGGGCGGCCATCCGTCCGCTGGAGGGCTATTACTACTCCGCCGACAAGGGCGTGGTCGAGCACCTCGTCCGGGAGTTCGCGGCGGCCCACCCCGGCATTGCCGTGAGCTGGACGAGGCCCGCGATCGTGGTCGGCCGCGGTGTCCGCAACTTCCTCGCCGACTACTTCCTCGGCGTGCCGTTTCTCTGCCTGCCCGACGGCCGCGACACGCCGCTGCAGTTCGTGCATCGTGACGATCTGGCCCGGGCCACGCTGGCGATCCTCGGAGCCTCGGCACGGGGGCCGTTCAACGTGGCGCCGGACGACGCCCTCACGCATCGGCAGATCGCCCGGGCCCTGGGCGTGCCCGCGGTGCCGATGCCCTTCGCGGTGATGGCCGCCGTCGGCAGGCTGTGGTGGACGCTCCGGCTGCCGTGGCTGGCGACGCCACCGGGGCTCGTCGGCTACGTGCGGCATCCGTGGGTGGTGGTGTCGCAGCGACTCCGCGACGAACTCGGCTTCACGTTCGCCTATTCGACCGCCGCCGCCTTCGCGGAGCTCGTCGCCGGCGACGAGCAGCGGGCGGGATAGCCGTGGCGTGCGAGCACGTGGCCGAGGTCGGCGGAGATCCGTCGGCCGATCCGGTCGTCGAGCGGCAGGTGATTGCGGCGGTAGTCGCGCTCGGCGTCGAGATGCTCGCGCCAGCGTGGCTCGGCCTCCGCATGCCCGGGCCAGTTGAATCGATCGTAGAGGCCGCGGAGCACGCCAAGGGGATCGGCCGCGAGGTCTTCGTAACGGAGTCGCACGCGATGGCGCTCGGGGATCGTCTCCCACGTGGCGTCGAGCCGGGCGTCCATCCGCCGGATCGAGTCGAAGACACGGTCCTCGACGACGTCGGCTCGCGGCCACTGCAGCCCATGGTCCTCCGCGATCCGCCGCCAGAAGTGGAGGCACGAGGGCACGAGGTCGTGGGGATCGCGCACGAGGTGGATGAAGTCGGCGGCCGGAAACACGCCGCGGATCAGCGGCACCCGGAACGAGTGCAGCGGGTTCTTGAGCACGAGCCGGCCCCGGTGCTCGAACTGGATCGTCCGCAGGAAGCCGGTCCACGCCGCCAGCCAGCGGTCCCTGGCCTCGCGCGAAAGATCCTCCAGTGTCTCGTAGGCCGCATCCGGGACGGGGTCGTTCGGAAAGGCGACCGTCCACCATGGGCTGGGAAAGCCGAGGTTGCACAGGGCGAGTTCGTCTTCCTGCGGCCGGGCGAAGCCCATCCGCATCGCGTCCATCGGGCGGCGGCGGGGCAGGAGAAACCCCAGCCGCTCCGTGGCGAACTGCTCCGAGAGCACGAAGTGGCTCGGCACGGCGCATTGGATCGTGCTCGGGGCCACGAGCCGGGGATCGCAGGCCAGCAGTTCGTGGAGCAGGGTGGTGCCACTTCGCCAGTGGCCGAGGATCACGATCGGATCCTGCTCGATCCGGGCCGCCCGAATGCCGCGGCCCCAGACGACCCGCTGGATCGCGGCGAGCAGTTCGTTGCCGAGGCTCGCGGCCGTGATCCCCAGTGCCCGGGGAATCCGCGATGGCGACACCCGAAATCCGTGGCGGGCGAGCACGCGAAGCCAGGGAGCGAACCGGACGCCGGTCCACATGGACAGGGTGAACGGTGGCCTGTCGCTCATGGCCCGTGAACCTCGAGGTCGATCGTGGGAATGCCCGTGGTCGTGTCGGCGGTCGCGCCCCGGATCATCCAGCGTGGCATGGTGTCGGGCATGGGGGCGAACGCAGGCGTGGTCGGCTCGCCCGCGCCCGAGGCCTTCGGCTACGACGCCCCGAGCGGCTGTCTGCGGTTACCGCGGCTCCTCGCTCACGATGCGGCCGTCGATCACCACGGCGGTGCAGTGCGTCGCATACTCGAAGGGATCGCCGTCGAACACGGCCACGTCGCCGTCCATGCCCGGGCGGAGCGAGCCGACCCGGTCGGCCACGCCGAGGATCGCGGCGGCGTCGGCCGTGATCGTGGCGAGGGCCTGCTCGGCCGTGAGGCCGTTGGCCGCGGCGATGGCGGCCTCGAAGAGGGCCACGCGGGTCTTGGGCACGTAGCCCTCGAACCCGCTCTGGAGGGCGACGCGGATGCCCTTGGCACGCAGCGTGGCCGCCGTCTCGAAGCTGATGTTCTCCGTCTCGCCCGCCCCGCCGCGGCGCATCGACGGGTGCACGATCACCGGCACGCCCGCCTCCTTGATCCGGTCGGCCACGAGATAGCCCTCGGCGGCTGAATCGAGGACGATCCGGATGCCGAACTCTTTCGCGATCCGCAGGGCGGCGTCGATGTCGGTGGCCCGATTGGCCGTCACGAGCAACGGGAGGGTGCCACGGAGCACGTCGGCGAATACCTCACGGCGCAGGTCGCGGTCGGGCCGCTTCTCGGCGTCGTCGGAGTCGAGCTTCCGCAGGTAATCCTGCGTCTTCACCAGTTCCCCGCGGAGCATCGCCACCGCCTTGCTGCGGGTGCCCGGCGACTTCTTGGCGTCGCCGGGGCGGGCGTCGTCGCCGAGCGTGACCGCGACCATCGCCGCGGGCACGAGCACGCCGTCATCGACGGAGTCGCCCACCGTCTTCACCACCATCGTCTGCCCCGAGACGAGGGCTCCCGGCGCGTGTCCGGTGTGGATCGTGGTGATCCCGAACCCTCGTACCCACTCGATCAGCCGCTCCCGCGGGTTGTAGGAGTCGATCGCCCGCAGCTCCGGCTGGATCGGCTCGCCGCTGTCGAGCTGATCCTGATCCTGTTCCTGATTGAGGTAGCCGGTGAGCCCGACGGCCGAGTGGGCATCGATCAGCCCGGGCGTGACGACCCGGCCCCTCACGGCCCGCGCGGCCGGTGGCACCGGGATGTCGAGGGCCGATCCGACGAGTGTCACCTTCCCGCCCTCGATCAGCACCACCCCCTTCTCGATCGGGGGGCCGGCCATGGTGTGCACGATGTCGCCGTAGACGGCGACCAGCGGCGGGTCGGCGGCAGCGACCGGTGCGCCCGTGGCCAGCAGGGCGACGACGATCAATCCGCCGGCGAGCAGCGGCCGGTCGTGGGGCGTGAGCATCACTTCGACTCCGTTTCGGCGAGCCTGCCGTCGGTGCAGCAGGCATGGGCCCTCTGATCGCGGCCGGCCCCGAAGCCGCCGACCGCGAAGAGCCGGTCATCGGGGTCGTCGCGGTCGAACACCTTCACCCCCTCGACCCAGGTCTGGAGCACCTTCGTTTGCACGGAGAGCGGATCGCCGGAGAGCACGACGAGGTCGGCGTCCTTGCCGACGTCGAGCGAGCCGATGCGGGCGTCGAGTTCCAGCATCCTCGCCCCGGCGAGCGTCAGCGCCTCGAGGGCCCTGGCACGGCTCATGCCGGCCCGCACCGCCAGCCCAGCCGTCCGCAGGAAGAGCCGCGAGTCGGTGACGGGGTCGTCGGTGTGGATCGCGCAGGGCACGCCGGCCTTCTCCAGCACCGCACCCGTGGCCAGCGAGAGATCCATCGCCTCGATCTTGCCCCCGGGGGCGTCGACCACGATCACCGAGCAGGCGGCGCCGGCCTTCGCCAACTGGTCGGCCACCTTCCAGGCCTCGCTCACGTGGTGGAGCACCACCTTGAAGCCGAACTCCTCGCGAAGCCGCAGCACCGTCAGGATGTCGTCGGCGCGGTGGCAGTGGTGGTGGACGACGACCCGGCCATCGAGCACGTCGAGCAGGCCCTCCATCTCGAGATCACGGTCGGGGAGTTTCGCGGGGTCGCCCTTCGCGGCGTCCGCCTTGCGGCGGTAATCCTGCGCCTTGAGAAACTTCTGCCGCACGAGCGCCGCCGACTTCGACCGCGTGCCGGGAAACGGCGGCTCCTTCTGCGGGTTGGTGCCGTTGGCCATCTTCATCCCGCCGAGCGGCGTGCCCTTCGCGTCGCGGATGAAGAAATCGTCGATCGTGGAGGCGGCGCGAAGCTTGGCGTAGATCGTCTGGCCCGCGAGCAGGTGCCCCGACCCGGGCATGATGTTGAGCGTGGTGAGCCCGCCGGCCCGCGCCTTGCGGAAGCCGGAATCACGGACGTTGATCGAGTCGAGGATCCGCACGTCGGGCTGGATCGGCGAACTCGCATCGCCCCCCCAGCCGCCGCCGACGTGGCTGTGGGTGTCGACGAGGCCGGGCATGATGACCTTCCCGGTGCAGTCGATGGTGTCCGCATCGACGGGCACGGCCGTCGTCGTGGCCGGGCCGATGGCGGCGATCCTGCCGCCGACGACCACGAGCGTGCCAGCGGCGATCGGCGGCCCGGAGATCGGCAGGATCTCGGCGTTCGTGAAGGCGACGGGCCGCTCCTGCGCGGCCGCCGGCGCGGCGAGGATCGCGATCATGAGCACCGAGTTCGCCATGCGCCGTGCCGTGATCGTTCTCGCCTGCAGGCCGCATGGTGCACGGGGGCCGGCGGCCTCGATTCGGAATGCGTTCACGGCGATCATCCTGGGGCACATCCACTGCGACGTGGGACCCCGGAGTCTACCAGCGGCGTTCCCGTGACGGCGAGCACGGGCCGTCAGCGGCCTCGACGGTCAGAGGATGCCGTCGATCACGTGGCCGTGGACGTCGGTCAGGCGGCGGTCGATGCCGTTGTTCCGCCAGGTGAGCTTCGTGTGGTCGATGCCGAGGAGCTTCATCACCGTGGCATGCACGTCGTGGACCGTCGTGGGGTGCTCGCGGTCGAGCGGCTTGTAGCCCCACTGGTCGCTCTCGCCGCACACGACCCCGCCCTTGATCCCGCCGCCGCAGAGCCAGTTGGTGAACACGAAGGGGTTGTGGTCGCGGCCCTTGCCCTCCTGCGAGCTCGGCATCCGGCCGAACTCCGTCGTCCAGAGCACGAGCGTGTCGTCCAGGAGGCCGCGCTGGTCGAGGTCCTTGATCAACGCCGCCGCGCCCCGCGACATGCCGGTGGCCAGCGGCCCGTGGTCGCGCTCCACGTCCTCGTGGCTGTCCCAGTTGCGGCGCGGGAAGCCGTTGTCGTTGCCGCTCCAGACCTGCACGAACCGCACGCCCCGCTCGAGGAGCCGCCGCGCCGTGAGGCAGCGGAGGCCGAAGTGGTGGGTCTCCTCCTCGGCGTTGATGTGACCGGGCCAGTTCCCGCGGCCGGGCTGCACGCCGTAGAGCTTCAGGATGTGCTCGGGTTCGTCGGCCAGATCGAGCGCCTCGGGCGCCGCGAGCTGCATCCTGGCGGCCAGTTCGTAGCTCTTGATCCGGGCATCGAGCTGGTCGTCGCCGCCACGGCCGTCGCGATGCCGGCGGTTGAGCGCCGCGAGCACCTCGCGGGCCCGGGCGTCGGCCTCGGGCGTGACGTACGCCGCCGAACGATGCGGCCGCAGGTCGGCCACCGGCTCCTCGCTCGCCGGCTGCACCACCGTGCCGCTGTACTGGGCCGGCAGGAAGCCGGCATCCCAGTTTTTCACGCCGTTGGACCCGTAGCCACGGTGGTCGGGCAGGACCACGAAGGTCGGCAGGTTGTCGTTCATCGACCCGAGCGCGTAGCTCACCCAGCAGCCCGCCCCGGGGAATCCGGGCAGCACGAACCCCGTGGTCTGCAGGAGCGTGGCGGACGAGTGCACGCCCGACGTGCTCACCATGTTGTGAATGAAGGCGATCCGATCGACCACGTCGCCCAGCGGCGCCACCACGTCGGAGAGCAGCTTGCCGCACGTGCCATACGGCTTGAAGTCCCAGATCGGCTTGAGCCACGGCCCGAGGC
This sequence comes from Pirellulales bacterium, assembly GCA_046092585.1. Classification (GTDB taxonomy): domain Bacteria; phylum Planctomycetota; class Planctomycetia; order Pirellulales; family UBA1268; genus QWPN01. The sequence continues at coordinate 10,166 of JBJTDZ010000020.1, read as the reverse complement.
CGTTTTGAAAGGCCTCGACAGGCTCGCCGAAGTTGCTCGGCTTGCCGTGCTGGCGCACGAGTTCGGGCTTGTAGTCGTAGAGGTCGAGGTGGCTCGCGGCCCCGGACATGAAGAGCTGCACCACCCGCTTCGCCTTCGGCGGGTAGATGCAGGCCGGGTGCGCGGACGCCCCGGACGCGGCGGCTGCGTCCCGCTCGCCCGCCAGCATCGCGGCGAGGGCCAGCGAGCCGAAGCCGCTGCCGGAAGCTGCCAGCCAGTCACGACGTGACAATTTCATCGTCATCGCTGTCAGTCCACGAAGGAAAACTCGTTGAGGTTCAGGATCGCGCGGCAGGCGTTGGCGAGGCCGTGGGCCTCGGCGAGCGGCACGAGGCCCGCCCGTTCGTCGGCGGTCGCGGCGCGGCCGAAGGCGAGTCGCACGGCGAGTTCGACCTGGGCCGTGAGGTCGCTTCCCGCCTCCCGCTCAACGCGGGCGGCAAAGTGGCGGGCCTGCGTCGTCATGAAGCCGTTGTTCAGGAGCGCCAGGGCCTGGAGGGCGGAGATGCTCTGGTTGCGCTTCTCCACCCGCATCGACGGGTCGGCGCAGTCGAGCACGGTCATGAAGGGCTGCGTCTGGCTGCGGACGATGAATCGATACACGCCCCGCCGCCAGGTGGCCTTGTCTTCCGGATCGGCGAGGTCGTAGCGCCAGTGGGGCGAATGTTCCGGGTGCTCGATCTTGAAGTCCTGCCAGCCGGGGCCGCCCATCGTGAGGTCGAGCGTGCCGGCCACGGCGAGCACGGCGTCGCGCACCGCCTCTGCCTCGAGCTTGCGCCGGCTTTGCCGCCAGAGGTATTGATTGCCCGAATCGAGCGCCTCGAACGCGTCGACGCCCATGGAGGTCTGGCGGTAGGTCGCCGAATTGACGATCAGCCGGTGGAGTGCCTTGAGCGAGCCGCCGCCGTCGCGAAACTCCGCGGCCAGCCAGTCGAGCAGCTCCGGATGGGTCGGCTGCGCGGCCATCCGGCCGAAGTCGCTGGGCGTGGCGACGATTCCCTGCCCGAAGTGGTAGTGCCAGACGCGGTTCACGATGCTCCGCCAGGTGAGCGGGTTCTTCGGATCGGTCAGCCACCGGGCGAGGGCCGCGCGGCGGTCGCCCTCCACGTGGTCGGGCGGCAGGTCGAACCGGCTCCGGAGCGAGTCCACGAGCGTGAGCGCCCCGGGGCCCACTTCGTGGGTCGGCGCGAGCACGTTGCCCCGCGAGAGCACGTGGATCGGCCGCGGCACGCCCTTGCGGATGGTGGACGCGACGGAGTAGGCCGTTTTCATCGCCGGCAGTTTCGCCTTCTCGGCGGCCGTGGCGGCCAGATCGGCCGTCACCTGATCGATCTCCGCGGCAACGGCCGGGTCGCAATGCGCGGCGAGCAGTTCCTCCCGCTCGGCCTTCAGGGTCGCGAGCACACGGTTGGCGGCGGCCGGGCTGTGGCCATCGGTCACGTTCGCCCGCTGCCACCGAGGCGGCGCTTCGATCGAGTCGAGCGACGTCACCACCGAATCCGGGGCCAGGTCTTTCCCGTCGGCGGCCTTTACCGCCACCTCGGCGAGCGCGAAGGCGAAGTCGTCCTTCCGCGGGGCGAGCTTTGTGGCGGTGATCCGCACGTAGCGGCCCCTGACGGCCGTGCCGAACGCCTGTGGCGCAATGCCGGGATTCGGCACGTCGGCCGAGCCGTGGTCGGCGACGACGGTCACACCCGCGGCGAACGTCGGGTCGTTCGCGACCTCCACCCGATACCGCACGGGAAAGCCGAATCCCGCACCGATGCCGTTGAAGTCGTCGTGGCAGGGATCAAGCACGATCTCGGCAAGGTCGGTCTCCCGGCCGAGGTCGAGCTGCAGCCACTTCACGGCGTCGGCGGTCGAACCGATCTCGCTGTGGTAGCCGAACGCAGCGGTCGGATGGCCATCCTTCAGCGTGGAGGCCGCCTGGATGGCGGAGTCGATTTCCGCCAGGCGCGGCCCGGCCTTCGCGACGACGGCTGCCTCGAGCTCGGTCTTCCGCTTCTCGAGGGCGGTCTTCCGGCGGTCGGCGGCGGCGTGGGCTTCGTGCACGCCCGGGTCGGTGTACGGCCGGTCTTCCCGGTCGAGCGCGGCGAACACGGCCTGCAGCGAGTAGTAGTCGTCCTGCGTGATGGGGTCGAACTTGTGGTTGTGGCATTGGGCGCAGTGGATCGTCACGCTCGCGAACGTGCCGATCGTGTTGGCCACCATGTCGTCGCGGTCGAGGTGCCGGGCGATCTTGCCGTCGGTCTTCGTTTCGGGAAGTTCGGTATGGCCGATGAAGTCCCACGGCCCCGCCGCGATGAACCCGATCGCCTCCTGGCCGTCGAGCGTGTCGGGATGGAGCCTGTCGCCGGCCACCTGCTCCTCGATGAACCGGGCGTAGGGCTTGTCGGCATTGAGGGCGCGGATGACGTAGTCGCGGTAGGGCCAGGCGTTGGGCCGGGGCTTGTCCTTGTCGTAGCCGTGGGTGTCGCCGTAATGGACGACGTCGAGCCAGTGCCGCGCCCACCGCTCCCCGTAGCGGGGCGAGGCGAGCAGCCGATCGACGAGCTTTTCGTAGGCCAGCGGGTCGGCGTCGGCGACGAAGGCCTGCACCTCGTCGGGCGTGGGCGGCAGGCCGACGAGATCGAAGAACAGCCGCCGGATCAGCGTGGCCCGATCGGCCACGGGCGACGGCGCCAGCTGCTTTTCGACGAGCTTCGCCCGGATGAAGAAATCGATCGCGTTCCGCTCGCGCTCCGCGGCGTCGTGCTCGCGGTCGGCATCGGGCCGCACGGCGAACTCGCTCACCGCCTCGGGCACGGCCGGCTTCACGATCGGCTGCCACGCCCAGTGGTCGAGCCGTGGATCGCGGGCGGCCTCGCCGTCCGGCTGCGACTCGTGGCCGGGCCACGGCAGCCCCGCGTCGATCCAGGCGGCGACCGCCTTCACCTCGTCCGCCGTGAGCCGCTCGCCGTCGGGCGGCATCCTCTGCTCGGGGTTGGTCGTCGTGATGCGGCGGACAAGCTCGCTCGTGTCGGCCTTGCCGGCCACCGCCGCCGGGCCGAAATCGCCGCCACGGAGCAGGGCCGCCCGGGAGTCGAGCCGCAGGTTCGATTCCTGCGAGTCTGCCCCGTGGCACTCCGTGCACCGGGAGACGATCAGAGCCTGCGCGACTGCATGGGGTTCCTCTCCGCGGCCAACCGAGGCGAGGAGAAAACCGATCGCCACAACCGGCGACACTCGAACGAGGGCCCGAACCTGGGCGGGAACATGCGGCATCACCAGCCTCCAGGTACTATGCGACCGCCTCAGGCAGTTTAATACCTGGATTGCCGAAAAGGCAGGCATTCCCCTCCGGTTTTCGGGTCAGCGATCGACGTCGAGCGTGCTGCGGCCGGGCGCGAGCGTTTTCTCGTCGGCGGGGCCAAGATCCTCACTGAACGCCGTGAGGCGTGGGGAGCGCCACGGTTGACGGTGACTCCGCGTCCGCCGGCCCGCCTACGGCATGCGGACGAGCTTCATGATCCGGCCGGCGACGTTCCAGTCCTGCACGTAGAGGTTGCCGGCGGCGTCCCACGACGAGCCGTGCGTGCCGCTGAAGATCCCTTCGATCCACTGGTCCTGCGGGACGTCGAAGTTGGCCCGCTTGGCGGGGTCGGGATTGTGGCCGAGCACCGCGATGATCGTGTTGCTCTTGTCGAGGATGACGACCCGGCCGTGGAGATCGGGCACCGACACGAATTCCCCCTGCACGGAGGCCGACGTCGGCATTCCCAGGCCGGTGACGACCTCGTCGATGTAGTTGCCGTCGAGGTCGTAGTGCAGCAGGCGGCCCTTTGGCTCGTGGTTGCGGTCGCAGATGAGCAGCCGCGGCGGGTCGTACCGCGTGTCGAGCGTCATGCCGTGGGCCGTGTTGAACTCCTTGAGCCCGTTTCCCTTGGCACCGAAGTGCTTCAGATATTTCCCGGTCTTGTCGAACGTGAAGATGTGGTTGCTGGCGTAGCCGTCCGACAGGAAGATGTCGCCGTTGGGGGCGACGGTGATCGCCGTCGGCGACCACTTCGTGAGCCCGAGCCCCGACTCCTCCGGGATGCCCAGCGTGAGGACGACATCGCCGGTGGCGGCGTTGATCTTGATCCCCTCGCCGGCGACGTTGCGGGCGCCGTAAAGGAATTCTTCCGGCCCCTCGGCACGGATCTCGATGTCGTGCCAGCCCGTGTACTTGTCGCCGAGGAAGCGGCGGGCCAGCTTGCCATCGGGGGTGAAGACGAAGATGCCGAGGTTGGAACTGGTGTAGATCCTGCCGGCCTTGTCGATGGCGACGCCGCCGTGCGTCGGGCCGATCTGCGACCTGCCGTCGTCGCCGAGGCCCCAGCCCGGGACGGTGTCGAAGGTCATCGCCCCCGCTCCCATGCGGACGGGCTTGGGGAGCTCAGCCGCCGCGGCGCAGGCCGCCGCACCGACAAGGATCGCGATCACAGCGACGCAGGTGCGACCCGGGCCGGACAAGGACTCGAGGAAGCGACGGGTCATGGAAGCGGCTCCGTGGGCATGACGTTCGTGGGGGCGGCTCGGCACGAGCCGACGAGGATAGGTCGACAAGCGGCGCTTCGGCAAGCGTCGGCTGGGGCGGACCTGCGGATCCCACAGACCCGTGACTACCGCGACGAGAACGGGCCGTGACCAGCGCCGTCCTTCGGGTGCCCGCCGCCCACCGGCGGCGGCTCCGCACGACCAACGGGCTCGAGCGAGCGACTCAACAAGGAGACCAAACGACGGACGCGGGTCGCAACGCTCTTCCCGAACGAAGCCTCGCTCCTGACGCTTGCCTCTGCCGTGTTCTCAGAAATCAGAGACGATTCGGAAACCGAACGTGCCTACCTGACCATGGAAGCCAGGTAACCCACCTCTGAAAACCCGGATTTACAGAAGGGGTGTTGCTTTATCGGGGGGCGCCGTCTGGAGATCGGAGTGCGGGAACAGGACGAGAACGACGTCGCCGCGGCTACAGGAGGGCTTTGGCGGCATCGTAATGGTCATACGCGGTCATCGTCGCGGCGATCTCCGACGCCGCCGCGATTCGGACCGGATCGAGATCGAGGTCGTGAGCGTGGAAAACTGCGAGGCGTCGCTGGCGTCACGGCAGTTTGGAGCCGCCATTTCCCGGGCCCCAGTAGCAGACGTCCTGCAGTTCCGCCTTGCCGCCGAAGCTTGCCAGCGACACGCCTGCCGTCGGAACGATCAGACCCCGGCCGTTGATCACGTAGTTGTCATCGATGTACACCACCACGTGCTGATCCACGCAGACCACTCGAACCGTGTGCGTGCTCCCCGGCTCGAACGGCCACGTTCGCGCCGCCACCCGCCCTTGCCCGGGCTGCTCTCCAGCCACCCAATCGAAGCAGCCGTTCTTCGAATCCAGAAACAGCGTGCTGCGATCTTCTTGACCGACCTTTTGGAAGGTGATGCCGGCGGCGGATGCTGTTCCCAAGTTCAAGGTGGCAGTGAGCATGAACGTGTTTCCGCCAGCCGTGGGAAACTCGACCGTCGTCCGCTGGCCGTCTCGCACTTCGAGCTGTTGTTTCGGACCGAAAAGCTTCTCGTTCTCCGGCCACCAGACATCCTGGAGCCCACCGCCCTCTCGCGGCTTCAGTTTCACGCCGAGGCTGAGCTTTTCCCCGCAGGCAAAGACGAGCCGCTCGCCGTTGAATTCCACCGACCGCATGCTGTAGTAGCTGTTGGGCAGGGGTGAAACCCCGGCCATCAGGCAGTTGTTTTTGACCAGTTTGAACGGCCCTTCCGGGGTATCCGCTTCAGCAACCAAGTGGCCCCAGCGCAGCAGCGGATCGTCGCCATAGCGGACGCCTTCCCGGGGGTAGTCGGCCATCATCGTCAGATACCACTTGCCCCCAAGCTGAAAGGCATCGGGCACTTCATGCAAACCCCAGAGACCGCATTGGAAAGCAGGAGGATGCACCTCCCAATGCACCAGGTCCCTGGAGGTAACCTGGGCGATGCAGGCCGAATCCTGCCCGTCCTTCCTGTCACGCAGGCGAGCCGTGATATAGCCGTGAAACAAGCCCGTTTTCGGGTCCTTGATGATGGCGATATCGCGCCAGTCCATCAGGGCCAGTTTCCCATCCACCCCGCCGCTCCAGGGATGCGTCTTCGCGTGATAGTCGTATGCCGGCGTCGGATCGTTCTCGGTGTCGTACCAACGGGCGTCGGACCTGATGATCGGATTGTCGGGATGATGGGTGAAGGTCTTGCCGCCGTCGCTCGAGATGGACAAGCAGATCCGGTTGCAGAAACGCTGTTTGATCCCCTTGTTACCCGTCCAAAACAGGAAGATTTTCCCCTCGTGCTCGACCGCGCAACCGGTCCAAACACCCTGCTCGCTATGGTAGGTGCGTTCCGCCGCCGTGAACGCCGAATCGGGCAGGATGGCCCGGTCCGGTGTCCAGTGAACACCGTCCTGGCTCGTGGCGTGCCAGACATCAAACAGGTGAAAAAGGTGGATCGTCCCGTCGACATTCAGCAGCCAGGGATCATGCACACGGACGCCGGGCGGCTGATAGAGCCCGGCGACGGCCGCCCGGCGAAACACCGCGTAACTGCCCTGCCCGTTCAGTATCAGCCGCCCGTTCTCGACGCGCGTATTACCGATCAGTTCGGCGGCAGGCAGCGTCTTCATGAGATCCTCCGCCTTTCCGTTCTCGAAGTTCCACCAGGCCCACGGTTGGGGATCGGAAGGCTCGTTGGGCTTAAGCGCGAGGAGCTGTTCCTCGCTCAAAGCACGGTCGTAGATGCGGGCGTCGTCGATCGCCCCGGCAAAAAAAGCCTGATCGCCGGCCTTCAGATGTCGGAGGCCGAACACCGCGAAGCTGTCGGCTCCGAACGACTGCGGTGCAGCGATCGTGTGCTGCGCATACACCGTGCCGTTGCGATAGACCGTGACCTGATTCCCACGATGGACGACGGCCATCTGCACCAACGTATTCGCATCGGCGGTCTCCGCGACGCAGGCGGACTGATCCTTCTCCGTGCGGCGCCACCATTCGCTCCCGGCCATCCACTTCGCGGGCGCGGCCTCACCGAAGACGATCCCATCGAAGTGATCCTGCTGATCTTCCAGCGTGAGCACGCTGCCGCCGCGTTGAGTCAGATTGGCGGGCGCGACCCAGGAAACCAGGGTCTTGTCCTTGAGCGTGCCCTGCTCGGCCGCGTGGGAGAAGGTCGCCGCCGCCAGCAGAGCGGCGATGAGTGCGGGTGCGTGTTTCATGGTTGTGTGTTTCAGGGCGACATGAATGATGATGAGTTTGTAGCAAGTTTGAGTTCCGGGGAGGGCCCCGGTCCTTAGGGGCCTTGATAAGGCTGAGCTCCATGGGTTGGAGGCACCCTATCATGAAGCAGGATAATGACCGGGAAGCGACGCGTATTCGGGGCGGCATTCACGGCGAAGGTGGCTCTGGCGTCCGCCGGCCCGCCTACGGCATGCGGACGAGCTTCATGATCCGGCCGGCCTTGTCGATGGCGACGCAGGTGCGACCCGGGGCGGACACCCCTGGCTTGCTTCACGGCGCCAGCGCTGGAACGTGGATCAGGCAGCCGGTGGCCGCAACGCATGCTGCGCCAGGGCGATCGCCCCACAGACGCCCGCGTCGTTGCCGAGTTCGGGAGGCACGATGAACTCCGCGATGCCGGCCGCGCTCAAGGCGGGCGAGGCGACGTAGCCCGCGAGCACGTCGCGGACATCGCCCCGCAGACGCCGGAAGAACGCCTCCTCCCCGAGCCGTCCCGCCTTCCGCACGCTACCGCCGAGCACGATCCGCCGCGGCGAGAGCACGCAGGTGAGCGTGGCCAGGGCGTGGGCCAGGTAGCGGATCGTGATCGCCCAGGCGGGATGGTCGGGTTCGAGCGTCTCGGCCGGCCGGCCGGCGCGGCGGCCGATTGCCGGCCCCGAGCAGAGGCCTTCCCAGCAGCGGCCGTGGTAGGGACACACGCCCGGGAACGAATCGCCGTCGAGCACCGGCATCGCGATGTGGCCCATCTCGGGATGAACGAGCCCGTGAAGCAGTCGCCCCCGGGCCATGCCGCCGCCGCCGATGCCCGTGCCCACGGTCACGTAGACGAAGTCGTCGAGGCCACGGGCGGCGCCCCAGATCCGCTCGCCGAGGGCCGCGCCGTTGACGTCGGTGTCGAACCCGATCGGCAGCCCCGGAAACGCCCGCCGCAGCGGGCCCACGACGTCGGCATCGGCCCAACCCGGCTTCGGCGTGGTGGTGATGAAGCCGTAGGTGGGAGACTTCGGGTCGAGGTCGACCGGTCCGAACGAGGCCACGCCGAGGGCTGCAAGCGGACCGTGGCGACGCCCCGCCGCGTCGAGCCATTCGATCACGAGCCTCAGCAGGGCCACCGGATCGTCGCCGGAGGGAAACTGTTCGCGGGCGAGCAACCGGCCGCCCGGTCCACTCCCCACGGCAACGACGAATTTCGTGCCGCCGGCTTCGATCGCCCCGACGAGGGGGCCGTCGTCGTCTCCCGCTCCACGCATGCCGACCGCCCGGTCCGCGACCGGCTCCCGCAACTCACTCGATGCCCAGCCGCCGCTGCATCTCCTCCAACGGCACCCCCTTCGTCTCGGGCACCGCCAGGAGCACCCAGAGCAGCTGCAGGGCCATCATGCCGGCAAAGAAGGCGAACACCCAACCCGGGGCGAGCGATGCGACCATCTGCGGGAAGAAGGATGTGAGCAGCGCCGCGAACACCCAGTGGGTCGTGCTGCCCAAGGCCTGCCCGGCGGCGCGTGAGTGGTCGGGAAAGATCTCGGAGATGAACACCCAGATTACCGCCCCCTGACCGATGGCGTGGGCCGCGATGAAGGCGAAGATGCAGGCCGGCACGATCGAGACGGAGCCCGTGAAGAAGGCCCACGACGTCAGTCCCAGCGACGCGATGTACCCGAGTGAGCCGATCACCAACAGCGTCCGGCGGCCGAGGCGGTCGATGAGCCACAGACCCACGAACGTGAACAGGAGATTCGTGATCCCGATGCCGATCGACTGGAGGAGCGCCGACTGCTCGCCGAGCCCCGTCATCTCGAAGATCCGCGGGGCGAAGTAGAGGACGGCGTTGATGCCCGAGAGTTGGTTGAAGAACGCGATCAGAAAGGCCAGCAGCACGGGCCGGCGGAGCTTCGGACTCGCGAGGCTCGTGGCCGCGCCAGTGGGAGACGTTTCGGCCGACCGGATCCGCTCGGCGAGGCGGTCGATCTCCGCCCCGCCGGCCCCGGGCATGGCGGAACGGAGCACGTCCTTGGCGGCGGCCTCCCGGCCGTGGTCGAGCAGCCAGCGGGGGCTCTCGGGGATCGCGAGGCAGGCGAGCGTGTAGACGAAGGCCGGAAAGCCCTCCGCGGCCATCATCCAGCGCCAGGCATTGTCGCCGATGTCGCGGAGGAGCCAGTTGGAGAGGAAGGCGACGAGGATACCGAGCACGATATTGAACTGGAACATGCCGGCCAGCCGCCCGCGGGTGCCGGCGGGTGAAATCTCCGCGATGTACAGCGGCGCCGCGACCGTCGAGATGCCCACGCCCACCCCGCCGATGAACCGGGCGACGATGAACGACCAGGCGTCGGTGGCCAGTCCGGACCACACCGCGGAGACGAAGTACAGGATCCCGATCCAGAAGAGCGTCGGCGTGCGGCCCCAGCGGTCCGTGGGCCAGGCGCCCAGCGCCGCCCCGAGCACGGTGCCGTAGAGCGCGCTGCCCATCACGATGCCGTGCATGGCTGGCGACAGGTTCCAGAGAGACTGGATGGTCTGCTCCGCGCCCGAGATCACGACGGTGTCGAACCCGAACAGGAAGCCGGCCAGGGCGGCGACGATCGACCAGGTGACGATGCGGGCGTTCATGCGGATCTGCTTGCGGGTGAGGCGGGCGGTGGCGACTCGTCAATGGGCGGGCCGGGCGGAGCGCAGCGCTCGGAGCACCGGCCGGGGCTTGGCCGTCGTCACGGTGCGGAAGGTGGGGCTGGCTCCTCGATCACCGAGATCCGGAACTTGCCCAGGTTGTGCTGGCCGTCCTGGAACTGATGGTCGAGCGTGATCGTCACTGCCGAGCCCGGGGCCAGGGGCGTCTCGGGA
>JBJTDZ010000019.1:0-18834 GCA_046092585.1 Pirellulales bacterium | reverse complement strand
ATACGTGTATCGCCGGCTCGGGGGCGGCAAAAGTCTCGTCGCCGGGGCGAGGATACGCCCAAGGCTCCTCGAGCGTTTGCCGACCCCCTCGCCTACCCTCTCTGGTTTGCCACGTCGCCGCTCCACATAACCGAGATGCGTTCTAACACCGCTCGGGGCTATTCGTGCCCCGAGCCTGCGTCACCGGTGACGCTGTCCCCATCGCTCGCAAGAGTGGGCTTCCCGGGCGGGGACCTCCGGCGGCAGAGCCCGGTCAAAACCGAGCGATACGGACCAGTTCGCCCCGCATGTGCCGTGCCGAACAGGATTGGCATCCTGCCCTCCGCTCTCTGCACGCCGGCTGCGCTTCGGCATCCTGCCTGCGCTGGCCGCCGAGCCCGGCTCCCGGGACACGGGCAGCCCCTCGCGGAGGTCGTGTGCCGGGGTTCGCGTTGAAACTCGTCCTCCCGTCAGCCGTTGAATGCATGAGATGGCGAGCGGCGACGGTATGCTTGGTGCCAGCGGAGGTGACTCATGACATCCACGGCCGACAAGCGGCGGGCGGTGGCGGCCTTGGCCGCGGAACGCTCCCGGCAGGGCTCGGGACGCAGGTGGATCAAGCGATCGCTCATGGCGCTGGCGATGCTGTTTCTGCTTGGCGTGCCCATCGCCTGGGCACTCGGCTTCCTCTCGACGCCGCGGGCGGTCGCCGAGGTGGCGAGAATCGTCGACCAGCAGGTGGCGGAGTACGACCGGGTGGCCCGCGGCGAGGTGCCGTATGCGGCTGCGCCCGACATGCGGCCCTTCCTCGACACATTTCGGGCCGTGCCACCGGCCTATCGCCAGCAGGTCGGACAGCAGATGGGTCGGCTCTGGGAGGCGCGGGGGCGGGCCGAAATGGACTCCTACTTCGCACTGCCGCCGCAGCAGCGGCAGGCGGAACTCGATCGCCGGATCAAGGCCGAGGAGCAGCGGCGAGCCCAGTGGCAGGCGGAAAGGGATCGGCGGGATCAGGAGCGGTCGGCACGCGGGGAGCCGCGAACCGCGGCAGCGGGACAGTCCGGCGGCCAGCAGTCCCCGCAGCCCGGTGGACCGGCCGGTGGCCGCAGGGCTCCGACCGAGGAGGCCCGCAACGAACGCAGCAAGCGGCAGATCGACCACACCACACCCGAACAACGGGCCCGGCGTGCCGAGTATCGCCGCGCGGTCGAGGAGCGACGAACGCAGCTCGGCCTTCCGACCGGCGGTCGCCGTGGCTGATCATCGCTGTCCGCCACGAAACCATCTCGCGGGGTACTCCCCACCCATGCTGCTCGAGCGTCTCCTGATCACGACATCCTGGTGCCTCGTCGCGGCGGCGTGCGGGGCCGCCGAGCCATTGCGGGTGGGCATGGAACTCTCCTACCCGCCGTTCGAGATGACCGATCCGCAGGGCCGGCCGGCAGGCGTGAGCGTGCGGCTCGCGGAGGCCCTCGGCGACCACGTCGGCCGGCCCGTCGTGATCGAGAACATCGCCTTCGACGGGCTCATCCCCGCCCTCAAGGCGGGTCGGATCGACTGCGTGATCTCCTCGATGACCGCCACACCGGAGCGGGAGAAATCGATCGCCTTCTCCAAGCCCTACCTGAAGACGGGGCTCGCACTCCTGATCGCCGCGCGGTCGCCCGTGCAGTCGGCCGCCGACCTCGACGCACCGGGCCGGGTGGTGGCGGTGAAGCAGGGCACGACGGGCCAGCAGTGGGCGGCTTCGTCGTTGAAGCAGGCGCGTCTGCTCGTGCTCGACACCGAGGCCGCCGCCGTGCTCGAGGTGATCCAGGGCCGCGCCGACGCCTTCATCTACGACTCGATGTCGGTCTACACCAACCACCGCAGGCACCCTCAGGCGACCCGGGCGGCGCTCGCCCCCTTCCGCGAGGAGGCTTGGGCGGTCGGGCTCAAGCAGGGCAATGACGACCTGCGGCGACAGATCGACGACTTCCTCGATGCGTTCCGCGCCGCCGGAGGCTTCGACCGGCTCGGCGACGAGTACCTCGGCGAGCAGAAGGCGTATTTCGAGGAGCACGGCATCCCCTTCTACTTCTAGGCCGCGTTCGAGATACGTGTATCGCCGGCTCGGCGGCGGCAAAAGTCTCGTCGCCGGGGCGAGGATGCGCCCAAGGCTCCTCGAGCGTTCGCCGCCCCCCTCGCCTACCCATCTGGTTTGCCGCGTCACCACGAGATGCAGTCCCCATCGCTCACAAGAGTGGGCTTCCTGCGGCGGGGACGGCCGGCGAGGGCTACACTTTCCCTATCATGCCCCGCTGGCTCGCCCACCTCGTCGTGCTCGCCCTGCTCGCTGCCGGCTGCGGCTGGGCCTTCACCAGGCTCGACGTGACCTGGAACTGGGGCCTCGTCTGGGAATACCGGGAGGCATTCTGGCGGGGCTGGTGGATGACCGTGGGCCTCGCGGTGGCGGCCCTCGTGGCGAGCTGCCTGATCGGGGGCGTCGCCGCGCTCATGCTGCGATCGCGGTTCCCGCTCGTCGAGGCCGCCGCGCGGGTCTACGTAGAACTGATCCGCGGCACGCCGCTGCTCGTGCAGCTGCTCGTGGGCTGGTACGTGGTGGCCGCGGCACTGCAGGTGGGAAGCGAATGGCGAACCCTCGTCGGCGTGCTGGTGCTCGCACTGTTCAGCGGCGCCTACATGGCCGAGATCATCCGGGGCGGACTCGATGCGATTCCGCGTGCCCAGGTCGACAGCGCGAGGGCGATCGGGCTCACCCCCGGACAGACCCTGAGGCTCGTCGTCCTGCCACAGGCCGTCAGGATCGTGCTGCCCTCCGTGGCCGGCCAGCTCGTCTCGCTGGTCAAGGATTCGTCGCTGCTCTCCATCCTTTCGATCGGCGAGTTCACGTTCGCCGCCCGCAACGTCAACTCCGCCACCTACTCGACGCTCGAAAGCTACCTGCCGCTCGCCGCCGGCTACCTCGCCCTCACGCTGCCGCTCTCCGCCCTCTCCCGCTGGCTCGAACGCCGGTTTCGCTACGAGGCTGCATGAACCTCTCGATCGACGGCCTCGTGCAGCGCTTCACCGACCCACGTTCGGGGGCGACGACCACGGTGCTCGACGGCCTGACGATGGCCACGGGCGACATCCAGGCCCTGGTGCTCGTCGGCCCATCGGGGGGCGGCAAGTCGACGCTGCTGCGGATTCTGGCCGGGCTCGACGTGCCGAGCGCGGGCACCGTCGCCTTCGACGGTGAGCCCCTGCCCCGCGACGAGGCGGGCCTGATCGGTTATCGCCGCACCGTGGGCACGGTCTTCCAGGCGTACAACCTCTTTCCGCACCTCACGGCGATGCACAACCTGCTCCTTCCGCTCGTGCACGTGCACGGCCTCACCGAGCCGGAGGCCCGAGAGCGGGTGCGGGAGCCGCTCGAACGATTCGGCCTCGCCCCGCATGCCCACAAGCGGCCCGCGGAACTCTCGGGCGGCCAGAAGCAGCGGGTCGCCATCCTGCGGGCGCTCGTCGTTCATCCACGGCGGCTGTTCCTCGACGAGCCCACCTCCGCACTCGACCCGGAGATGACGGGCGAGGTGCTCGACATGATCGACGAACTCAAGGCCGGGGGCACGCAGTTCGTGCTGGTGACCCACGAGATGGCCTTCGCCCGGCGCGTGGCCGACGAGATCGCCTTCATCGCCGACGGCGGCTGCCCGGCACGCGGCGGGCCCGCGGAGTTCTTCGGCCACTGCCGGGAGCCCCGGGTCGTGTCGTTCCTGCAGCGGACGCTCCACGCATGACCGAGATGGCTCCCGGCCCCGACACCGCCCCGCGCGACGCCCTGCTCGGCGCGCTCGTGGCCGATGCCATCGCGATGCCCGTGCACTGGTACTACGACCAGCGGGCACTCGAACGCGACTACGGGGAGATCACCGGCTACCTCGCCCCGCGAAACCCGCACCCCGACAGCATCCTCTGGCGGTCCCACTGGACGCCCCCGTCGCCGAAGTTCGATATCCTGCGGGAGCAGGCGGCCCACTGGGGCACGCGGGGCGTGCACTACCACCAGTTTCTCGCCGCCGGCGAGAACACGCTCAACTACCGCCTCGCAGTCGAGCTCTTCGACCTCGTGCGCCGGCACCGCGACCACGACCCCGAAAGGTGGCTCGATCGCTACGTCGCCCTCATGCTCGAGCCGGGCTGGCACCGCGACACCTACGTGGAGGAGTATCACCGCCACTTCTTCACGAACCTCGCGGCGGGCCGCAAGCCGGTCAACTGCGGTGTTCGCGACGTGCACATCGGCGGCCTGGTGCCGGTGCCGGCGCTCGTGGCGGCCCTCGGCCCTGGCCATCCCGACCTGCGGACGCTCGTGCGGACGCACGTCGGCCTGACCCACAAGGACGACGAGGTCCTGGCGGCGGCCGACGCGCTGGTGCGGATGCTCGTCGCCGTGCTGCCGCGGGCCGACGCCGCACCCCGCACCGTGGCCGAGGCGGCCGACACGCTGCGCGAGGCGATCCTCGGGTACGGCCGCGACTGGATTTCCGTCGCGAAACTCCGCTCGTGGTCGGGGCTGTCGGATCGCCAGCTCGTCGGCGGCACGCTCTCGAGCGCGTGCTACATCGAGGAGGCGTTTCCCGCGGCCCTCGCGCTCGCCTGGCGGCACGCCGGCGATTGCGCCGCCGGCGTCCGCGCGAACGCCATGTGTGGTGGCGACAGCTGCCACCGCGGCGCGGTGGTGGGCAGCCTGCTCGGTGCCACGGCGCCGATCCCGGGCCCGTTGCTGGCCGGCCTCGCCTCGCGTGGTAGAGTTACGGGAACGTAAGCGATCGCCTTCCCAGGGACCTCATGACGCCCCCTTCCGCCTCGTCCATCGCCGTGCCGACGTCCATCCGCAGCTCGTTTGCCGAACTCTCCGAGCCCGTCGCACCCACCCGCACGACGATCCTCGACGCCGATCCCGCCGCGGCCGATCCGGTCGCCGCCAAGCGGGCCGAACTTCGCCGCTACTTCCACCAGACCTGCGAACTTTACGAGCGGCTGTTCGCGCTGATCCGCGACGACGCCTCCTACTACGAGCGACATGAGCCACTGCGTCACCCGCTGATCTTCTATTACGCCCATCCGGCCGTCTTCTACCTCAACAAGCTCACGGCCGGCCGCTTCGTGCCGTCGCGGCTCGACCCGGCTCTCGAGGCGATGATGGCGGTCGGTGTCGACGAGATGTCGTGGGACGACCTCAACACGGCCCACTACGACTGGCCGTCGGTCGGCGCCGTGAAGCGGTACCGGGCGGCGATGCGGACGTTCGTCGACGAGTTCATCCAAACGATGCCGCTGGAGCTGCCGATCCGCTGGAACTCGCCCGCGTGGCTGATCCTGATGGGCATCGAGCACGAGCGCATCCATCTCGAAACGTCGAGCGTGATCATGCGTCAGATGCCGCTCGACGACCTCCGCCACGGGGACGAGCTGACGGCGGAGGAGCAGCGACTCTGGGCGTCGTGCCCGGCCGTCGGTCCCGCCCCCGCCAACGAATGGCTTCCGGTGCCGGCGACCCGAGTTCGCCTGGGCAAGCCGCCCGCGGACCGCACCTACGGCTGGGACAACGAGTACGGCTCCGAGGAGATCGACCTTCCGGCCTTCCGTGCCGGCAGGCGGCTGGTGTCGAACGCCGAGTTCCTGGAGTTCGTGGCCGAGGGCGGCTACCGCAACGAGGGCTGGTGGACCGACGAGGGTCGCGGCTGGCTGAGGTACACGAAGGCGGAGCATCCGAAGTTCTGGGTCCGCCGGGGCTCGGCGCATCACCAACGGAACCTGCTCGACGAGATGCCGCTCCCGCCGAACTGGCCGGTTGAGGTCAACTGCCTCGAGGCCCAGGCCTACGCCGCCTGGCTGGCGGCGAAGACGGGCGAGAACGTGCTGTTGCCCACGGAGGCCCACTGGAAGGCCCTCCGCGACACGGTGGCCGGCGATCAGCCGACGTGGGAGCGGGCACCGGGCAACGTCAACCTCGAGCACTTCGCCTCCAGCTGCCCAGTCGACGCGTTTCCGCAGGGAGACTTTTGCGACATCGTGGGCAACGTCTGGCAGTGGACGCGATCGCCGATCATGCCCTTCAAGGGCTTCGAGGTGCATCCGCTGTACGACGACTTCTCGGTGCCGACGTTCGACGGCCGTCATAACCTCATCAAGGGCGGCTCCTGGATCTCGACGGGCAACGAGGCCCTCGCCAGCGCCCGCTACGCCTTCCGCCGGCACTTCTTCCAGCACGCCGGCTTCCGCACGATCGTCGAGGAGCCGGGCAACGAGGCCGTCACGACCGGATCACGGCTCTACGAGACCGATCAACTCGTCACCCAGTACCTCGACTTCCACTACCACGACGCCGTGCCCGGCGGCAGTCGGCTGCAACTCGGGGTGCCCAACTTCCCGCGGGCCTGCGTCGACGCGACCATGCGGCACGTGGCCGCCGACCGCCGCGACCGCTGCCTCGACATCGGCTGTTCGGTGGGCCGGTCGGCCTTCGAGTTCGCACGATCCTTCGGCCATGTCGACGCGATCGACTTCTCGGCACGATTCATCCAGTCCGGCGTGCGGCTCCAGGAGGGCGACGAGGTCCTCTACGAGATCCCGACCGAGGGAGACCTGACCGTCGGCCGCGCGATCTCGCTCGACCGCATCGGCCTGGCGGAGGTCGGGCGTCGGGTGCTCTTCATGCAGGGCGACGCCTGCAACCTCAAGGATCTGTTCACCGACTACGACCTGGTCTTCGCGGGCAACCTCATCGACCGGCTGTACGATCCGACGCTGTTCCTCGAAGGCATCGCGACGCGGATCCGGCCCGGCGGCCTTCTCGTGATCACGTCGCCCTACACATGGCTCGAGGAATACACCCCGCGGGAAAAGTGGCTCGGTGGTCGCCGCGAAGCGGGCGAGCCTTTCTCCACCTTCGACGGCCTGGCCCGATCGCTCGCCGGGAGCTTCTCCCTCGTGGAACGCGAGGACATCCCGTTCGTGATTCGGGAGACGGCCCGCAAGCACCAGCACACCATCGCCGAAATGACGGTGTGGCGGCGGGTGGCGGAGGAATCTGCTACCATCGCCTAGCCATGCGGCGGGCACGTGCCGCGCCGGCCCTCTCCCAACCCCCGCCATGCCCATCGATCCCTGCCGACAGTGGCTCGGCATCGACGCCACCGACCTCGCCGATCCCTACAGGGCACTCGGACTCGCCCCCGGCGAGTCGGATCCGCT
This sequence comes from Pirellulales bacterium, assembly GCA_046092585.1. Lineage (GTDB taxonomy): Bacteria > Planctomycetota > Planctomycetia > Pirellulales > UBA1268 > QWPN01. The sequence goes on along the minus strand of JBJTDZ010000019.1, from coordinate 11,613 downwards.
CGCGATCGTGCGGGCAGCCGATGACCGTCTCGCGCGGCTGCGAGCAATTGTGCCCGGCCCCTTCGAGCGGGCCCACGCCTCGATTCTTGCCCGGGTTGCCGAAGCCCGCGACGACCTGCTCGCCCGGGCGGCCAACTCCGCAACACTCCCCGCATCCTCCGCGGCACCACCCGCACGGCCCGCCGGCGGCTTGAAGCCGCCGCCCCCGCCGCGATCCGTCGGCGCCGGGCGATTCCCCGCGACAGCGCCGCCCGTGGTGCCTCCGCCCGTGCGCCCAGCCGTGCCTCCGCCCGTGCCGCCGGCCGTGCCCCCGATCGCACCGGATCCGACGACCGTCGCACCGGAGCCGGGCGATGATGCCCCCGAAGCCGCCGTCACGTTCACCCCGCGACCGCTCCGCTCGCGGCGCTCGTCGGCCTCGAGAGCGGTGTTCGCGGTGCTCTCCCTTCTCGTCGTGGCGGCCGCGGCGATCGCGGCCTACGTGGTTTGGCCCCGACCGGGCGGCCGTCGCCATCAGCCGAACGTGGCATACGCGGCCACCACCGGCGAGCCCGGGCAGCCGGCAACGCCGCTTCCCACGCCACCCGACGACGAGGCACGTGCGTCAGGCGAACGGCAGGAGGCCGAGCGCCGCGAGGCTGCCAGGCTCGAGGCGGAGCGTCGCGGGCAGGAGCGGGAACGCCTGCGCCAGGAGCAGGAGGAGGAGCAACGGCGGACCATGGAACGCCGGCAGGCCGAGCAACGGGAGGCCGAGCGCAAGCGGGCCGCGACCGAGGAGGCGAAGCGGACAGCCGAGCGACAGCAGGCGGAAGAGTCCCGCCGTATGAAGGCCGAGGCCGATCGGGCCGAGGCCGATCGGGCCCGGGCCGCAGCGGCCGTCGACCGCGATCTCCGCGATGCCTATGCCGCCGTGCGGGCCCGTGATTACGCGCGGGCCGCGCAGACCATCGGCGATGCCGAAAGGAAGGCGGGCGAGGACGGCGATCTCGCGACCCGCTGCGGCCGCTGGCGGCTGCTCGTCGACTACGCCGCCCAGCTCGCCGACTTCGAACAGAAGGCGATCGCGTCGGCCAACGAAGGGCGGGAATACCAGATCGGCGACAGGCTGATCGCCATCGTCGAGATCACCCCGAAGACCTTCGTCTACAAGGAGCGCGGGCAGGTGAAGCGAGGAGCCCGGTCCGCCATGCCGAAGGCGATCGAGCGGGCAATCCTCAAGCAGTGGTTCGCGGGGGCGAAAAATCCGGCCAATCACATCTACCTCGGCATTCATCGTCTTCTCGACGACCCTCCCGACCTCGCCAAGGTGCGAAGCGAGTGGGAAACGGCGCTCGCCGGCGAGCCCGCAACGCGGTCGATCATGCCGCTGCTCGAGGATCCGCTGCTCACCGGCGACGGTCAGTAGGCCGCCTCGAGCACGCCGCGGAGGCCGGCGGGCTCGAGCGAGACGGGGTTTCCCCGCATGCTCGCGCCGGAGGAGTTTTCCACCAGCCAGCCGAGGCGATCTCGTGCCAACCCCACCTCGGCAAGCCGCCGCGGCGTGCCCGCGAGGTCGCAGAGCGCGTCGATTCTCGCCAGGAACGCGTCGGCCGCCTCGTCGGCATCGGCCGCCGCCCCCGGATCGACCGACCGCTCGAGGCGGGCGAGGTCGTCGCGGCAGGCCACCCGGTTCACCCGCAGGGCCACCGGCAGCATCAGGGCGCAGGCTTCGCCGTGCGGCGTGCCGCACTCGATCCCGAGCGCTGCCGCCACGCCGTGGGCGAGGCCCAGGCCCGAGTTCGTCAGGGCCACGCCCGACACGAAGGCCGCGTGGCTCATCGCCGCCCGCGCATCGAGATCACCGGGAGCGGCGAGCACCCGCGGCAGCGCCGCGACCGCCCGGGGCAGCGCGTCGAGCACGAGCGCCCGCGGCAACGGCGCGGCGAACCGGCAGACGAACGACTCGATCAGTTGCGTGATGCAGTCGAGGCCGGAGGCCGCGGTCACGCCGCGGCCGCATGTCACGGTCAGCGCGGGATCGACGACCGCGGCACGGGGGCCGAGGCGACCCGCAACGCCGTGATCTCGTGCCCGCAGCGGCGGTTCAAGAAGAGCATGCGGAGCCCGCTCATGGTGCCCCGTGCCGGCGGTCGTCGGCACCGCGATCAGCGGCAGCGGTGCGGCCGTGATCGGCAGGCCGCGGCCCACGCCCTCGAGGTGGTCGATCACGACCTGTTCGACGTCGGCCGCCGCGGGATCGCCGTTGGTGGCGATCGCCGCGACCGCCTTGGCAAGGTCGATGACGGCCCCGCCACCGATCGCGACGATCACCGCATCGCCTCGGCCGGTGGCCGGCAGCGACCGAACCGCCGCCGCGACGTCGGCAACCGTCGGCTCCCTCCCGGCCGCCGCGATCCAGCCGACATCGAGCCCGGCATGCCCGAGCACCGCCTCGACGCCGGATCTGCCGCCGCAGCCGGCGAGGCTCCGGCTGCCGGCCACCACCCAGGCCGCCCGGCCGTGCCGCGCCACGATGCCGCCCACCTCGGCGAATCGCCCGACACCGAAGGCGACGCTCGAGGGCGACACCAGGTCGTAGGCCGTCGGGCCAAGGCCGGCGACGTCGAGACGGGACGACGACATGGATCTTCCGAGGCGTGGTCCGGGGCGTGGATGGACCGCAGGCGGCCGCTGGCCTACCCTTGGCGATTCCTCAACCGTTGTCGCCCTTCGAGCCCCGCACCGCAACCGTGCCCCCGTCCTCCCCTCTCCTCATTCCCCCGTGCCCGGGGCCCGTCACGGGCCGCATCCGGCCGCCCGGCTCGAAAAGCATCACCAACCGGGCGCTCGTCTGCGCGGCGCTGGCCCGCGGTTCGAGCCGGCTCAGCGGGGTGCTCGACAGCCAGGACACCCGCGTGATGGCAGCGGCTCTCACGGCCCTCGGGATCGGCATCGAGGTCGACTGGACCGGTGGAATCGCGCGGGTGGTCGGAGCGGGCGGGATCATTCCCGCTCCGCATGCGACGCTCGACTGCGCGGCCAGCGGCACGACCATGAGGTTCCTGGCCGCCGTCTGCAGCCTCGGCCACGGTACCTACCTGCTCGACGGCACCGCGAGGATGCGACAGCGGCCCATCGGCGACCTGCTCGCCGCACTCCGCGACCTCGGTGTCGAAGCCGAGGCCGGGAGCCCGGGCGAGTGCCCGCCCGTCACGATCCGCTCCCCGGGGCTCGTGGGCGGCGCCGCGACGATCCGCGGGAACACCTCGAGCCAGTTTGCCAGCGGGCTGGCCCTCGCGGCTCCCTGCACGAGGCGGGGCATGCGGATGGAGTTCGTCGGCACGCTCGTATCGCTGCCGTATCTGGCGATGACCCGGCGGGTGATGGCCGACTTCGGCGCACCGTGCAACGTGCTCGATGACCGCACGTGGGACATCCCGCCCGGCGGCTACACCGGCCGCGACTACGCGATCGAGCCCGACGCCTCGGGGGCGAGCTACTTCTTCGCGGCCGCCGCGATCACCGGCGGATCCGTCCGGGTCGACGGCCTCTCCCGACGCAGCATGCAGGGCGACGTGGAACTCTGCGACGTGCTCGAGCGGATGGGCTGCCGCGTGGAGTGGGAGGAGGGCGATCCGCAGGGGAACGGAGGCTCGATCACGGTGTCGGGCCGGGCCGCCCGCGGCGTCGATGTCGACATGAACGCGATCAGCGACACCGTTCCGACGCTCGCCGTGGTTGCGCTCTTCGCAGACTCGCCGACCACGATTCGCAATGTCGCCCACATCCGCGACAAGGAGACCGACCGCATCGGCGACCTCGTCCGCGAACTGCGGCGGCTCGGCGGCGACGTCATGGAGCATGACGATGGCCTGACGATCATGCCCGCCCGCCTGGCGGGAGCCACCGTGCACACCTACGACGACCACCGCATGGCGATGAGCCTCGCCCTCGCCGGGCTGAAGGTGCCCGACGTGCGGATCGCCGATCCGGCCTGCGTGGGCAAGACGTTCCCCGACTACTGGCACCGCCTCGGCGGGCTGGTCGGCTACGGCGGCGACTGGGCAGCCGGCGGGTGACGACCGTCAGAACTCGTCGCCGGAGCCGGCACGGGCCAGGGCCTGGGCCGCCTGGGCGAGGAGGGCATCGGCCTTGTCGAGCACGTCGGCATCCCGACGGACCTCGCCGGCCGGATTGGCACCGGATCCCTGCAGGGCCTCGTCCATGGCGACGAACCCTCCGCCGCAGTGCTGGCAGTAGACCCGCCGTCCGAGGAGGGCGACGTCGACCTGCAGCCGCCGGCCGCAGACAGGGCATCCCTGGAGAAAAAAGACCGATCGCGGCGCGTCATGGCTTGTCGGCATGGCATGGGCTCCCCGTCGGAATCAACGTCGGAATCGACGCTGCACGAGAGTGTATGGCGTGGGTCAAGTCCCGGCAATTCCGCCTTCGCATAAGGGCGGGGTGACGGCACCCCCATCTCGTTTCCAGGCCTCCGGGAATGGCGATAAACTCGACACAGGGATGATGCGGGGGCGGCTCCCCTCGACCACCACCGACGCCTGGCAGGCCGCGACCATGCTCGAACGACCGCTGCTGACGCCGCTCGTGCTGGGATTTTGGCTGGTCACCACCGGATGGCTGGTGGTCGCCAAGATCCTGCCGGCGTTGAGCCCGGGCTCGCCACCGGGCCACCAGGCACTCTACACCACCGGCAACCGGCCCGTGCCGGTCGCCTGGACCGTGCAGTTCGACGACCGCGCCGTCGGCTGGGCGATCGCCACCGGAGAGCGTTCCGCGGCGGGAGGCATGACCGTCGCCACCCGGCTCCGGATCGACCACCTGCCGCTCGACGAGATGCTGCCCCCGTGGCTCGGCCTGCTCGTTCGCCGCGCCGCGATCGACGCGAAGACCGTCGCGTTCGACGCGCGGGGTCGACTCGACATCGATCCCGCGGGCCGACTCGCCGCCTTCTCCTCCCGAGTGGCGCTGCCCGCGTCGAGCGACGACGTGGAACTCAGGGGAGTCGTCGACGACGGCGCGGTGAGGGTGACGATCGCAGCCGGGGGCATGCACTACGAAACGACCCGGCACCTGCCGACGCACGTGGTGATCGGCGATGAACTGTCGCCGCAGGCCACGCTGCCGGGGCTCTACGAGGGACGGCGATGGACGGTGCCGACCTACAGCCCCCTGCGGCCCGGGCACGCCCCGCTGGAAATCCTGCATGCCCACGTGGGCCCCGAGGAAACCGTGTTCTGGGAGAACGGCCTTGTGCGTGCCCATGTCGTCACCTACCGCGACGACCCGACGAGCGACCGCGAGCCACGCTGCCGGCTGTGGGTCGATCGCACGGGGCGGGTTCTCCGCCAGGAAACCATGCTGCTCGGCACCCGCGTGACCTTCGTGCGACGCAGCGACGAGGCCGCGGCCTGGCTGGCGGCCGACGAGCCGGCGGCGACCGCGGGCGACGGCAGCGGCGAGGCAACGCCATGATCGAGTTCGACCACGTGACCCGCAGTTTCGGGGCGAAGACGGCCGTTGCCGACCTGGCCCTCTCGATCCCCCGCGGCGAGCTCTTCGCCCTGCTCGGCCCCAACGGAGCGGGCAAGACCACGACGATCCGCATGCTCGTGGGGCTGCTGCATCCCTCGCGCGGTGCCGTCCGGGTCTGCGGGCACGACGTGGTTCGCGACCCGCGGAAGGCCCACCTCCATCTCGGCTACGTGCCGGACGAGCCGTGCCTCTACGACAAGCTCACGGGCCGCGAGTTTCTCTGGTTCATCGCCGACATGTTCGGCATGCCGCGGCGGCTGGCCGCCTCGTGCATCGACCGGGAGGTCGACCACTTCGAACTCGGCGAGTTCGCCGACGACCTCGCCGAGAGCTACTCGCTGGGAATGAAGCAGCGGCTCGTCTTCGCCGCGTCACTCCTGCACGACCCGGACGTGCTCGTGCTCGACGAGCCGATGGTCGGACTCGATCCGCGGAGCGTCCGGATCGTGAAGGATCTCCTTTCCGCCCGCACCCGCGAGGGCATGACCGTCTTCATGTCGACGCACACGCTGGCCATGGCCGAGGAGATGGCCGACCGCGTGGGCATCATGGTTCGCGGCCAACTGCGATTTCTCGGCACGATCGCCGAACTTCGCGACCAGATGGCGCTCGAGTCGACCACGCTCGAGCAGCTCTACCTCGAGCTCACGTCGCCGCAACGGAGTCGCCCATGAAGGGCCCCGACACGGTCCGGCTGCTGCCCTTCGACGCCGAGGCGCGGCTCTTTCTCCGCCTGCGGGCGACGCTCGCCTGGGAGACCGTGCGGTCGATGCTCACCGAGTCCCGGCTGCGGCTCACGCTCGTGGTGCTGCTCAGCGGCATGTTCTGGGGATCGCTCTACGGGCTGTTCGTCGAAGCCTTCGCCTTCCTCGAAGACCTGCACGCCGACGTGATCTCGCTGCTGTTCAACGCCTTCTTCTCGTCCCTGATGGTGATGCTCGTGTTCTCGACCGGCATCCTCGTCTACGGGGGCATGTACTGCTCCACCGAGGCCCGGCTGCTGCTCACGCTGCCGACGCGGCCGGACATCATCCACGCCCACAAGTTTCGCGAGGCGGTCTGGTTTTCCAGCTGGGGCTTCATCCTGCTCGGCAGCCCCATGCTCGCGGCCTACGGGGTCGTCCGGGGCTCGGCCTGGACGTACTTTCTGCTGATGATCCCGTTCATGATCTCCTTCGTGACGATCCCGGCGTCGCTCGGCAGCATCTGCTGCATGGCACTGGCGGCCTGGCTGCCCCGCATCCGGCTGCATGCCCTGTCGATCGCGGTGAGCCTCGCCTGCGTCGCCGCGACCTGGCTCGCCTGGTCGACGTTCTCGCAGGCACGGCTCGACACCATGTCGGCCGCGTGGTTCGAACAGGCCTTCTCCCGGCTGGCCGTGACCGAGCAGAAGTTCCTGCCGAGCTGGTGGCTCTCGACGGGGCTCATCGAGGCGGCACGCACGGAGCCCGGCGGGGCGGTGTCTCCCGGGGGCACTGCGGAGGCGGTGAAGTTTCTGTCGCTGCTGATCGCCAACGCGCTGGCCGCACAACTCGTCGCCGGCTGGCTGGCGCGAGTGGCCTACCGACGCGGCTACAGCCATCTCGCCGGCGAGACACCGGCCCGACGCCGCCGGCGAGCGGCGTGGTTCGATCGTGCCCTCGGAGCCGACGGGGACGCGCCCGGAAGGCCGCTGCGGCTGTTGATGCTGAAGGACCTGCGGCTCTTTCGCCGGGACGTCTCCCAGTGGTCGCAGTTCGCGATCTTCTTCGGGCTGCTCGGCCTCTACTTCGTGAACCTGCGATCCTTCAACTACAACAACTCCTATGCGTCGCTGATCGGGTTTCTCAACCTCGCCGTCGTCGGGCTCATTCTCTCGACGTTCACCACCCGGTTCGTCTATCCGATGATCAGCCTCGAGGGGAGGCGGTTCTGGATTCTCGGCCTGCTCCCGGTGCACCGCGACGAGATCGTCTGGTCGAAGTTCGTCTTTTCGTTCGTGGGCGGCCTCGTGCCCTGCTGCCTCCTCGTGCTCCTCAGCGACTGCATGCTGGGGATTCCCTGGCCGCTGATCGCCCAGCACGAGTTCTGCTGCGCGATGCTCTGCATGGGCCTGTCGGGCATCGCCGTGGGCCTCGGTGCCTGGATGCCCGACCTCCGGGAAGCCTCGCCGTCGAAAATCTCCTCCGGGTTCGGCGGCACGCTGAGCCTCGTGATCAGTTCGCTGTTCATCATGGTGATGGTGGTGGCGGCGGCGTTTCCTTCGCAGCTCGGACTGCTGGCGCACGCCCTCGGGCCGGCGACCACCGCCGACAGCCTGCTGGCCCGGGCGACGGGCCCGTGGGCCACCGTGGCGAGTCTCGCCGTGGTGCTCGCCACGGGCCTGATTGCCACCTTCGTGCCGTTGGCGGTCGGGCTGCGGGCATTTCGGCGGCTCGAGCCCTGAGGCGATCCCTCCCCTGCCGGGCGGGGCCGTTAGCCGGGGCTGCGAAATGCGGTTGCCCCAGTGACGAGGCCGCGGCATAAATCGGGCTCCCGCCCCGCGAACCATGATCGTCCAGCCACCTTCCCACCTCCGTGCCCGTCGGCCGTTCCGGCAGCGGCCCCGCGTCGGAGCGGTTCAGTATCTCAACACCCGCCCTCTCGTGCACGGCCTCGCCGGGCCGGGCATCGACCTCGGCTTCGATCTGCCGAGCCGATTGGCCGATCGACTGTCGGCCGGTGATCTCGACCTCGCCCTGATCCCCGTCGTGGAGGTGTTCCGCGGGCGTCACAGGGTCGTGTCCGATGCCTGCATCGGATGCCGCGGCCCCGTGATGAGCGTGAAGCTGCTGTTTCGCACGGCTCCGCAGCGGGTCGCGACGCTCGCGATCGACGAGGGCTCGCGGACGAGTGCCGCCCTCGCCCGGATCCTGCTCGCCGAACGACATGGCGTGATGCCCGCGGTGGAGCCGCTGCCGATCGGAGCCGGTCCGGCCGACACGGCGGCCGATGCGGTCCTCCTCATCGGCGATCGGGCGATCGGCGCCGGACTCGCGACCGGTTCGTTCCAGCTGGCCTGGGACCTGGGCGACGAATGGTGCCGCTGGACGGGGCTGCCGTTCGTGTTCGCCGTCTGGGCTGCCCGCGATGGGATCGACGCGACGCCGATCGAGCCCCTGCTCGCACGGGCTCGCGACTCCGGAACCGCCAATCTGGCGGCGATCGCCGCTGCCGAGGCGGGGAGCCACGGGCTCACCGTTCCGCAGTGCCTCAGTTACCTCCGCGACAACCTGCACTATCATCTGGGGCCCCAAGAGCGCGAGGCCCTCGCGGCGTTCCAGCGGCTGGCGGCCGGGCTCGGCCTGGCCCCGGCGGCGGAGGCCGCGGCGAAGCCCGCCGCGGATACTCCCGTGGCCCCACGGCCCCAGTCCCCGCAGCCGACATGACACCCATCGCACGAATCCTCGACGACGTGGTCGCCGGCGGCCGGCTCGCTCCCGGCGACGCCGTCACGCTCCTCGAATCCCGCGACCTCGCCGCCATCGGTCGGGCGGCCGACGCCGTGACCCGGCGGCTCCATCCCGAGCCCTACCGCACCTACAACATCGACCGGAACATCAACTACACCAACGTCTGCTCCGCGGTGTGCGACTTCTGCGCCTTCTACCGTGGGCCGAGGGATCCGGAGGGCTACGTCCTGGATCGCGACGTGCTGCTCGACAAGATCTCCGAGACGGTGGCCCTCGGAGGAGACCAGATCCTCATGCAGGGCGGCATGCATCCGACGCTGCAACTGGAGTGGTACGAGGACCTGCTCCGCGACATCAAGCGGCAGTTCCCCCAGGTCAACGTGCATGGATTCTCGCCGCCGGAGATTCACCATCTGACCAAGGTTTCGAAGCGACCGCTCCGCGAGGTGCTCGAGCGGCTCGCCCGGGCGGGCCTCGGCTCGCTGCCGGGGGGCGGCGGAGAGATTCTCGTCGACCGCGTGCGGGCGGCGATCACCCGTGGCAAGGCGATGACCGACGATTGGCTGGAGGTGAGCCGCCAGTGGCACCTGCTCGGCGGCAAGAGCACGGCCACCATGATGTACGGCCACGTCGAGACGCTGGCCGAACGGGTCGAGCATCTCGACCGCATCCGCGACCTGCAGGATGAAACAGGCGGGTTCACCGCCTTCATCTGCTGGTCGTTCCAGCCCGACAATACCGAGATGGACGACATCCCCCCGGCCGGCGCGTTCGAATACCTGAAGACGCAGGCGGTGGCGAGGCTCTACCTCGACAACGTCCCCAACATCCAGTCGAGCTGGGTGACGCAGGGCCGGGAGATCGGCCAGCTCGCCCTGCTCTTCGGTGCCAACGACATGGGGAGCCTGATGATCGAGGAGAACGTGGTGAGTGCCGCCGGCACCGTCCACCACCTGACGCTCGACGAAATGAAGTCGGCGATCGCCGAACTCGGCTGGATCCCGCGGCGACGGAACGTGTTCTACGAACTCTTCGAAGACGAGCCGCAGGCGCCGACGGCCGATCCCGAGCGGGTGCGGGTGCGGGCCGTGCCGCTGCCCGTGGCCACGACGTCGCCGTGACGCCCTCCCTTCCGGCCGACGCCACGCTTCGCTGCCGGCATCTCGTGACGATGACGGGAAGGCCGCTCGACGGCGGCTGGCTGTGGATGCGGCGTGGGCGGATCGTCGCGATGGGGGCAGGGGCTCCGCCTCGTGGTGGCCGTGCGACGGTCGACCTCGGCGACGCGATCGTGATGCCGGGCCTGGTCAACGCCCACACCCATCTCGAGTTTTCCGCGGAACAGACACCGCTCGATGCGAGCGGCGGGCTGCCCGGCTGGCTGGGCCGGGTGGTGGCGATCCGCCGCGGCCGCGGCGCCGACGCGGCCGGCGAGGCCCGCGTCGTGGCGGCGATCGCGGCCGGAATGGCGGAGAGCGCGGCACACGGAGTGACCGCCCTGGGCGAGATCGCCACGTCGGCGCCGGCCGGGGCCCACGCGGCCGCCGGGCCGCGGGTGCGGGTGTTTCGCGAGGCGCTGGGCCTGGGTGCCGCCGCCGCGCAGGCGGCGCTCCGCGACTCCCTTCGCGACGAGGAGGCTCTCGCACGGCGGGGGCTGGCCACCGGCTTCTCGCCACACGCGCCCTACTCCGTGGCCGCGTCGCTCGGCACGGCGATCATCGCCGCTGCACGCCGCCGCCGACTTCCCGTGGCCATGCACCTCGCCGAGAGCGACGCGGAAGCGGAGCTCGCCGCCTCGGGCTCCGGGCCGTTTCGCGACCTGCTCGAATCACTGGGAGCCTGGAACGCGGCCTTGCCGCCGGTGATCCTGCCGGCCGCCGAGTGGATCACGCGGCTGGCGCGGGCGCCCCGCGGGATCGTCGTGCATGGCACGCACCTCGCACGTGACGGCGAGGCCCTCACCCGGCTCGGGCGGCACCGCGACCGGCTCTGCGTGGCCGTCTGCCCACGGACGACGCTCGCCATCTCCGGCACGCCGCCACCGGTGCGGCTCTTCCACGACGCCGGAGTGCGGGTGGCTATCGGAACCGACAGCCGCGCGTCGAGCCCCGATCTCTCGGTGCTCGCCGAATGCCGCACGCTCGTGAACGCGGGCCTGGCGGTGCCGGAGGCCGCCGTGCGCATGGCCACCGTCGACGGCGCCTGGGCCCTCGGATTCGAGCGGACGGCGGGCGTGCTCGCTGCCGGCCGGCCCGCCGATCTCGTGATCCTCCGCACCGCCACGACGCCGCGAGATCCGTTCGAGGCGATCCTCGACCCGGCAACCTCGATCGCGGCCACGGTCCGCGCCGGCCGAGTGATCGCCGGCACGCTCGAATGAAACGCAGCCCGAGCCGGTGAAGCGCCCGAGGCCCTACGGGCATCGGCTCCTCCGACACGGATGCCCGGGAGGGGTTGCCCGTGCCCCGGAGCCGGACGTTCGCTGCGGGCATCCCTGCCCTCCGCTCACTCGATGCTGGCTGCGCTTTCGCCCTCCGGGCTGCGCTTGCCAACAACGCCGGCTCCGGGGCACGGGCAACCCCTCCCGGGCATCCGTGTCGGAGGAGCCGATGCCCGTAGGGCCTCGGGCGCTTCACCGGCTCGGGCT
>JBJTDZ010000018.1:0-14157 GCA_046092585.1 Pirellulales bacterium | reverse complement strand
CTGCAGGACGTGCTCGACCTCGCCGGCCCGCGGCAGTAGCGGCGTCAGTCGCCTGAAGCATCCGCGCGAACACCCGCGAGGGGCCGCCCCTGCCCGGGAGCCGGCGTTGCTGACCAGCGGAGGCATGGATGCCGGAGCGCGGTCAGCATCGAGCGAGCGCAGGCCTGGAAGGCCGCAGCGAGCGTCCGGCTCCCGGGCAGGGGCGGCCCCTCGCGGGTGTTCGCGCGGATGCTTCAGGCGACTGACGCCGCTACTGCCGCGGGCCGGCGAGGTCGAGCACGTCCTGCAGGATGAACTTTGCCGGAAATGGCTCGTCGAGCTGCTCGAGCAGCTTCCGGTAGCGGTCGACGTGTTCGACGATGTCGTCAGCCGTGAGCGGATCCGTGCGGAGCACGGTCGAGGCGTCGAGCACCTTCCGCCAGGCGGCGAAGGCCTGCTCGTAGGCCTGCTTTGCGGCCTGCAGCCTCGCGGCGTCGAACTCGCGGCCGGCTTTCCAGAACGCGGCACGGGCCTGCAATGCGTCGTCGGTGACCTCCGCCTCGCAGGCCGCCCGCCAGAAGTCGAAGTTCACGATGTCGCGGTAGCGATCGATCATCGTGGCCCGTTCCTTCGCCTCCGTGTAATCGCGGGCCAGTTCCTCGGCCTTGGCCCGCACGTCGACGGGGGCCTGCCGGGCCACCGTCTTCCAGGTCACGGTGAGCTGGGTCTCCGCCTCCGCCGCCAGCCGCTGCTGGGCCTCCGTGCGGTCCAGCTGCGGCGTGTCGAGGGCCGCCCGCTGATCGGCGGTGAGCCCCTCCCTCCGCCGCCGCTCAACCTCCTGAAACTGCCCCGGCAGGAGCCGCTCGAGTTCGGCGGCGAGCTGCGCGGCCCGCTGCTCCTCGGCCTCGCGGAGCCGCAGCTGGATGGGCACGCCCCAACTCGTGGCGATGTCGCGCTCGGCGAACCTCGCCAGCTCCTCGTTGGCGAGCTTCCAGCCGTCCCTGGCCACCGGTCCGAACTCGCCGTCCTCCTCCAAAGCCCGGGCGTAGTTGATCGCGGCCATCATCGGCTCGCTGTGGAAAATCAGCGGCGTCGTCTTCAGCGGGGCCCCGGCGTCGACGAGCCGCTGGCCGGCCCGGTATTTCACCCGCGACACGAGCCAGTTGTCGCGCTCGGGCAACGTGCGTTCGGGATCGTCGCGGTCGTGAAAATCATCGTCGGCCTTGAACAGCCGGCGGTACTGCACCTTCTCGTCTGCCTTGCCGATCTTCTGGCCGATGAACCAGCCCATCCGGCCGAGCAGCCGCGGCTCGCGGGCGTTGAAGGCGATCCCCTGCCGGAGGAACTCGATGCCCTTCATCACCCAGGCGTAGCGGTCGTGATAGTCGTCGAACTCGACGGAGATGTTGTAGGAGAGGTTGTGGGCCTGGAAATCCCAGACGGAGTAGAAGTTGGGCTGGAGCTTCGTCATCTGCTCGAGCGTCGCCGACAGATTCGCCCAGTCCTCGACCTTCTTGTAATGATTGGCGCGGTCCCAGAGGAGCGTGACGGCGATGTTCTTGAGGCCGAGCGTCGCGAACCGCATGGTTTCGCTCGCGGGATCGACCTCGCCGAGATCGGCCTGCGAGAGACCAAACGCCGTCCGCAGCCGGGCCAGCACGCCGCCGGGGCTCATCGAGTCGGCCGGCTGGCTCAGGGCCGAGAGCGGCACGAGCAGTACGGCGATCGCCACAAGGAGGCCGAGCGTCCCGGGACGCAGCCCCAGCCACGCCGATCCGGCCTGCCGCCGTGTCGTCTCCCGCGGCGAATCGCTCACGACGCCACCTCCCTCGCCTTGAGGCAGAACACGCCGGCCACCAGGAACGCCAGCAGGTAGCCGCAGGTCTCGGCGGCATGTGCCGCCAGCAGGTCGCCCGGGATGTCGAAGCCTCCGGCCACGAAATCGCTCGTGCCCAGCGCCGAGAGCGACGGAAACAGCCCGGCCGCCAGCCGCATCGGCGCCAGCAGGATCGTGTCGAGCAGTTTCATCGCCTGCACGCCCGGCGTGGGGTCGAGTTCCAGCGTGATGCTCGTCTGCGTGACGATCCGGTAGAGCGACTCGATCGGCCCTCCCCCTGGCACGATCGAGGCATCGCCGGTCATCTGGCTCTCGAAGAGGCGGGCGATGAACTCGCGAAACTGGCCGATGAGGAGTATCGCGAGGGTGGCCACGAGCGCCACCGGCCCGGAGAGGAACGTGCTGAAGAGCACGCCGAGGGCTGTGACGATCAGCATGCAGAACCAGATGCCGAGGCAGCTCTTGGCATAGTTGACGACGAACGAGCCGTCACCGGCCCGCAGGTAGAAGTCGGCCTGGGCCACGCCGTAGTACTGGGCCGGCTCCAGACACTGGAGCCAGATCTCGGTTCGACCGTCGGTGACGAACGCCTCGAAGAGGTCGACCTCCTCCAGCTCGCCCCCCGACCGCACGGCGTTGATCCGCCGCGGCAGCAGCAGTGCGTCGATGGTGAACTCCCTGGCCACGATCGGCACCGATTCGCTCCGCAGGCCGCTGACGGGGTTGCGAACCTGGACCGTGCCGTGAATGCCCTCCTCGATGTCGCCCTTGTAGGTGCGGAACACCCGCACGATCATCTCGAGGGGAAGTCCCTCGGGAAACTGCCCGGGCGAGAGACCGTCGAACGTCCAGATGGCGGCGGCCGCCGTACCTCCCTCGATGTACTGGCGGTAGGCCCATTCAGCACCCACGCTGATGCCCTTCGCCGATGGTCGTCCCTCTCGGTCGAGGAACCGCAGCCGGCCACGGAGCGGCCGGCGGGCCTCGAGCAGGCCCTCGGCCGGTCCCACGGCGTAGATCGGTTCGCCCGCCGCCGTGGAGCCGGTCACGACCACGCGGTGCCGGTGGCCGTGACCGGTCTCCGCGATCCCGGTGCCGTCGGCGTCGAGCGCGACGCGATGGCGGTGGCCGCGGTCGAGGCTCGTGCGGCCCTCGTACCCGACGACCGAGGCATCCTCGCCGGCCACCTCGAACACGTCGCCCGCCTCCAGCGTGTGACCATGGCTCACGCTCCGCACCACGAATGCCCAGCCCGCGAATCCCATGACGGCGAGCAGGCACGTGCCCACCGCCGCGAAGCCGAGCACCCGGCCGAGCACGATCTCGGTCGTACGGACGGGCTTGGTGGTGACCGTCTGGATCGCGCGCGAGCCGATGTCGGCGGGCAGGCTGAAGACGGCGAGTACGAGCGTGACGAGGCAGACGAGCAGGTTCGTCGCGGCAAGGATGAAACCGACGTAGAGCCGCGCCGGATTGACGCTCGCCGGATCGAGAAACCATCCCGCGAAGAGCAGGATCAGGGCGAAGAGCCCGAGGACCACCAGGACGTTGCGGCGGAGTGATTCCTGGATGGCCAGCCTGGCAAGCGCCCATGTTCGCCCGGGGGACGTCTGCGCCAGATCGGCGAGCCCGGCGAGCACCCCGCGGTAGGCACGATCGCCCGCGGCGAGCGGCCCGGCGACGATCGCCTGCGCGAGCCAAGCCAGGAGGGCTGCCGCGAGTGCCACGCCGGTCGCGCCGGAGGCATAGCGCACCACCGCCGGTCCGATCCAGGCAGCAAACCGCGGAATCTCCTCTTCGAGCACCATGACGTGTCGATCACTCCGCCCGGTGGCCGTCAAACCCGACGTCGGCGCGTCGAGCACGGCGGCCGGGTCGGGCCTCCGTGTCGCGAACCACCTCGAGGAAGAGATCCTCGAGCGTCGAACGTGGGTGACCGACCTCGATGCCGGTCGCGCCGCTCCGCTCGAGCAGCGCCCTCACCTCCGCGGCTGCAGCCTCGGGCAGGCCGGACGCACGGATCTGGGTGACGCCCGTGAGCCGCAGCAGGTCGTCCACGCGACCGAGCTCCTTGAGTTCGCCCTGGTGCAGCACGGCGATCCGGTCGCACACGTCCTCGACGTCGGCGAGCAGGTGAGAGCACATGATCACCGTCTTGCCACGGGCCTTGAGGTCGATGATGAGATCCTTCATCTCACGCGAACCGATCGGGTCGAGGCCGCTGGTCGGCTCGTCGAGGATCACGAGTTCGGGATCGTTGATCAGGGCCTGGGCCACGCCGATCCGGCGCGTCATGCCCTTGGAATACTCCCTCAACTGCCGCTTGCGATCGCGGGCCAGTCCCACCATCTCGATCAACGCATCGGCCCGCCGACGCCGCTCCTCCGGCGGCATGCCGAACAGCCGACCGTAGAAGTCGAGCGTCTCCTCGGCATCGAGAAACTTGTAGAGATACGACTCCTCCGGGAGGTAGCCGATCCGCTCGTTCTTGGCGACGTCGGTGGCGGCGCGGCCGAACACGAACGCTTCACCGGATGTCGGAAAGATCAGGCCGAGGAGGAGCTTCAGCGTGGTGGTCTTGCCCGCGCCGTTGGGGCCGAGCAGGCCGAAGATCTCGCCGCGGCGGATGTCGAGGTCGAGCGGCTTGAGGGCCGTCTTCTTGCTCCTGCCCCAGAAGTCGCGATAGACCTTCGAGAGGTTCCGGGCCTCGACGACAACGTCGGCGGCGGCGGACGGGGGCGAACCGACGGCAGCTGCAGGCTGGATCACGACTGGCTCCTGGAACGACACCCCGCGCCGCAGAACTCTCCGCGCGGCACTGCTTCTGGGTTGTATCTCATGCGGTGGCAAAGTGGAGGGGACGAGTCTGTTTTGGCCGGCGGCAGGCATCGGCCGCGTCGAGCCACTTGACCGCCTGACGCCGGCTGCTAGCATAGCCCCTGTAATGAGACTGATTCTCAGGATCGTTTTTAGAGGATGCTTTCCACATGAAATCATTTGAAAAAGCAGACTTGCTCACCACCAAGCTTCCCCGCGCTGCCTTCACGCTGGTGGAACTGCTGGTCGTGGTGGCGATCGTCGCCACCCTGATCGGCATGCTCCTGCCTGCCGTCCAATCGGCCCGTGAAGCAGCCCGGCGGTCGGCCTGCCAGAACAACCTCCGGCAACTGGGCCTTGCGTCGCACAACTACGAAAACGCCCGGCGGCTCTTTCCCCCTTCAGCCCAGGCACTGACGGGATCGTCGTCGGGCAGTCCATGGTCGGGCCAGGCACTGATCCTGCCGTTCATGGAGGGTGACACACTCTTCAAGGCCATCGACTTCACGCAGGCCTACTCGGGCACCGCCAACAACTCGTTCAACACGAAGGTGGCCTCGATGAAGGTCGACGTGCTCGTGTGTGCGTCCGACCCCAAGTCCACGCAGGTCTACGACTCGGCGACCGGCCAGCCGAAGCACTTTCCGCTGAACTACGGCCTCAACATGGGGCAGTACCTCGTCTACGACCCGGCCACCAAGACCCCCGGCTCCGGTGCCTTTGCACCGTTCACCCGCTTCCGGGCGAGCCAGTACGCCGATGGCCTGAGCAAGACGCTCGCGATGGCCGAAGTCAAGGCGCGCACACCGCGGGTGCAGGACGCCGCATCGATGCCGGCCACGGCCCCGGCATCTCCGGGCGATGCGGCGGCGCTCGCGTCGGGAGGCGCCTTCTCCGCCGAGGCCGGCCACACCGAATGGGTCTGCGGCAGGGCACTGCACGTGGGCTTCACGACGCTCTTCGCGCCAAACACGCCGGTCGTGGCCACGGTGGGCGGCACGCAGCACGACGTCGACGTGTTCGGGGTGCGGGAACTCTCCCCGACCTCGGCCTCTGACAACTCACAATCGCCAGTCCGTGGAGTCGTCACCGCCCGTAGCCATCATGCAGGCGTCGTGAACGTGCTCATGATGGACGGATCGGTGTCATCGGCAGGCTCCGACATCGACGTCGCGATCTGGCGGGGCCTCGGATCGCGAGCCGGGGGCGAGATCGCCCAGTTGCCGTAGGCCCGGAGCTGGCGGCCGCATGTCCAGCACGAGCGTTTACGGTAGAAATGCGGCCTCAGCGGCCGGTCGATTCCGACGCGACCGGCTCCGCCGGATGCCGTTCGGCCGACGCCGTGACGAAGGCCCTCGCTGCGACGAGATCGCCGACCGCGAAATACGGCCGGTCGGGATCGCCGCCGGCCATCTGGATCACCTCGGCCGCCAACTGGTCCCACGTGCGGCCGCTCGCCACGTGCCATGCGGCTGCCTGGGCCGCCTTCTGCGAGAGTTTCCCGTCCGCGAGCGCCGTGAGCACATCCTGCAGCCGCGGATCGGTAGAGCATTCCGCGAGCGGCGTCATCCGGTATTCGATTCGGGGAGAGGGCTCACGTTTGCCGTACTCCAGACACACGGTCGGCACCCGTAGCGTGCGGGTCCGCTCGGGAGGCAGCGAGAACGGTCCGCCGCCCACGCCGCCACCCATGCCGCCCCCCATGCCACCCATGCCGCCGCCACCGCCTCCCACGTTCTGAGGCGTGCCACCGATGCCACCGGCACCGAAGCCCGCGCCCCCCTGCTGCTGGTTCATGAACTGGGCCAGCACGGGCACGCCGGCGAATCCCTCCGGCAGCCGCAGTGTGAGCGGCCGGTCGGAACGACTCCTGACAACCACCTGGGCCGACTGCGAGTCGTTGGGGATGAACCGCACCTCGACCAGCCCGGCAGCCTGCGCCTCGAGCAGATCCTGAGCGGCGGCGGCCGACGCCGCCCTTCCCGGTGCGACAACAGCTGCGTCACGACCACACGCGATCGACGACAGCAGGAGGAGCGAGAGCAGGGCCACCGAAGCGCGGAGGCGAAGCATGAGGAGGCCTTTCGAAGCAGGAACCGCGGCGGGCGCCCCCGTCGGGACACACCAGCGCCGGCTGCCACAAGTATGCCTTCGGCTCCCGGGACGGGAAAAATGCCCCGGATGGCCCGACCAGTCGGGTCGTGACGACAGCAACGGTCGTGACGACAGCCCACCAAGATCCGGCAGGACCGGCGACTAACGCTTCGAGAACTGGGTGCCGCGACGGGCGCCCCGCAGGCCGTACTTCTTGCGTTCCTTCATGCGGCCATCGCGTGTCAGGAGCCCGCCCTGCCGCAACGGCTCGGCGAGTTCAGCGTCAAAAGCCTTCAGGGCCCGGGCGATGCCGAGACGGCAGGCGCCTGCCTGGCCGGTCGGTCCGCCACCATCGACGGTGATCGACACCTTCACGGCCGACCGCTTGCCAACCTGCTCGAGTGCACCGGAAACGAGCTGCCGATCCTTGATGGTCGGGAAATAGGCATCGAGTTCACGACCGTTGATCACGATCTCGCCCGAGCCGGGCCGGAGCCGCACTCGCGCCACTGCCGTCTTGCGACGGCCCGTCGCGATGATCTCCTCGCCCCGCCGTGCCGTCTTCACGCCCTGCTCTGCCGTCATGTCGTCCT
Organism: Pirellulales bacterium; assembly: GCA_046092585.1. Classification (GTDB taxonomy): domain Bacteria; phylum Planctomycetota; class Planctomycetia; order Pirellulales; family UBA1268; genus QWPN01. The sequence goes on along the minus strand of JBJTDZ010000018.1, from coordinate 6,837 downwards.
CGTGTGGTGCTCTCGTGTGCTGGGGATGTGGCCGTGTCAGGCACCGAGCTCGATCGGCTCGGGCTGCTGCGGCTGGTGAGGATGTTCGCTGCCGGCGTACACCTTGAGCTTGTCGAGCATCTTCCGGCCGAGCCGCGTCTTGGGCAGCATGCGGCGGACGGCCTCCTCGATGATCAACTCGGGCCGGCGATCGCGGCGATGCTCGGCCGTCTCCGACTTGAGTCCTTGGTAGCCGGTGTACCAGCGGTAGAGCTTCTGCTGCCACTTCTTGCCGCTGAACTCGATCTTGTCGGCGTTGATGACGACGACGTGGTCGCCGGTGTCGACGTGGGGGGTGTAGGTCGGACGGTGCTTGCCCATCAGCACCATCGCCACGGCGCTGGCAAGCCGGCCGACGCGCCGGCCGCTGGCGTCGACCACCCACCACCGCTGCTCCACCTCACCGGGCTTGGCCATGTAGGTCTTCATCTGTCGCTCGTATCGCTCGAAAAGCTGTCGGGAAAGGGCGTGCAGCCCGCGGCCGCCCGCTCGGCGGCACCGAGCCCCGGAGACTAACAATGCCCTCGGTGCCGGGCAAGCGGTCGCGGCCCGGCCGCGGAAAAACCGCTCCTGCCCGGGCCCTGCTCAGCCCACGCCCGTGTCCACGACGCACACCTGGTTGTGCGGGCGGCCATCCGGTCCGGGCAGCCGCCGGACGAACGCCACCCGCCGACCATCCGGCGAGCAGACGCACGCCTCGGGCCGAACCGCCGGATCGCCACTCACCGGCTCCGTGAGGGGCCGAAACCGCCCCGAGTCGGCCGCCACGAGGCCGACCCTGCCGTCGATCACGCAGGCGATCGAGCCGCCGTCGGGCATCCACGTGAACGCGCTGGCGACACCCGGCCCGCGGGTGAGCTGGGCGATGTCCCCGCCACGCGGGCTGACGGTGAAGAGGTGCGCCACGCCCGCGTCGTCGCGCATCAGGAAGGCGATCCGCTCGCCGTCGGGGCTCGACCGCAGCCAGTGCCGCGGGCCCGCGATGCCCGGGTGGCGACGATCCGCCGTGAACGTGAGCCGCCGCTGCCCCACGCCACGGGGTGGCACCGGCCGCGTGGACGGCGTGCCCGCGATCGGCTCCGCGGTCAACGCGGCGAGCCCCTGAAGATCGTCGGGCAGGTCGACCGCGAAGACCTCGGCGACCTCGGCACCGGCGGCGCTCCGCACCGTGCCCTGGACGGCAAGGGCCCACCGTTGCCACGAGCCGTCGGCCCGCCGATAGCCGCGGCTGCCGATCCATCCCTCCTCGCAGCCGCGGGAGATCTCGTCGCTCCCCGGCTGCGGATCGTCGCGCAGCCGGGTCACCAGCACGCTGAACGCGGAGCCGTGGTGGTTGCGGGGATGGCTCCGCGGCACGGCCACCGGCCTGCCGCAGACGCTCACCCCGACGCCCCGCAGTGACCGCTCGGCCCCGCGGCCTTCCGCCGCCTCGAGCACGGCGTCTTCGTAGGTGAAACTCACCGCCGTCGCGTCGGGTGAGAAGACATGCACATGACTGCCGCCACGAAGCGCGCCCGGCGTGAACGGCGGCACGAGATCGCGGGCGTCGAGCGGTTCGGCGACCCCCGGCCGGCCGGCGTGCACGACCATCCCCTGGCGTCGCGCCGGGCCGTACGACCACTCGGGCGTGGGCCGCTCGGGGCCGACGATGAACACCACCCGATCGTCGATGGGGCTGCACGTGACGACACCGCAGCAGGCTCCCTGCCGCGATTCGTAGAGCACCTCCACGCGGCCGGTCTCGACATCGACCCGTTCGATTCGCGAACCGTCGAACACGCCGCCGTCGGCCGTCGACCGGGTGTCGTAGACGATCCACCGTGAATCGGGCGACCAGACGCCGACGTTCGTGAGAACGTGGCCGTGGGGAGCGGTAGTGATCTGGCGATCGGGCATCGTGCGGCCGGTGAAGCGGCCGATCACTCTACCGCAGCACGTCGGCCCAGAGGGCATCCGATACGAGCAGGCCCGCGCGGGTGAGCCGAATCCGTCGGCCGTCGTCGGTGGCCAGGCCCGCGGCGAGCCAGCGGGCCACAGCAGCCTCCGCGAGCGATTCGACGTCGAAGCCCGCCGCCACACGAAACGCGTCGCGGTCGACGCCGTCGCGCCGCCGCAGGCCCACGACCAGCCGCTCGCGGGCCGCCTCCTCGACCGTCATCGCATCGACGTCGCCGGCGAAGTCGGCGCCGGCGAGCACCCTGTTCATCCACGTCACCGGGCTGCGGTGGTTCGTGACGCGGGTTCGGCCGTCGAACCGCGCGGCGCCGGGACCGAAGGCCTCCCACGGGCGGCAGTCCCAGTAGGCCTCGTTGTGCCGGCAGCGATGCCCCGGCCCGGCGAAGTTCGAGACCTCGTAGTGTTCGTAGCCCGCGGCCTCGAGCCGGTCGATCGCCGCCTCGAACATCGCCCGCTCGACGCCCTCGTCGGCCGGCATGAGCGTGCCCTTCCGCCGCAGGCCCTCGAACGCGGTCCCCTTCTCCCACGTGAGACAGTAGACGGAGACGTGCTGGGGCGCGAGGGCGATCACGGCGGCGAGGTCCCGCTCGACGTCGGCGAGCGACTGGCCGGGCACCGCGGTCATCAGGTCGACGTTGACCGTCACGCCGCGCTCACGGAAGAGACCGGCGGCCCGGCGCACGTCGTCGGGCGCGTGGCTGCGGTCGAGGGCGCGGAGCGTGGCGGCATCGAGCGACTGCGCGCCCAGGCTCGCCCGCGTCACGCCGCACTCCCGCGCCGCATCGGCAAGCGCGGCGGTGACGTCCTCGGGATTGCACTCGATCGTCACCTCGGCGCCGGCGACCAGCCGAAGTTTTTCCCACAGGATGGTGAAGAGCCGCTGCAGTCCCTCGGCCCCGAGGTGCGACGGCGTTCCACCACCGAGGTAGAGCGTCTCCACGTCGTGCGGCTCGCGAACTCGCTGCAGTTCGATGGCGAGCGCCTCGCGATACCGGTCGATGAGGTCATCGCGTCCGGCCACGAGCGCAAAATCGCAGTAGCCGCAGCGATGCCGGCAGAACGGCACGTGGACGTAGGCGTGTCGGGGCGCCGCAACGAGACAATCCATGCACTCATGCTACCTGTGCTGTCTCGACCGCACCGGCTCGATCGATCGGAAAGGGGAGCCCGCAGCCGGCGAGTGCGCGCACCCGTCACAGCCAGATGTTCAGCCGCCCGTCGAGCATGTCGGGGATCTTCTTGGCGAGAATCCTCCGGATGCGGTCGTCGGTGTAGCGGGTCGAGAAGTGCGTGGCGATCACCACCTCGTTGCGGAACCGCTCGCGGCGGGCGAGGAGGTCGTCGAGATGCATGTGGCCGAACTTGTGGATCTTCTCCTTGCGGTGCGAATGGGCCACGAAGGTGAGTTCGGTGATCAGGATCATCGCCTCGAACATGGCAGGGCAACGGTCGAGACCCTCGGGCGAACTGTCGCCCAGGTAGGCCACCAGCGGCGCACGGATCTCCTGCGTGACGTCGACACCGGAGAGCCGCAGGTCACGGATCCTGTCGCCGGACAGGCCTTGGTACTCGTGCTTGAGCTTGCGGCGACGGTCCCAGACCACGTAGCCGACACTCGGGATCGTATGGCAGGTGGAGGAGACGGTCACCACGTGCTCCCGCGAGAGTTCGATCTCGTCGCCCGGACGGGCGGGCAGGAGCGTGCAGGGCAGCCGGCCACGGTCGAGCCGGCTCACCGCCTTGAGCAGCCGTTCGATCGGCTCGACCGCCGATTCGGGCAGGTAGATCGTGGGGGGCTCCATCTTCATCATCCGCCGACGGGCCACGTAGACCGGCAGCGCCGCGATGTGATCGAGATGAGTGTGGGTCACGAACCAGGTGGACGTGGCCATGAAGCCCCAGGGCTGCGATCCCAGGTCGAAGCCGAGCTTGAGCTCGGGAATCCGCCAGCAGCTCTGCACGGCGGCCCGTGAGTAGCCCTCGACAGTGAGGCCCTTGTGGACGAGCGTGCGGTAGGGGGAGTTGTCGATCATGCCGATTCGGGAGCCGGAGTGGCGCCTGCGGAGGGCCGGGGCGACGCGGGCTCCAGCCAGAGCTCGTCGAAGAGCCGTTCCTGCCTGGTCGCGATCGCCCCACGGCGCACGAGTTCGAGCGCCGCCAGGAAGATACCGACGATCCGCGACCGGGGCATATCGTCGTCGAAGAGTTCGCTGAATGCCACCCTCCCCCGCTCCGCGACGAGCGCCTCGATCCGGGCCGCGTGCGTCTCGATCGGCGTGTCGTCGTGCACGATCTGCCGCGGCCGGCGCTTCTCCCGCTTGGCCATGACCCGGGCCATGGCCCCCACCAGATCCCAGGCATGCACGTCGGCGATCGCCACCTCGGCGGGACCGCCGCGATCGGCGGGCTCGTCGGCCGTGCGGCGTGCGAACCGCAGTTCCCAGACCCGCGCCCGATCCTCGAGCAGCGTGGCGGCGTCACGATACTGCTTGTATTCGAGGAGCCGCTGCACGAGGTCCTCGCGCACGAGTTCGACCGGCTCCTCGGTCTCCTCGGGCCGCGGCACCAGCGCCCGGGCCTTGATCTCGAGGAGCACGCTGGCGAACTCCACGAACTCGCCGACCTGGTCGATCGCGAGATCCTCGAGCACCTCGAGATAGGCGACAAACTCGGCGGCGATCGCGGCGATCGGCACCTCCGTCACGTCCACCTCGTGCTTCTTGACGAGGTAGAGGAGCAGGTCCATGGGCCCCGAGAACACGTCGAGGGCGACCTTGAACTCCACCTGCTGCCTCGCTGCCGCACCGCGGGAACCGCATCGAACGCCGGGGGCCAATCATAGGGAACGCCGCTCCTCCGCTGAACGCCGGATTCGGCGGTACACTCGCGGCATGACGAACGACCGCCTCTGGGCCCCGTGGCGACTCGGCTACGTGCAGGGCGACTCCGCCGCGGAGCCCGACATCGGCACGTCGGCGTGGAGGCCGGGGGCGGACCCCGGGTGCTTTCTCTGCCGGGCCGCCGCCGCCGCCGCCCACGACCGTGCCCTGGGCGTGATCGAGCGCACGCCGCTGTCGATCGTGCTCACCAATCGCTATCCCTATTCCAACGGCCACCTGCTCGTGGCGCCGCTCGACCACGAGGCCGGGCTCGTCGACCTCGGCGACGACGAAGCGCTCGACCTCCAACGGCTGATCACGGCCTGGTGCCGGAGGATCTCGGCCTCGATGCAGGCCCACGGCTTCAACGTGGGTCTCAACCTCGGGGCGGTGGCGGGCGCCGGCGTGCCCGGCCACCTTCACTGGCACGTCGTGCCGCGGTGGCCGGGCGACGTCAACTTCATGCCCACGGTCGCCGGCGTCCGCGTTCTGCCACAGTCGCTCGACGCGCTCTGGGAGCAGCTGCGAAAGGCGGCGGCCGACGACGTCCGATGAACGAGCCCTCATCCAGTCCGCCCCAGCCCGACTGGCGCACCCGCGAGCGGCTGCTGCTCGCTCCCTGGGCGATGCATGCCGTCGACTCCGCCGGCCGCGTGCATCCCGAGCCGCCGCACCAGTTCCGCAGCCCCTACCAGCGAGACCGCGACCGGATCGTGCACTCGGCTGCGTTCCGGAGGCTGGCCCACAAGACGCAGGTGTTCACCGGCTACCACGGCGACTACCACCGCAGCCGGCTCACGCACACCCTCGAGGTGACGAGCATCGCCCGCACGCTCGCGCGGGCGCTGTCGCTCAACGAGGATCTCGTGGAAACCCTCTCCCTCGCCCATGACATCGGCCATCCGCCGCTGGGCCATGCCGGCGAAGACACCCTCGCCGACCTGCTCCGCGACGAGGGGGGCTTCAACCACAACGCCCAGGCCCTACGGATCATGGAGCTCCTGGAGACCCGCTATCCCGACTTCCCCGGGTTGAATCTCTCCCGCGAGGTGCTCGACGCGCAGGCGACGCGGAAGAAGGATGGCACCGGCGCGGCGCCGCTGCTCGAGGCGCAGGTCGTCGACGCGGCAGACTCGATCGCCTACGACACGCACGACGCCGACGATGCCGTCGAACTCGGGCTCGTGACGCTTCAAGAACTCACCGCACTGCCCCTCGTGGCAGAGGCTGCCGACCGCGTGCGGGCGCGATACGGACGGATCGAGGGCGTGGAGGCCCGCCGGGCCATCCTCCACGAACTGGTCGACTTTCAGGTGGCCGAACTGATCGCGCGGAGCCGCGAGGCGATCGAGACGCTCGGTGTCGATTCACCGGCCCGCGTTCGCGAGGTGTTCCGCGGCGGCGCCGACGTGCCGAAGTGCCGGATCGTGGCCCCCGCCGCCGACGTCGCCGCCGGCAAGCGGGAACTCGAGCGCTTCCTCTTCGCCCGCGTCTACCGCAGTGAGCGGGTGCTCGCGGTGCGGGTGCCCGCCCAGCGAAAGCTCACCGAACTCTTCGAGTGGTACGTCGACCATTCCGACGCGCTCCCTCCCGGCTACCGGCAGCGGGCCGACGCCTTCGGTGTCCGCCGCAGCGTGGCCGACTACCTCGCGGGCATGACCGACAGGTATCTCGAGGTCGACCACCGGAGGCGGCTGACGGGGGGGTGACCCACGGGCGTGGCCCCCATCGCCTACGCGATTGGGCTTCCTCATGCAGCGCCCCACGCTCGCCATCCTCGCGCCGATCCCTCCGCCCCGGTCGAGCGTGCCCTCGAGCCGGGGATCCCGACGGACGAGGAGTTCCCCTACGCGCTGCGCCTCGTGAGCGACGTGCTCGCCTCGAACGGTTCCACGTCGATGGCGAGCGTCTGCGGATCGACGCTCTCGCTGATGGACGCGGGTGTGCCGATCAAGGCGCCGGT